>NZ_JBJHAM010000003.1:0-407943 GCF_054051035.1 Blastococcus sp. SYSU DS0619 | reverse complement strand
CCCCCCCCCCCCCCCCCCCGGCCCCCCCCCGCCCCCCACCCCCACCCGCCCCGCGCGGCCGCGCGCGCCGCCCCCCCCCCCCCCCCCCCCCCCCCCCCCCCCCCCCCCCCCCCCCCCCCCCCCCCCCCCCCCCCCGGGCGGACACGCCGAAGCAGGTCGTGCGCGACCGATGAGCTGTGGCCGACCGGCCGCCGCCACCGGGGCGTCGTCCTATCCTGGACGGCGGTACGAGCCCCGCCGAAGCCTCGGCATGCTCGCTCAGCCTGAGACCCCGAGCGCCCGCCCTCCCGCGGCGGGTGCGGACCATGGAGCGACATGACCGCCAGCACTGGCACCCGCACGTTGACCACCCCGACCGGCGAGGCCGACTTCAAGGTCGCCGACCTCTCCCTGCACGGCTTCGGCCGCAAGGAGATCCAGCTCGCCGAGCACGAGATGCCCGGCCTGATGGCGCTGCGCGCCGAGTACGGCGACGCGCAGCCGCTGGCCGGTGCCCGCATCGCCGGCTCGCTGCACATGACCGTGCAGACCGCCGTCCTCATCGAGACGCTGACCGCCCTGGGCGCCGACGTCCGCTGGGTCAGCTGCAACATCTTCTCCACCCAGGACCACGCCGCCGCGGCGATCGTCGTCGGCGAGGGCACCCCCGAGGAGCCCGCCGGCGTGCCGGTCTTCGCCTGGAAGGGCGAGAGCCTCCCCGAGTACTGGTGGTGCACCCAGCGGCTGTTCGAGTTCCGCGACGAGGCCGGCGCGGTCGTCGGCCCCAACATGCTGCTCGACGACGGCGGTGACGCCACGCTGCTGATCCACCTGGGCACCCGCTTCGAGGCCGACGGCGTCGTCCCGGACACCACCGAGGCCGACTCCGAGGAGTACGGCGTCATCCTCGACGTGCTGCGCGGCACGCTCGCCGAGGACGACGGGTACTGGACCCGGATCGGCCAGGGCATCACCGGCGTCACCGAGGAGACCACCACCGGCGTCATGCGCCTGTACGAGCTCGCCCGCGAGGGCCGGCTGCTCTTCCCGGCGATCAACGTCAACGACTCGGTGACCAAGAGCAAGTTCGACAACCTCTACGGCTGCCGGCACTCGCTGATCGACGGCATCAACCGCGCCACCGACGTGATGATCGGCGGCAAGGTCGCCGTCGTCTGCGGCTACGGCGACGTCGGCAAGGGCTGCGCGGAGTCGCTGCGCGGCCAGGGTGCCCGGGTCATCGTCACCGAGATCGACCCGATCAACGCCCTCCAGGCGGCGATGCACGGCTACGAGGTGACCACGCTCGACGAGGTGATCGGCAAGGCCGACATCATCATCACGGCGACCGGCAACAAGGACATCATCTCCGCCGAGCAGCTCGGGCAGACCAAGCACCAGGCGATCATCGGCAACATCGGGCACTTCGACAACGAGATCGACGTGGCCGGGCTGGCCCGCACGCCCGGGATCGAGCGGACGACGATCAAGCCGCAGGTGGACGAGTGGCGGTTCGCCGACGGCCACACGATCATCCTGCTGTCCGAGGGCCGGCTGCTGAACCTCGGCAACGCCACGGGCCACCCGAGCTTCGTCATGAGCGCCTCGTTCTCCAACCAGGTGCTCGCCCAGATCGAGCTGTGGAACAACCGCGCCGCCTACGAGGGGCAGACCCCGGGCGTCACGGTGCTGCCGAAGAAGCTCGACGAGCACGTGGCGCGGCTGCACCTGGGGGCCCTCGGCGTGAAGCTGACCGAGCTGTCCAAGGTGCAGGCGGACTACATCGGCGTCCCGGTCGAGGGCCCCTACAAGAGCGACCACTACCGGTACTGAGCACCTCGTAGCGGCAGGCTCACCTGCGCGTTCCGCCCCGCCCGGGGGATCTTCCCGGGCGGGGCGGAGCACTTTCGGGCGTGCGTCGCGCAGAATGGTCGCCGTGCCCCCCACCGCTCCGCAGAACGGACCCAGCCGCGGCCGTGTCCTGGTCGTCGACGACGACGCCGCCCTCGCCGAGATGCTCGGCATCGTGCTGCGCCGCGAGGGGTACGAGCCGGCGTTCGTCTCCGACGGCAACCGCGCCGTCGGCGTCTTCCAGCAGACCCGGCCGGACCTGGTCCTGCTGGACCTGATGCTGCCCGGCCGCAACGGCCTGCAGATCTGCCAGGACATCCGCACCCAGTCCACCGTGCCGATCGTCATGCTGACCGCCAAGGGCGACACGATCGACGTCGTCCAGGGGCTGGAGGCCGGCGCCGACGACTACGTCACCAAGCCGTTCAAGCCCGTGGAGCTCGTGGCACGCGTCCGCGCCCAGCTCCGGCGCGGCGAGACCGGGCAGGCGGAGAACCTGAGCATCGGTGACGTGCAGATCGACGTCCCGGCGCACCAGGTCACCCGCGACGGGGCGCCCATCGCGCTGACGCCGCTGGAGTTCGACCTGCTCGTGGCGCTGGCTCGCAAGCCGCGCCAGGTGTTCACCCGTGAGCTGCTGCTCGAGCAGGTGTGGGGGTACCGGCACGCCGCCGACACCCGGCTGGTCAACGTGCACGTGCAGCGCCTCCGCGCCAAGGTCGAGCGCGACCCCGAGAAGCCCGAGATCGTCCTGACCGTGCGCGGGGTGGGGTACAAGGCCGGACCCCCGTGAGCGAGGCACGGGGCACCGCGAGCGGACCGGCGACGGCGCCGGACGGGTTCCCCGCGCAGCGCGCCGGCTGGGGGACACTGGTCCGGTGACGGCGACCCGGACCCCGCAGCCGGGCACCGCGGCCGGCCGGCCGGCGCCGGGCGGGGGCGGTCGCGGACCGCAGGGCCGCGCCGAGCTCACCCGGATCCGGCGCGGGCTGCGCCGGCGGGCCGGGCGGGCCCGCCGCCGGGCGCGGGCAACCCTCCGGGTGCTGGCCGCGCGGGGCGTGCGGACCTGGCGCTCGTCGCTGCAGGTGCGCATCGGCGCGATCACCATGCTGCTGGCCGGCACGGTCGTGCTGATCGTGAGCATGGTCCTGTTCAGCCAGATCAAGGACCAGCTGCTCGACGTGAAGCGGCAGGCCGCCATCGACCAGGTCCAGGCCGGAGTCGTCTACGCCCAGATCGAGGTGGCCGGCATCGCCACCGGCGACGCCGCCAGCGTCCGGGCCACGCTGGCCCGCACCGTCAACCAGCTGCTCGACCGCGGTGGCGCGGCCGGCGACTTCGACGTCGTGATGGTGTACCGCACCGGCGACCGCGACCGGACGGCCACCAGCCGCCGCCCGCTGTACGCCGCGCTGCCGCCCGAACTGCGGGCCGTCGTCGACGCCGGCAGCCAGGCGTCCAAGTACGACATGGTCCCCGGCACCACCGGCGAGCTGCGGCCCAGCCTGCTCGTGGGGGCACCGGTCACCGGTGACGCGACGGGACCCGACCAGATCGAGCTGTACTACGCCTTCCCGCTCCAGCAGGAGCAGGAGAGCCTCTCGCTGATCCGCAGCACCGTGGTGATCAGCGGCGTCGCCCTCACCCTGCTCGTCGTCGGCATCGGCGTCCTGGTCACCCGGCTCGTGGTCGACCCGGTGCGGCAGGCGGCCGGCACCGCCCAGCGGCTGGCCGAGGGGCAGCTCGAGGAGCGCATGGCGGTCCGGGGCGAGGACGACCTGGCGCGGCTGGCGACCAGCTTCAACGCGATGGCCGACAGCCTGCAGCGCCAGATCACCCAGCTGGAGGGGCTCTCCCAGCTGCAGCAGCGGTTCACCTCGGACGTGTCCCACGAGCTGCGCACCCCGCTGACCACCGTGCAGATGGCCGCAGACGTGCTCTACGAGTCGCGGGAGGACTTCCCCGCGCACGTCGGCCGCTCCGCGGAGCTGCTCCGGGCGGAGCTGGACCGCTTCGAGGGCCTGCTGACCGACCTGCTGGAGATCAGCCGGTACGACGCGGGCGCGGCCGTGCTGGACTCGGCGCCGACCGACCTGGGCGCGCTGGTCGGCCGGGTGGTCGACGGCATGACCTCGCTGGCGCAGCGGCACGACTGCGAGCTGCAGGTGACCTACCCGGACTCCGCGGTGCTGGCCGAGGTGGACGCCCGCCGGGTCGAGCGCATCCTGCGCAACCTGGTCGGCAACGCCATCGAGCACGGCTCCGGCCACCCCGTGGAGATCACCCTGGCGGCCAACCGCTCGGCCGCGGCGGTGACCGTCCGCGACCACGGGGTGGGCCTCAGCTCGGGCGAGGCCCAGCACGTGTTCGACCGCTTCTGGCGGGCCGACCCCTCCCGCGTCCGCACGGTGGGCGGCAGCGGGCTGGGGCTGTCGATCAGCCTCGAGGACGCCCGGCTGCACGGCGGCTGGCTGCAGGTGTGGGGCCAGCCGGGCGCCGGCGCGCAGTTCCGCCTCACCCTGCCGCTGGTCGCGGGCGAGGACCTGACCAGCTCCCCGCTCCCGCTGCGGCCGGTCAAGCTGCGCCGGCCGGGAATGCCCCGATGAGCCGGGCCAGGACGCTCGCCATCGTGGTGCTGGCTGCCCTGCTGGCCCTGACCTCGTGCTCCACCGTGCCGTCGAGCTCCCCGGTCCAGGAGATCACCCAGGCGCCGGCGCGGGTGCCCCAGGCGGTCGGCGTCGAGCCGCTGCCGCCGGAGATCGGGGCCAGCGCCGAGGAGATCGTGCGCGACTTCATCAACGCGGCGGCCAGCACGGTCCGCCGGTACCCCGTCGCCCGCCAGTACCTCACGCCCGCAGCGGACCAGGCGTGGGACCCCGACGAGAGCGGGATCAGCGTCATCGGGACGGACTTCGCCGTGGCGGTCACCGACGCCGGCGCCGTCACGGTGACCGCCAACCTGATCGGGACGGTCGATCCGCGAGGCATCTTCACGGCGGCCGAGCGGGGGGTGTTCACCCGCACGTTCAGCCTGGAGCAGGTCGACGGCGAGTGGCGGATCAGCACGCCGCCCGACGGCCTGATCATGCTGGAGCCCGACTTCCGCCGGCTCTACGACGGCATCGCGGCCTACTTCCTCGACTGGACGGGGCAGCGCGTGGTCCCCGACCCCCGGTACCTGATCCGCGGCGAGTCACAGCCCACCGCGCTGGTCGAACGGCTGATCGCGGGGCCGTCGGCCCCGCTGGCGGCCGGCGTCCGGAACCCGCTCAGCGGGGTGGAGCTGGTCCGCGCGGTGACCGTCGAGGGGCAGACGGCGACCGTGGAGCTCACCGGCCTGCCGGCCGAGCCCACACCGCTGCTGGCCGAGATCTGCGCGCAGCTGGTGTGGAACCTCCAGCAGCTCGACCAGCCGCGGATCAGCAACGTCGTCGTCCTGCTCGACGGGGAGCCGGTGACCCCGGGCGGGGTGTCCCGGCAGCAGACCGTCGAGGACTGGGCCTCCTTCGACCCCGACGCCGTGCCGGTCGACGGGGTGGGGCACTACATCGACGCCGGCGCCGTGCTGACCGTCCCCGAGGGGGAGCCGGTCCCCGGCCCGGCGGGCACCGGGGTCCACGGGCTGGGCAGCGCGGCGATCGCGGCCGACTCGGCCACCGGTCAGCTCTCCTTCCTCGCCGGCGTGCGCACCGACGCCGACGGGGCCGCGCTGCTCGCCGGCGACTACGGCGGCGAGCTGACCGAGGTGCTGCGCGCGGGCACGCTGAGCGCGCCCACCGTCGCGGCCACCCGTACCGAGGCGTGGGTGGTGCGCGACGGCGCCGAGGTCGTCCGGGTGCCGGCGGGGGGACCCCCGCAACCGGTGGCCGCCCCCACCCTGCCCGGCCTGGGCCGGGCGGAGGCGCTGCAGCTCTCCCCGGACGGCGTCCGGGCCGCGGTGGTCGTCGACGGGCCGCAGGGCCGGCGGCTGCACGTGGGCACCGTGGTCCGCTCCGACGACGGCTCGGTGGTGCTGCGCGACCTGCGGAACGTGGCGCCGACGCTGGCCGGGGTCATCGACGTCGGCTGGCGGGACAGCGGCACCCTGCTGGTGCTGGCCGGGGACGAGGGGGAGGACCGCATCGTCCCCTACTCGGTCGGGGTCGACGGCTGGGGCCTGGCCCCCGTGTCGACGGCCGGTCTGCCCAGCCAGCCGACCGCGCTGGGCGTCGCGCCGCTGCGCCAGCCGCTGGTGAGCGCCGCCGACACCGTCTGGCAGCTGGCCGGGGGCACCTGGGTGACCCTGGTCCGCGGCGCCGAGCCGCTGCCCGGCACGGCGCCGTTCTACCCGCTCTGACGCCGGGGCGGCGGCCCGTCCACAGATGACGCCGCGGGCCGCGCGACCGGCCGTCGGCCGGGCAGGCTGGTCCGATGGGGATCCCGGTGCTGTCGGCGCTGGCCGACCTGGTGCTGCCGCGCACCTGCGCGGGCTGCGGGCTGCCCGGCCCGGCGCTGTGCCCCCGCTGCGCGCGGTTGCTCGCCGCGCCCCGGCTGGCGCAGCCCCGGCGGTTCCCCGCGGGCTTCCCCCCGACGGTCGCGGCCGGCGGGTACGCGGGGCCGGTCCGCCCGGCGATCAACGCCTTCAAGGAGCAGGGGCGGGCCGAGCTGGCCGCGCCGCTGGGCACCGCGCTCGCCCTGGCCGTCGCCGCCGTCCGGCTGGGCGTGGACGGGCGGCCTCCGGTGCTGCTCGTGCCCGTGCCGGCCTCGCCCGCCGCCGTCCGGGCCCGGGGCCGGGACCACGTGCGGGAGCTGACCGCGCGGGCGGTGGCCGAGCTGCGCGCCGCCGGCGTGGCCGCCGCCGAGAGCCGGGCGCTGCGCCGCCGTGGGCGGGTCCGCGACTCGGCGGGGCTGTCGGTCGCCGAGCGGCGG
Source organism: Blastococcus sp. SYSU DS0619 (assembly GCF_054051035.1). Classification (NCBI taxonomy): domain Bacteria; kingdom Bacillati; phylum Actinomycetota; class Actinomycetes; order Geodermatophilales; family Geodermatophilaceae; genus Blastococcus; species Blastococcus sp. SYSU DS0619. Next base: position 401,205 of record NZ_JBJHAM010000003.1, on the reverse strand, counting down.
GCCAACCTCGCCGGCACGTTCGCGCCGGCCGGCGGCTCCCGGCCGGCGTCCGCGCTGCTGGTCCTGGTCGACGACGTGGTGACCACGGGCGCCACCCTCACCGAGGCGGCGGCGGTGCTCGCGGCCGGCACCGGTCCGGCCGGGCTCCCGGTCGTCGCGGCGGTCGTGGCCGCGACGCCGAGGGAACCGGCGGGTCCGCTCCCCGGCTCCTCCGGCCCCGGCCGGTACCGGCCCGGCGCCGTCCTCACCCACGACCTCGATCGACTGTCGCGGCCCCGGGGGAGGGACTAGCGTCGAAGCGACCAACGCCCGCCCCAACCGGGAGGTCTCATGGAGATCGTGGTCCGTGGTCGCAACGTCGAGGTCCCTGAGCACTACCGCCAACACGTCGAGGACAAGGTCGGTCAGCTGGAGCGGTTCGACGCCAAGCTGTCCCGCATCGACGTGGAGCTGTTCCACGAGAAGAACCCCCGCCAGTCGGCCAGCTGCCAGCGCGTGGAGATCACCCTCCGCGGCAAGGGCCCCGTCGTCCGGGCCGAGGCGGCCGGTCCCGACTTCTACGCCGCGCTCGACCTGGCCAGCGCGAAGCTGGACAACCGGCTGCGCCGGGCGGCCGATCGCCGCCGGGTGCACCACGGCCGCCGGACCCCCGACAGCGTCCGCCTGACCGGCGCGCCGCTCGACGGCGGGCACCCCGAGCTCGGCATCGAGCAGCAGCTCGCGCTCGACCGCGAGCTAGCGTCCGGGCCGCACGTCACCGATCTGGACGAGCACCTGCCCGGGCAGATCGTGCGGGAGAAGCACCACCCCGCGACGCCCATGACCGTCGACCAGGCCCTCCACGAGATGGAGCTGGTCGGCCACGACTTCTTCCTCTTCCAGTGCGCCGACACCGGCGTCCCGACGGTGGTCTACCGCCGGCACGCCTACGACTACGGCCTGATCCGGCTCGCCCCCGTGCCCTCGGACGGCAGTGCGCCGGGCGAGCGGCCGGTGGCCACCTCGGCCGGCGTCTGACCCCGGACGGGGGTGCGGTGCGGCCGCACCCCCGCCCGACCGCCGGGTCAGTCCCCGGCGACCCGGCCGAAGAGCACCGCGTCCGCCCGCCCGCCGTCGCGGCCGGGCAGGCACGCGCGGACGACGCCCTCCTCGCGGAAGCCGGCCCGCCGGGCCGTCGCCTGCGACGCGCCGTTGCCGACCTCGGCGAACAGGTGCACCCGCGGTGCGCCCAGGCCCAGCGCCCACTCGGCGAGCGCGTGCGCCGCCTCCGCGGCGTACCCGCGCCCGCGCGCCTCGGGGGCGATCCAGTACCCGACCGCCGGCCCCAACTCGCCGGTCAGCAGCCGCAGGGCCGCCGTACCGGCGAACGAGCCGGCCGCCTCGACCGCGCAGCCGAGCACCGACCCGGTGGCCCGCTCGGCGGGGGTGACCTCCTCGACGAACGCCCGGGCGTCCGCCTCCGTGTAGGGCACCGGCACCATCGGCAGCCACCGCTGGATCGCGAGGTCCTGGCAGGCGCGGTGCACGGCGCCCACGTCATCGGGGCGGTACGGCCGCAGCACCAGCCGCTCGGTGCGCAGCGTCTCGGTGCGCAGGTCCACGGCGGAGAGGTCGAGCGTCACCGCCCGATCCTCACGCGTTGCCCAGCACCCGGTCGACCGAGATCTCGACGACCACCCGTGCCGGGTTCTCCCGGGGCTGCCGGTACCGGGCCGCGTAGCGCGCGACGGCGTCGGCGACCGAGGCAGCGTCCTCCCGGACCACCGCCGTCCCCTCGAGGGTGACCCAGCGGCGGCCGTCGACCTGGCAGACGGCGACCCGGGCCTGCCCGTCCCGCACGTGGCGCGCCTTCGCCGAACCGCCGGAGGTGATCACCCGCGCCGTCCGCGTCGCCGCGTCGTAGGTGACGCCCACCGGCACCACGTGCGGCGTCCCGTCGCGGCGCAGCGTGGTCAGTGTCGCCAGGTGGCGCTCGGTGAGGAAGGCGAGCAGATCGGGGCCGAGGTCGTCCAGGTCGTGCGGCACGGATGGAGGTTAGGCCGGGCATCGGGGGAGGGGGTGCCCGCGTCGCGGACCGCAGTGCTGGTGCCGCCGCCTACGCTGGGGGTGTGCTGTTCTCGAAGATCCTCCGTGCCGGTGAGGGCAAGCTCGTCCGACGGCTGGGCAAGATCGCTGATGCGGTCGAGTCGCTCGCCGACGACTACACCGACCTGACCGACGCGGAGCTCCGCGCGAAGACCGACGAGTTCAAGGAGCGCTACGCCGACGGCGAGTCCCTCGACGCGCTCCTGCCGGAGGCGTTCGCGGTGGTCCGCGAGGCGGCGACCCGGACCCTCGGCCAGCGGCACTTCCGCGTCCAGCTCATGGGTGGTGCCGCCCTGCACCTGGGCAACATCGCCGAGATGCGCACCGGTGAGGGCAAGACGCTCACCGGTGTCCTGCCGGCCTACCTCAACGCGCTGACCGGCGAGGGCGTGCACGTCATCACGGTCAACGACTACCTGGCCAAGCGCGACGCCGAGTGGATGGGCCGGGTGCACCGGTTCATGGGGCTGACGGTCGGCACGATCCTGTCCGGCCAGGCACCCTCCGTGCGCCGCGAGCAGTACGCCGCCGACATCACCTACGGCACGAACAACGAGTTCGGCTTCGACTACCTGCGCGACAACATGGCCTGGAGCAAGGCCGACCTCGTGCAGCGGGGGCACCACTTCGCGATCGTCGACGAGGTCGACTCGATCCTCATCGACGAGGCCCGCACCCCGCTGATCATCAGCGGCCCGGCCGAGACCAGCGCCAAGTGGTACGGGGAGTTCGCCCGGCTGGTGCCGATGATGCGGCGCGACGTCCACTACGAGGTGGAGGAGGACAAGCGCACCGTCGCCGTCACCGAGGAGGGCGTGGAGTTCGTCGAGGACCAGCTCGGCATCGAGAACCTCTACGAGGCGGCCAACACGCCCCTGATCAGCTACCTGAACAACGCCCTCAAGGCCAAGGAGCTGTTCAAGAAGGACCAGCAGTACATCGTCACCAACGGCGAGGTCCTCATCGTCGACGAGTTCACCGGCCGAGTGCTGGCCGGGCGCCGCTACAACGAGGGCATGCACCAGGCCATCGAGGCCAAGGAGAAGGTGAAGATCAAGGACGAGAACCAGACCCTCGCCACGATCACCCTCCAGAACTACTTCCGGCTTTACGACAAGCTTTCGGGGATGACCGGTACCGCCCAGACGGAGGCGGCCGAGCTCAACCAGACCTACTCGCTGGGCGTCGTCCCGATCCCGACGAACCGGCCGATGGTGCGGCAGGACAGGTCCGACGTCATCTACAAGACGGAGAAGGCGAAGTTCGACGCCGTCGTCGACGACATCGCCGAGCGGCACGAGGCTGGCCAGCCGGTGCTGGTGGGCACGGCGAGCGTCGAGAAGTCGGAGGTGCTGGCGAAGTACCTGCTCAAGCGTGGTATCCCGCACGAGGTGCTGAACGCCAAGAACCACGCCCGGGAGGCGTCGATCATCGCCCAGGCCGGACGGCCGGGGGCGGTCACCGTCGCCACCAACATGGCCGGTCGAGGCACCGACATCCAGCTCGGTGGCAACGCCGAGTTCATCGCCGACGAGGCGCTGCGGGCCCGGGGCCTGACGCCGACGGACACCCCCGAGGAGTACGAGGCCGCCTGGGACGAGGCCCTCGAGGCCGCGAAGTCGCAGGTCAAGGCCGAGCACGAGGAGGTCACCGAGGCCGGTGGTCTCTACGTCCTGGGCACCGAGCGGCACGAGAGCCGCCGGATCGACAACCAGCTGCGCGGCCGCTCCGGCCGCCAGGGCGACCCGGGGGAGTCACGGTTCTACCTCTCCCTCGGCGACGACCTGATGCGCCGGTTCAACGGCCCGATGCTCGAGTCGATGATGAACACCCTCCGGGTGCCCGACGACCAGCCGATCGAGTCGAAGATGGTCAGCCGGGCGATCCTCTCGGCGCAGACCCAGGTCGAGCAGCAGAACTTCGAGGTCCGCAAGAACGTCCTCAAGTACGACGAGGTGCTCAACCGGCAGCGCACCGTCATCTACGACGAGCGGCGCCGGGTGCTCGAGGGCGCGGACCTGCACGAGCAGGTCCGGTCCATGGTGGACGACGTCATCAGCGCCTACGTCGACGGCGCGACCGAGACCGGTTACGCCGAGGACTGGGACCTCGACCAGCTCTGGACGGGTCTCAAGGCGCTGTACCCGGTCGGCCTCACCGTCGACGAGCTGATCGCGCAGAAGGCCGACGGCGAGCAGTCCGACCTCTCCGCCGAGGACCTCAAGCAGACGATGCTCGACGACGTGCACCGCGCGTACGAGGAGCGCGAGACGACGCTCGGCGCGGAGGTCATGCGCGAGCTGGAGCGGCGGGTGCTGCTGTCGGTGCTGGACCGCAAGTGGCGCGAGCACCTCTACGAGATGGACTACCTCCGGGCCGGCATCCACCTGCGCGCGATGGCCAACCGCGACCCGGTCGTGGAGTACCAGCGCGAGGGCTACGACATGTTCGTGGCGATGCTCGACGGCATCAAGGAGGAGTCGGTCGGCTTCCTGTTCAACCTCGAGGTGAAGAGCAAGCAGGAGCAGGAGGCCGAGACGAAGGCCAAGCAGGCGGACGCCGAGGCCAAGGCGCTGGCCGCGGCCCAGGCCGGCACCGCCAAGGTGCTGGCTCGCCAGGCGGCGGTGGCGAAGGCGGCGGCCGGCACCGCGACGGCCCGCCGCTCGACCGCGGCTCCGACGGCTCCCGTCCCGGAGGCCGCCCCCGCGGCTCCGGCCGCGGAGGCACCGGCGGCGGCTCCGCAGGCACCGGCTCCGCAGGCACCGGCTCCGCAGGCACCGGCTCCGCAGGCATCGGCCCCGGAGGCACCGGCGGCGGAGCCCGCACCGGCGGAGGCTGCTCCGGCGGCCGCCACCCCGTCCGAGGCGCCCGCGCCGGTGCTGGACGTCAAGGGGCTCGACGAGCCGCGCCGGGCGGAGAACCTCACCTACTCGGCGCCCAGCCTGGACGCCTCCCCGGCCGAGGGCGGCCGGGCGAAGGCCGCCAAGACCGCGACGGTCTCCGGCACCAAGGAGACCCCGCGCAACGCGCCCTGCCCGTGCGGATCGGGCCGGAAGTACAAGCAGTGCCACGGGATGGCCGGCGCCTAGGCGCTCCGCCCACCACGACGACGCCCCGCCGACCGACCGGTCGGCGGGGCGTCGTGCTGTCCGGCCGGAGGCGTCAGCCGATCTGCAGGGCGGTGCACCGCCAGGAGCCGTCGATGCCCTCCAGCCGGGCGGCCACGGCGTGCGCGCGCCCGCCGCGGTGGGCGACGGCGCTGATCTCGGCGACCCCGTCCACCGGCTCGCACACCCGGACCCGGCCGATGACCACCGGCGCGTTGCCCTCGGTGCACCACCGCGGGCGGCGGCCGGCGGAGAGGGCGGCGTAGACACCCGCCGTGGTGAGCGGCCGCACCTGGGCGAGCGGTCGCCGTCCGGCCATGACCTCCAGCGTGGTGGTCACCAGCCGGCGCGCCGTCTCCGCCGCCGGGGGGAGCTGGGCCCGTCCGGACAGCACGGGCCCGAACTCGTCGCGCGGAGCGGCGGTCGACAGCAGGCTCGGCCGGGGCCCGGGCTCCGGCGCCGGCCGGGGCACCGGTCGTCCGGGGGAGACCAGGCGGAGCGCCGGGCGCGGCTCGGCGGGCGGCTGCGGTGTGGGGGCGACGGTCAGGCGCAGCGCCGGCCGTCGGCTGGGGGGTGCGGTGCGGGACGGTGCGGTCATCGGGGCTCCCGGTGCTGGGGGTCGGTGGGGGACGGGCGGGTCACGGCAGGGGCGGGCGCAGCACCTGACCGGGCAGCAGCCGGTCGGGATCGGGCCCGATGACGTCGGCGTTGGCCACCCACCACGCCTGGACGGCGGTGGCCACGTCGGCGGCGGAAGGGGCGCGCCCGGACTCCTCGGCCAGGCGCCGCTCGGCGATGTGCCAGAGGCAGTCGCCGCGCACGACGACGTGCTCGCCGGCCGCGGGCGCACCCGGCCAGTCGGGGAGGAGGTCCCCGGCCCGGTGCCCGTCGTCCGTTCCCGGCGGGGATGCCGGTGGGGCGGCCGGCCAGTCGGGTGCCGGGCTCCCCGCCGACGAGGAGGGGCCGGTGGGCGAGGCATCGGCCGAGGCGGCGGCCGGCGTCGCGGCGAGCACGGTCACCGCCGCACCGAGCACGGGCGGGGCGAGCCCGAGCCCGATGCCGAGGGCGAGTGCCGCGGCACGGCGGGCGCCGCGGGGCAGCAGCGCCCGGAGCGCCCCGTCCGCGACCGCGCCGGCGACGCCGGGCACCGCGGTGAGCGCGGTCAGCAGCAGCCCGAGCGCTCCCCAGCTCCACACCAGCCACGCGAGCAGGCCGACCAGGTGCAGGACCAGGACGTCGGCCCCGGCGGCGTCGGCCGTCCGCTGCGCCGAGACGAGCGCGGCGAGGGAGTCCGGGAGGGCGGGCGTCAGAGCCGCCAGCACGCCGGCGATGCCGGCCATGCCGAGCGCCGTCCCGACCAGCCGTCGTGCTGACATCCGTCCTCCTCGTGTTGACGTTGCGTCACTAAAGCAATCAAACGCAAGCAAACGCAAGTATCCGCACGATCTACGATGACGACGGAGGTGGGGAGCATGCGGTGGCAGCAGCTGTTCGCGGACCTGCAGGCGCAGTTCGAGGCCGCCGAGGAGGCGGAGTCGCGGGCCGAGTGGGCGTCCCGGGCGCGCGCGGAGACGGGCGCGGTGCGGCTGGCCGATCGCCTCGGGGGCTCGATCGGCCTGGAGCTGGTCGTCACCTGCCGGGGAGCGGGCCGCCGCACCGGCGTGCTCACCGAGCTCGGGACCGACTGGCTGCTGCTCGCCGGCGAGCGCGGCCGGGAGGAGCTCGTGGCGACCGGTGCGGTGCGGGCCGTCGCCGGGCTGGGCCGGTGGACCGCGCCCGCTCAGGAGGAGGGCGCGGTGCGGGCGCGGCTGGACCTGCGGCGTGCGCTGCGTGGGCTGGCGCGCGACCGGAGCGCCGTCCAGGTGCTGCTCGACGACGGCGCGACGCTGACCGGGACGCTCGACCGGGTGGGCGCCGACTACGTCGAGCTGGCCGAGCACCACGCCGACGAGCCGCGGCGCGCGGGAGCGGTGCGGCAGGTGCACGCCGTGGTCATCGACGCGGTGGCGGTGGTCCGGACGCTGGTGCCCGGCTGGGACTGAGTGCTAGGCGCGCTGCTCGGAGGCCTCCGTCGTGGTGCCCGGAGCGGTTCCGGTCGCAGGCTCCGGCGGCACCGTGCCGGCGCGGGCCTCGGCGTACTTCTGCTGGATGAAGCGCTCCAGCTCGTCGACCTCGACGCGCCACTGGCCGCGCCCACCGATCTGGATGGCGATCAGTTCCTTGCGGCGCACCAGCGCGTAGGCCTGCGACCAGGAGACGTTGAGGATCTCCGCGACGTCGTCGAGGGTCAGGAATCGAGGTGTGGGCATCGGTTCTCCATCCGTTCGCCGACCAGTCTGTCAGCCGAGCCGGTGGTCCGAGCCGTCATCCACACACGTTCGTGTGGATGACCAGTGCACGAGAACGACATCGTGCCGCATCATCTGCGTCCGAACGTCGTCAGCGGCCCGCAACGGTGGGCCGATGCGCCGAACCGGCGTCGACGTGCTGGAGGAGATGAGGTGGCGTGACCGCCGTGCGCACCCCGGGCCCCGTCCCGGAGACCGCCGAGCTGCCGGCCGGCCCCGCGCCGCGGCGCGTCCGGGCACCGGGCTGGCTGGACCTGCGCCTCGTGCTGGGGGTGCTGCTGGTCCTGGCCTCGGTCCTGCTGGGCGCCCGGGTGGTCAGCGCGGCGGACGCGACCGTCCCGGTCTGGAGCGCCGCCGACGACCTCGCGGCCGGCACGGAGCTCACCGCCGAGGACCTCGTGGTGGTCGACGTCCGCCTCGACGGTGCTGCCGGCGCGTACCTCTCCGGGAGCACCCGGCCCGAGGGGCGCACGCTCGCCCAGGGGGTGCGGGCCGGTGAGCTGCTGCCCGCCTCGGCGCTCGAGGAGCCGGCGGACCTGGTGCAGCTGGCGCTGCCGGTCCAGGCGGGGTACGTCCCGCCCGGTCTCCGGCGGGGGCAGGTGATCGACGTGTACGCCGTGGCCGATCCGGCGGCCGGTGCTGCGGGGCCCGCCGTCGGCAGCGTCACCCTGGTCGTGGGTGGGGCGACCGTGCAGGCCCTGTCGGGCGGCTCCGACGGTGTCCTGTCCACCTCGACGACGACGGTGCAGGTCGTGATCGGGGTCGCGGCCGACGAGGCGGCCGACGTGCTCGCCGCGATCGCCGGGCGGCCGCTCGTGGTCGTCGTCCACCCCGCCGGCGCCGTCGCGGGGGAGCGGACGACGACCCCGACACCGGCCCCGGCCACGCCCGGCCCGGCGCCCGCTCCGGCGCCGGTCACCGAGCCGGTCGCACCGGCGGCGGCGCCGGAGGGCGCCCCCGAGCCGGCGGGGCCGGCCGGCTGATGGCGCTGCAGGTCTTCACCGCCGTCACGGGTGCGGGGTGGGAGTCGGCGCTGGTCGGGGCCCTCGACCGCGACGACCACGGCGTCACCGTGGTCCGCCGCTGCGTCGACGTCTCCGACCTGCTGGCCGCCGCGGCGACGGGCACCGGGCAGGCGGCGCTGCTGTCGGCGGAGCTGCGCCGCCTGGACGGCGACGCGGTGGCCCGGCTGCACGCGGCGGGCGTCGCGGTGGTCGGGCTGGTCGAACCGGGGGACGAGACCGCCGCCCAGCGGCTGCGCCGGCTCGGCGTCGTCCAGGTGCTCCCGGCCGACGCCGACCCGGAGCTCATCGCTCGCGCGCTCCGGGACGCAGTCTCGGGCGTGCCGCCGGCCGGGCACGAGGTCGCCGACCCGCGCGCGGCGCTGCCGCTGCCCGGCACGCCGGAAGAGCCCGAGCTGCCGCCCGGGGGTCGGGGGCGGGTGGTGGCCGTGTGGGGCGCGACCGGTGCACCCGGGCGGACCACCGTCGCCGTCGGCCTGGCCGACGAGGCCGCCCGGCTGGCGGTCCCCACCCTGCTCGTGGACGCCGACGTCTACGGCGGTGTGGTCGCCCAGGTGCTGGGGCTGCTCGACGAGTCGCCCGGCCTCGCCGGCGCGGCCCGGCAGGCCGGGGCCGGCGCGCTGGACGGTCCGTCGCTGGTCGCGCTGGCGTGGGCGGTGCGCCCGCAGCTGCGCGTGCTGACCGGCCCGGCCCGCGCCGACCGCTGGCCCGAGCTGCGGCCGGGCGCGGTCCGCACGGTGCTCGAGGAGGCCCGCCGGATCGCGGAGCTGACCGTGGTCGACTGCGCGTTCAGCGTGGAGGACGACGAGGAGCTCTCGTTCGACACCGCCGCCCCGCGCCGCAACGGCGCCACCCTCGCCGTGCTCGAGCACGCCGACACCGTGCTCTGCGTGTCCGGTGCCGATCCGGTCGGGCTCCAGCGGTGCGTGCGCGCGCTGGACCAGCTGCGGGAGGTCCTGCCGGGGGTGGAGCCCGAGCTGGTGGTCAACCAGGTGCGCCGGGGGCCCGTGCCCGGCGATCCGCGCCGCGAGGTCGGGGACGCGCTGGAGCGCTTCACCGGCCGGCGCCCGCGGTGGTTCCTCCCCGCCGACCGGCGGGCGACCGACGCCGCTCTGGCGGCCGGCCGGACGCTCGCCGAGGTGGCCCCGGCCTCGGCGCTGCGCACGGACCTGCGGACGCTGGCCGCCGAGCTGACCGGCGCGGGCGTCCCCGCCGCCGGCCGGCGTAGCTCCTGGCGGCACCGCCGGGCCGGCTGAGCCCTCGACTGTCCGACACCCCCTTCGGCGTCGTAGCGTGAGGCCCCGGCCCGTGAGGAGAACGATGGTCGAGCGGCTGAGCACTCTGGAGGCCTCGTTCCTCTACCTGGAGGAACCGGGCACTCCCATGCACGTCGGTGGGGTGCTGATCCTCGACACCCCGCCCGGCGGCCTGGACGCGCTGGCGGCGCTGATCGAGGGGCGGCTGTCGCTGGTCCCGCGGTACCGGCAGCGGGTCGCGGAGGTGCCGGGTCACCTGGCCAACCCGGTGTGGGTGGACGACCCGGACTTCGCCCTCGACTACCACCTGCGGCGGAGCGGGCTGCCCCGGCCGGGCACGGAGGAGCAGCTGCTCGACCTGGTGTCCCGGCTGACCTCCCGGCCGCTGGACCGCACCCGCCCGCTGTGGGAGGCCTACCTGGTCGAGGGGCTCAGCGGGAACCGCGTCGCGGTGATCACCAAGACCCATCCGGCCCTCGTCGACGGGCTCGGCGCCGTCGACCTCGGGCAGGTGCTGCTGGACGTGTCCCCGGACGCGCCGGCACCCGACCCGGCCGAGTGGCGGCCGCGCCGGCCCCCCTCCGGCGTGGAGCTGGTGTGGTCGGCCCTCGAGGACTACCGCCAGCGACCCTCGTCGCTGATGGGTCTGGCGCGGTCGGCAGCGACGGACGCCCGCACCACCGCGGTGCGGATCGGCGGCGTGGCCGGTGGGCTCCTCCGCACCGCGCGCTCGGCGATCCTGCCCGCGCCGCACAGCCCGCTCAACGCCCCGGTCGGGCGGCAGCGCCGGGTGGCGGTGGCCTGCGCCGACCTCGACGACCTGAAGCGGGTGCGGAAGGCGCACGGGGGGACGGTGAACGACGTACTGCTCACCGTCGTCGCCGGTGCGCTGCGGGAATGGCTGCTGTCGCGCGGTGAGCCGGTGGTCGGCGGGACGTCGGTGCGCGCGCTCGTCCCGGTGTCGGTGCAGGACGAGGACGGGTCGGCGGGCAGCCAGGTCTCCTCGCACCTGGTGGACCTGCCGGTCGGCGAACCCAACCCGCGGGTGCGGCTGGCCCGGCTGACCTACGCCATGCGCGGGGTCACCCAGCACCGCCAGTCGGTGGGTGCCGACAGCCTCATCGCGCTGTCCGGTTTCGCCCCCTCCACGCTGCACGCCCTCGGCGCGCGCGCCGCGCGCGGGCTCTCCCGGCGGCTGTTCAACCTGGTGGTGACCAACGTGCCCGGCCCGCAGGTCCCGCTGTACGCGGCCGGCGGCCGCATGCTCCAGGTCTTCCCGGTCGTGCCGCTGGCCCGCGGCCAGGGGCTGTCGATCGGCATGACCTCCTACGACGGCACGGTGTTCTTCGGCCTGAACGCCGACCGCGACAGCGTCGGCGACGTCGAGGTGCTCGCCGACCTCATCGAGCAGCAGGTCGCGGAGCTCGTCGAGACCTCGGTCTGAGCCGGCGCCGGGGTGGGCGGCTACGGTCGTCCTTCCACCGACGAAGGAGGTCAGCCGGGTGCGCGTGTACCTGCCGGCGACGACGACCGTGCTGCGGACGCTCGTGGACGAGGGGCGGCTGCCTGCGCCGCAGACCGTGTTCGCGGTGACGCCGCAGCTGCGCGAGTTCTACGCGCTCAGCGACGCCGGGGCCGACACCGAGGAGCTGGAGTACGCGGCGCTGCTGGGCGCCGCGCGGGCCAGCCTGCGGCTGCTCGACCTCGACCCCCTGGCCGTCCGCCGGCGGGTGGTGCTCGCCGCCGACGTGCCCGACGCCGCGGTGACCCCGATGGACGACCCGCACGTCGAGCGGGGCGCCGCGCGGGTGGCGCACGAGATCGCACTCACCGAGGTGGCCAGCGCGCACATCGACGCCGCCGAGGCCGAGGAGGACGTCCGGGCCGCGGTGAACGTGGTGCTCGAGGCCGATCTCGGCAGCGAGGACGCGCAGTTCGTCGTCGACCAGGCCGAGGGCCACGAGCTGGGCTGGTACGCGACGCAGGAGATCGGCCCGGCGCTCGAACTGCTCTGACCCGGCCGCCCGCGGATGCGTCGGCGCGCGGCGTCCGTAGGATCACGACCCGTCTGTCAGCGTCGACGTCGGGAGCCAGCGAGATGCAGTTCGGTCGGTACTACGAGGAGTTCGAGGTCGGGGCCGTCTACAAGCACTGGCCCGGGAAGACCGTCACCGAGTACGACGACCACCTGTTCTGCCTGCTCACGATGAACCACCACCCGCTGCACCTGGACGTGAACTACGCGGAGACGACGACCGACTTCGGCAAGAACGTCGTCGTCGGCAACTACATCTACTCGATCCTGCTGGGCATGAGCGTCCCGGACGTCTCGGGCAAGGCGATCGCGAACCTGGAGATCGAGTCGCTGCGGCACGTGGCGCCGACCTTCCACGGCGACACGATCTACGGCGAGACGACGGTCCTCGACAAGACCCCGTCGAAGTCCAAGGACGACCGCGGCGTGGTGTACGTGGAGACCATCGGTTACAAGCAGGACGGCACGGTCGTCTGCATCTTCCGCCGCAAGGTCATGGTGCCCAAGCGCTCCTACGGGGAGGCCCGCGGCGGCGAGCAGCCCGGCCGCCCCGAGCCCACGCCCCGGGGCTGAGCCGGGCGCGGCGGGGCGTGCCGACCGGTCAGTCCGGCAGCACGCCCCAGCCGCCGAGGGTCTCCACGAGCCGGGGGGTGCAGGGCAGCCCGGCCAGCGTCGCCGCGTCCGCGAAGATCACCTCGACCGCGTCGTCCCCGGCGACCGGTCCCGCGTCGGCGTCCAGCAGGGAGCAGGCGACGTCGACGACGTCGTAGACCACGCTGCCGCCGTCGATCCGGATCCGGCCCACCTCGGCGCCGGCGCGCACCCTCAGCCCGGTCTCCTCGAGCACCTCGCGCTCCACCGCGGCCGCGACCGTCTCCCCGTGCTCCACCCGGCCGCCGGGCACCGACCAGAGCCCGCGGCCCGGCTCGTTGCGCCGGCGCACCAGCAGCAGCCGGCGGACGCCGTCGTGCACGATCGCGCCGACGCAGGGCACCACCGGCGGCTCGGCAGCGGTCACGCCCGGAGGCTACGCACGTGCCGCTGGGTCCGCCCGCGGCGGGCGCGCCACCCGGCGGAGTCGCCCCGCTGCGCTGCGCTTGACGATTGCCGCCGCTCCCGCGACCGTGTCCCCGATGAGTGCGTCGCCGGTCTGCCCGCGCTGCGGTGAGCCGTTGGCCGTCCGCCACGGTTCCGAGGCGCAGGCCTGGTGCCACCTGCACGGCGCCGTCACGCCGCTGCACCACACCGCACTGGTCGCCCACGACGCGATCGCGGCGGTCACCGCCGACGCCCGGGTCCCGGCGTGGGTCCCCGATCCCGTGCCGCCGGGGTGGGCGGTCACCGGGCTGGCCTGGGGCGGGGAGCCGGGTGCCCGCGCGATCGTCGTCGACTGCGCCGGTCCCGCCCCCCTCGGCGGCTCCGCCGAGCTGGTGCTGGTCGCCGAGGAGCCCGGCACCGGTGTCGGCTGCGGGTACGCAGGCCTGCCGGGGCTGGACCCGGGTGACGTGATCTCCGGCCCCAGCTCGGTCGAGGTCGAGGCGGCCGGCCAGCACGCGCCGCTGTGGGCGGTCCCGACCAGCGACGACCGCGCCGCCTTCGTGGGGGAGGCCTACGGCGTCTGGCTCTGGCTGGTGATGTGGCCGATGAACGCCGCGTGGCTGCTGGTCGAGCGGCTGGAGCTGCTGGACCTGCGCGAGCGCATCTACCCGGACCTGCCGCTCGGCCCGCCGGGGGAACACCTCCTGCCCGGGCGGTGACCGGCGCGCCGCGGAACCCGACCGGCCCCGTCCGGACCGGCGCGTCGGCGGGGTGGCCCGTGGGGCCTGTGTTACTCATGGGACGAACGCGTCCGCCGCATCCCCGGCGGGCTTCCGCGCATGCCCGGACACGGGCCTGCCTCGCACTCACACCTCGGAGGTGGCGGTGAACCTGAAGAAGGTCCTCACCTGGGTGGTCGTCGCCTTCGTGCTCTTCTACGTCATCCAGGCGCCGGAGTCCTCGGCCGAGCTGGTGCGCAACGCCGGTGAGGCCCTGGGCGAGGCCGCCTCCTCGCTCGCCCAGTTCGTCGGCTCGCTCGTCTGAGCCCGGTGGCCGCCCCCGCCGGGCTCCCGGCCCGCGCCGCCAAGGACGTCGAGAAGTACCTGCTCGACGACGAGGAGGCGGTGGTGGCCACCCGCCGGCACTGGGCGGTGCTCGTGGTGCCGACCGTCAAGTTCCTGCCGGTCTTCCTCGCCGGGGGCTGGCTGCTGGTGCTGGACCCGGAGAACCGGGTCACCAGCACGGTCGGGATGCTCGTCGCGCTCGGGGCCCTGGTGTACTTCGCGCTGCGGTTCGGCGAGTGGTGGATGCGGCACTTCATCGTCAGCCGGCGCCGGGTGCTGCTCACGTCCGGGGTGATCGTCCGCACCGTCACGCTGCTCCCGCTGCGCCGGATCACCGACCTGACGTGGAAGGAGACGCTGTTCGGCCAGCTGCTGGGCTACGGCACCTTCCGCTTCGAGTCCGCGGGGCAGCAGCAGGGGCTGTCGGAGATCACCTTCCTGCCGCACGCCGGCGCGATGTACCGCCAGGTCAGCGGCCTGCTGTTCGGCAGCGACTGGGGCTCCGCGTCCGGGGGCGACGACGAGGGCAACCCGGAGTCGTCGTCCGGTGGGCCGGTCGCGACCGGGGGGCGCCGGGACACCGAGCCGATCCCGGGGCTGCCGCCGCGCGAGCCGTGAGCCGGGCGGGCCGCCGGGTGGACCGCGGCGGTCTGGGGCAGGCTGACCGGTGATGCGGATCGACCTGCACACCCACTCCTCGGCGTCCGACGGCACCGACGGCCCCGCCGAGCTGCTCGTCGCCGCCCGCGGTGCCGGCCTCGACGTCGTCGCGCTCACCGACCACGACACGACGGCCGGCTGGGCGGCGGCGGAGGCGGCCCGCCCGCCGGGCCTCACCGTCGTCCCCGGCATGGAGCTGTCCTGCCGCTGGTTCCCCGACGACGAGCCGCCGATCAGCGTGCACCTGCTCGGCTACCTGTTCGACCCGCTGCACCCCGCGTTCGCCGCGGAGCGGGCGCGGCTGCGCGACGAGCGGCTGAGCCGCGCCGAGCGCATCGTGACGGCGCTGGCCGCCGACGGCTACCCGGTGCGGTGGGACGAGATCGTGGCGCACGCCGGCGGTGGCGTCGTGGGCCGGCCGCACGTGGCCACGGCGCTGATCCGCGGCGGCGTCGTCGACACCGTCGAGCAGGCCTTCGCCGGCCTGCTGCACCACCACGGCGGGTACTACGTCGCGAAGGCCGACACCGATGTCCGGCAGGGCATCGCCCTCGTCCGGGCGGCAGGCGGCGTGCCGGTCTTCGCCCACGGTTTGGCGACCGCACGCGGCCGGGTGGTGGACGACGACGCGATCGCCGCCATGGCGGAGGCCGGGCTGCTCGGCCTGGAGGTCGACCACCCCGACCACACGGAGGAGCAGCGCGCGCACCTGCGGTCCCTGGCCGCGGACCTGGACCTGCTGACGACGGGGTCCAGCGACTACCACGGCACGAACAAGCGGACGCCGATCGGCGCCTGCACCACCGAGCCGGAGCAGTTCGAGCGGTTGCTGGCAGCCGGCACGGGCACCCCGCCGCTGCGCGACTGATCCGGGGACCGTCGGTGCCTCCGGCTACCGTGGCGGCCGTGGACGGCGGGGTGCGGGCGTGAGCGACCAGCTCGAGATGCCGGGCATGCCGCGGCGGCTGTTCCCGGCCACGCCGAGCAAGCTGGCCACCTTCGCCGACTGCCCGCGCCGCTACCGGTTCAGCTACGTCGACCGGCCGCAGCCGCCCAAGGGACCGCCGTGGGCGCACAACACCGTCGGCTCGGCGGTGCACGCGGCGCTGCGCTCCTGGTGGGACCTCCCGGTGCCGCGGCGCACCGCCGCCGCCGCGCGCCAGTTGCTGTACGGCGCCTGGTCGCCCACCGGCTTCCGCGACGCCGGGCAGTCCGAGCGGTGGCGGGCGCGGGCGGCCGGCTGGCTCACCGAGTACGTGGCCGGGCTCGATCCCACCGACGAGCCCGTGGGCAACGAGCGCACCGTCGCCGCGACCACCGAGCGGCTCGCGCTCTCCGGCCGGGTCGACCGGATCGACCAGCGGGGCGAGGAGCTGGTGGTCGTCGACTACAAGACCGGTCGCGTGCCGTCCACCGACGACGAGGCACGCGGGTCACCGGCCCTGGCGGCCTACGTGCTCGGGGTGCGGCGCACCCTCCGGCGGCCGTGCAGCCGGGTGGAGCTGCACCACCTGCCCAGCGGCACGGTGGCGGCGTTCGAGCACACCGACCGGTCGCTGGCCAACCACGTGCGCCGGGCCGAGGACATCGCCGAGGACATCACCGCGGCCACCGCGGCGCTCGCCGGGGGTGCGGAGGTCGACACCGCCTTCCCGCCCGTCCCAGGCCGGCAGTGCGGCTGGTGCGACTTCCGGCCCAGCTGCCCGGCGGGCCAGGCCGCCGGGCCGGCCCGGGAGCCGTGGAGCTTCCTCCCCGAGGACGACGGCGGGACCTGAGGGACCGGGGCCGACGCTCAGGCGGCCGACGCCTCGGCCACCCGGGCGTACCCGCCGCGGACGATCGGTGACCGGTACGCCTGCTGGGGCAGCGCGAGGAGCCCCGCCCGGAACGCCCGCAAGCCGGCGGTCGCCGCTGCGTCGGTGAGCCCCAGCCCCGGCAGGGAGTACATCCGCCGGGCCCATGCGGGCAGCAGCGCGAAGCAGAGCCCGGCCAGGCTGCCCCACGCCGGCCGGGCCGGCGTCAGGACCTGCAGCCACCAGGGCATGGGCGGCAGGAACAGGTCGCGCACCCCCTTCACCGCCGCCGGGGTGGCCACCAGCGACGGGCGGATGCCGTCGAAGTACGCGTCCAGCTCGGCGACCGACCGCGGCACCGTGTCCAGCGGTACACCCACGAGGTGCGCGAAGGCCACCTGCTCGTGCACGTACCGGTCGGCCTCCTCGTCCGACAGCACCACGCCGGCCCGTCGGACGGTCGACAGGATGGATTCGACCGCGCAGTTGTGCACCCAGAGCAGCAGGTCCGGGTCGTCGACCCGGTACGCCCGGCCGGTCGTCTCCTCGACCCCCGACAGCTTCCGGTGGAGACCGCGGACGCGCGCGGCCATGCGACGTGCCTCGGTCCGCGTGCCGTAGACGGCGGTCTCCATGTACTGGCCGGTGCGGGTCATCCGCATCCACCAGTCGTTCTTGAACCCCTCGGAGTTGCGCGCGACGCCGTCCATGGCCACGGGATGCAGCGCCTGGACCATCAGCGATCGCATCGCGCCGAGGTGGTAGGCGGGATCGCCGTGGATCCGCCAGGTGACGCTGCCCGGACCGAAGAAGCCCAGCCGATCCTGCTCCTCGGTCCAGTCGTCGGGCGAGGGCAGCGGCGCCAGCCGGCTCACGACCGCACCTGGGCGCTCGCCCAGAAGTCGCACAGCACCTCGAGCGTGCGCGGCGGGTTCTCGACGGCGGGGGAGTGGATCGAGCTGTTGATGATCTCGTGCCGTGCGCCCAGCCGCTCCGCCATGTCGGCCTGCACGTGCGGCAGCCAGGCGTCGTCGGCCTCGCCGTGCGCCACCATCACCGGCACGCCGGTCGCCTTCAGCTCGGCCACCCGGTCGGGCTCGGTGAGCATGGCGTCGGCCATGCCGCGCAGGCCGGCGGCGGAGTTCCGCAGGAAGCGGCGGGTGTAGAACTCGCGCGTCGGCGCGGGCACGGCCTGCGCCCGGGGGTCGGTCATGGACACCTGCTCGAGGGTCTGGTGGACCAGGGGGACGCCGCCGGCGTCCAGCAGCGGCCCGAGGTGGTCGAGGAGCTCTGCGCGCCGCCCGGTGAGCCGGGACGGCCCCGAGCCCAGCAGCGTGAACGTGGCGAACAGGCCGGGTTCGGCGAGCACCGCGGCCCGCGTCACCAGCCCACCGAAGCTGTGGCCGACCAGGTGCAACGGCTTGCCGGACTCCTCCCGGAGCACGCGCGCGACCGCGATCACGTCGCCGCCCAGGACCTCCACCGAGTACCCGGCCGGGTCGTCGGGTCCCGGCGACTCGTACTGGCCCCGCTGGTCGAGCGCGACGACGCGGTAGCCGGCCTCGGCCAGCGGCCGCAGCAGCGGGGCGAAGTCCTCCTTGCTGCCGGTGTAGCCGGCCACCAGCAGCACCGTGCCGCGGGCCGCGGTGCCGCCGGTGTCCAGGGCCGCCAGTGGTCCCGCCCCGCCCGGGAAGGTGCGGGAGCCGGCGTCGTGCCGGGCCAGCTGGCGGAGGTCGTCGGGGGCGATGGCGAAGGGCACGGAGTGGGCATCGGGGCCGCCGGGCAGGACCATGGTTCCCAGTGAACCCCCATCGCGGGTGCCGTGCCGCAGCGGGGTGGACACCTCAGCGGTAGCCGCGGACCCCGTCGGGCAGGCGGAGCACCACGGTGTCGCCGAGCGTGGTCGCCGTCCCCCCGGCCGGCAGCCCGGGCGCCGACGACCGGTCCAGTTCCTCGCCGGTCGCCGCGTCGCGGTGCACGAAACCGTCGGCGGCCGGGACGGTCAGCCGCAGCCGGTCACCGTCCGCGACCGGTTCGCCGGGCAGGCCCGTGGCGGGCACCTCCCAGAGACGCCGCCCCGAGGCCGGGTCGACCGCGGTGAGGGCGCCGCCGGCGTGGACGAGCACGGCGCCGTCGGTGGCCGACTGCCGCACCGTGTCCCCGGCGTCCCCGGCCAGCGTGGTCACCAGCGTCCCGTCGGTGCCGGAGAGCAGCTCGACCTCGTCGCCCAGCCGCACGCCCACGAGCAGGTCGGCGCCGATCAGCTCCGCGTCGTCCCCGTCGGACAGCGGCAGGTCGCGGGTCCAGTGCTCGTCCCCGTCGAACCCGTCCAGCAGCCGCAGCCGGGGCGCCGCGGACCCCGCGCAGCTCTCCAGCACCGCCACGCCGGTGTCCCCGGCGGCGGAGCCCAGCAGCCCGCACCCCGACGGTGGGGCGTACCGCCACCGGATGTTGTTGCCCGTCGGGTCGAGGGTGACGATCCCGGTGGGGGCGTGGGCGAGCACGATGCGGTCGGTCGAGGAGAGCGTCACGTCGGCCCGGAAGTTCACGTTGCGGGTCCAGGTGCGCACCCCGGTGGCGGCGTCGAGGCCGACCGCCTCGTCGCAGCGGTCCTCGGTCCGGAAGACCGCCACCGCCACGCCGTCGGTGACGGTGAGCCCGCACAGCCGGGCGTTGGCGCGGGTGTAGTGCCAGGCCTCCTCCCCGGTGACCGGGTCGAGCCCGCGGACGCCGTGGTCGGAACCCGTCAGCACGCGTCCGCCCTCGACGACGTCGGCGGTCCGCGGGGCACCGAGGACCGTCCACGTCTCCGAGACGGCACCGGCCGGGGTCCCCGAGGGGGCGTCGGCCGGTGGAGGTGCGGTGGTGCTGTCGGTGGCGGCCGCGTCGGAGTTCCGCCACAGCAGGGCAGCGACGACGACCAGCACGAGGGTGGCCGCCGTCCACACCCAGACCCGCAGGGGCGGGCGCGACACGACGGCCACCGGTGCTAGTCGGTGGTCGGCGCGCCGGCGTCCGAGCCGGAGGTGCCGCCGCCGGCGTCCGAACCGCCGCGACCGGCGCCGCCGCGACGGCGACGACGACGGCGCGGCTTGCCGGCGCCGTCGGACGAGCCGGCGGCGCCGGCCGGCGCGTCGCCGGCCGTGGGGGAGCCGGTGCCCTCGGCGGCCTCGTCGGAGCCCCCGCCGCTGCGGGTGCGACGGCGGGGACGGCTCTTGCCGCCGCCGGCCGGCTTGTCGTCCTCGGCGGCCCGGTTCGCCGGTCCGCGCGAGTCGTTCCCGCGGTCGGCGGGGCGGTTCCGCTTGCCGGTCTCGCCGAGGTCCTCGAGGGTCTCGGCCTCGAGCCCCTCGCGGGTGCGCTGGGAGCGGGGCAGTCGGCCCTTGGCGCTCTCGGGGACGTCCAGGTCGGTGTAGACCCACGGTGAGGTGCTGTAGGTCTCCGGCGGGTCGTCGAAGCCGAGGTCGAGCGCCTTGTTGATCAGCTGCCAGCGGGGGATGTCGTCCCAGTCGACGAGCGTGACCGCGACACCGGTGCTGCCCGCGCGGCCGGTGCGGCCGATGCGGTGCACGTAGGTCTTCTCGTCCTCGGGGCACTGGTAGTTGACGACGTGGCTGACGCCGGTGACGTCGATGCCGCGGGCGGCGACGTCGGTGGCGACCAGCACGTCGACCTTGCCGCTCCGGAAGGCGCGCAGCGCCTGCTCGCGGGCGCCCTGCCCGAGGTCGCCGTGCACGGCGGCCGCGGCGAACCCGCGGTCGACCAGCTCGTCGGCGACCTTCTGCGCGGTCCGCTTGGTGCGGCAGAAGACCATCACCAGGCCGCGGTCGCGGGACTGCAGGACGCGGGAGAGCAGCTCGGGCTTGTCGAGGTTGTGCGCCCGGTAGATGAACTGCGTCGTCTGCGGGACCGTCGAGCCCTCGTCGTTGCCGTGCGCCCGGATGTGCGTCGGCTGGGTCATGAACGACCGGGACAGCGTGACGATCGGGCCGGGCATCGTCGCGGAGAACAGCATCGTCTGCCGCTTGTCCGGGACCATCGCCAGGATCCGCTCGATGTCGGGCAGGAAGCCCAGGTCGAGCATCTCGTCGGCCTCGTCGAGGACGAGCACCTTGACCTTGCCCAGGATGAGGTCGCCCCGCTGGGCCAGGTCGAGGAGCCGGCCCGGCGTGCCGACGACGACCTCGACACCGTTCTTCAGCGACTCGATCTGCGGCTCGAAGGCGCGCCCGCCGTAGATGGCCTGCACGCGGATGCCGCGCTTGGCGCCGGCGGCGCCGAGATCGCGGGAGACCTGCACGCAGAGCTCACGGGTGGGGACGACGACGAGCGCCTGCGGCACGCCGTCGCCGCCCTCGGCCGGGGGGACGACGCGCTGCAGCATCGGGACGCCGAAGCCGAGGGTCTTGCCGGTGCCGGTGCGCGCCTGGCCGATGAGGTCGTTCCCGGCCAGGGCGAGGGGGAGCGTGAGCTCCTGGATGGCGAAGGTCCGGTGGATGCCCACCTCGGCCAGCGCCGCGACGATGTCCGGGTGGACGTCGAAGTCGCTGAACAACGGGCTGTCGGGCGCCACGGGTGCGCCGCCCAGCTCCTCGACGGCCTGCTCGAGCTCCTCGGGCGCCGGGGCGCCGGTCTCGGCGCGGTCGAGCTCAGCGGCGGGGGCGCCGGTCGCGTCCGGGCTGTTCGGGTCGGGGGTGTTCGTGTCGGTGGAGGTCAGTGCTCTCGCCTCTGGTCGGCTGGGGGACCGGCTCCGGCGGCGGCGGTGCCGCCTCGTGCCCGTCCGCGGTCGGATGTCGCGGGATGAGTTCCAGCGCCGACGCGGCCAGCGAGACCGGGCGTCGAACACGTCCGGGAGACGGCCCAGGGGGCGTCGTCCAGCGGTCGTCAGCGCACAGATACACGAGCGTGCCCGAGGGCTCGCCGATTCCATGCTAGCGCGGACAGCGGTTAGCCTCTCGGCGCCGCGCTCCTCGCTGTCGGACGGATCACTCGTCGGGGGCCGCGCGGGCCCTGCCCGTCGAGCTCCAGGAGTTGCCGTGCCCCCGGTCGAGAACGCGGCCGTCGCCGACCTGCTGGGGGTGCTCGCCTACGCCGAGCTGACCGCCTTCGACCGGCTCGCCGAGGACGCCCGGATGGCGCCCACCCTCACCGGCCGGGCCGCGCTGGCCCGCATGGCCGCCGCGGAGATCGGCCACTACGCGCAGCTGAGCGCCCGGCTCGCCGAGCTGGGGGTGGACCCGGCCGCGGCCATGGCGCCGTTCGTGTCCGCGCTGGACACCTTCCACGAGAGCACCCGGCCGAGCACCTGGCTCGAGGGGCTGGTGAAGGCCTACGTGGGCGACGGCCTGGCGACCGACTTCTACCGGGAGATCGCCGGCTTCCTGCCCGAGCCCGACCGCGGTCTGGTGCTGGAGGTGCTGGCCGACACCGGCCACGCCGACTTCGCCGTCCGGGAGGTGCGCGCCGCGATCGCCGCCGACCGCAAGGTCGCCGGCCGGCTGGCGCTGTGGGGCCGCCGGCTCGTCGGTGAGGCGATGACGCGCTCGCAGGCGGTCATCGCCGAGCACGACCGGCTGGCCGAGCTGATCGTCTCCGGTACCGGCGACCTGTCGGGCATCGGCCGGCTCATCGAACGGATCACCCAGGCGCACACCCAGCGGATGAAGGCCCTCGGGCTCAATCCCTGACACTGCGATCCTCCGGATCGCACCGCGGCCACGTGCCGTCCCCCTGTCGCGTGGAGCGCGTCCGTCGTGCCTGCGCGGACCCTCCGGGCCCACTCGGCACGACCGTGCAGGAGGGGGCGTCGTGCCTGCGCGGACCCTCCGGGCCCACTCGCACGACCGTGCAGGAGGGGGCGTCGTGCCTGCGCGGACCCTCCGGGCCCACTCGGCACGACCAGACGGATGCGGTCGCTTCCGGAACGACGACGGGGCGCCACCGCGGTTGCGGTGACGCCCCGTCGAGGGAGCTCGGTGTCAGCTACCGGTGCCGGCGATGAAGCCGACGCGGCGCTGGTCGGCCTGCGCGATCTCCACGTAGGCGATGCGGTCGACGGGGACGAGGACCTGACGGCCCCGCTCGTCGACCAGGGTGAGCAGGCCGTCCTTGGTCGAGCCCGACATGGCCTTGGCCACCTCGGCCGCGATCTCGTCGGGGGTCTTGGGGCTGTCGATGACCAGCTCCCGGGGCGAGTGCTGGACGCCGATCTTGACTTCCACGTGGGCGATGCCTCCTCGGTTCGCGCGACTGGGCCCAACGCTAGTCCAGGCGCCGGTGCCCGGAGTGGTCGAGCGGGTGCGCCGTCAGCGAACGGCGCTCAGGCGGGCGGCGGGTCGCCGTCGACGCGCGGGAAGCCGGAGATGCCCCGCCAGGCCAGCGCGGACATCAGGGCGACCGCCTCGTCCCGGGAGACCGTGCCCTTGCTGGGCAGCCACCAGCGCGCGCTCCTCTCGGAGAGCCCGGTCAGTCCGGAGGCCAGCAGCAGGGCGCGCTCGGGGTCGACGCCGGTGTCGGCCGCGATCACCTCGGCGATCGCCTCCGCGCAGACGCGGGAGCCCCGGTCGACGATGGCCCGGACGTCCTCGTCGTTGCGCAGGTCGGACTCGAAGACCAGCCGGAACGCCTCGCCGTCGGCGTCGATGAAGTCGAAGTACGCCCCGACGGCGGCGTTCACGCGGGCCCGGTTGTCGGCGGTGCCGCCCATCGCCTGGCCGACCCGCTCGGCCAGCGACGAGACGTGCTCCTCGAGTAGAGCCAGGTAGAGCTCCCGCTTGCCCGGGAAGTGCTGGTAGAGCACCGGCTTGCTGACCCCCGCCCGGACGGCGATGTCGTCCATCGCCGCGGCGTGGAAGCCCTGGGCGACGAAGACGTCCTGCGCGGCGCGCAGCAGCTGCAGGCGGCGGGCCCCGCGCGGCAGTCGGGAGCTGCGCCGATTGGCTGCGGCGGGCGATGAGGGCTGCATGGCAGGGGGATGCTACCGACGGGTTCCCACCCGTGAGGACGCGCGGCACGCAGCGTTACCGTCGCAGGCGATGTCCGACGCCGTGCTGTCCTCCACCCCGCTGCCGACGGCGGGTGCCGTGGTCCCGCCCTGGCCCGGGGCGGAGGTGCCCGTGCGCGGCGGGTCGGTGTTCGTCCGGCGCACCCCGTGGACCGGTCCGGTCGACCGCGGGGACGCCGACCCGGAGTCGCCGACCGCGCCGGGGGGACGGGCGCTCTACGTCCACGGGCTCGGCGGTGCGTCCACCAACTGGACCGATCTGGCCGCGCTGCTGGCGGTCCGCTTCGACGGGTGGGCGGTGGACCTCCCCGGCTTCGGCCGGTCGCGGCCGCTGGCGCGCGGGCGGTACTCCATCCGCAGCCACGTGCGTGCCGTCGTCGACGTCCTGGAGCACGTCGTCGCGGAGCCGGGGGAGGGCGCCGGCCGCCCCGTGCACCTGGTCGGCAACTCCCTCGGCGGGCTGGTCAGCCTCCTCGTCGCAGCGCTGCGCCCGGACCTGGTGGCGACGCTGACGCTGGTGTCCCCGGCCATGCCGGTGTACCGGGTGCCTCCGGCGTTCAGCCGGGCGCTGCTGCTCCTCCTGGTCCCCGGTGTGCCGACGCTGGCGGAGCGCCGGCTGGCCACCGTCCCGCCGGAGGTGAGCGTGCGGTCGATGGTGCGGACCTGCTTCGGGAACCCTGCCGCGGTGCCGCGCGAGCGCATCGAGCAGGCGCTCCAGGAGATGCACGAGCGAGCGGAGCAGCCCTGGGCGGACCGGGCGCTGGCGCGCAGCATGCGCGGGCTGATCACCTCCTACCTGCGTCTCGGTCCGGCCAACGCCTGGCGGGCCGCCCGCGGGCTGCGGATGCCCGTCCTGGTCGTCTGGGGCAGCCGGGACCGGCTGGTCGACCCGGCGCTGGCGCCCCGGCTGGCCGCGACCGTGCCGGACGGCCGCCTCCTCGTGCTCGACGGCGTGGGGCACGTCGCGATGCTCGAGGCGCCGGAGCCGACGGCGCGGGCGGTGCTCGGGATGGTGGAGGGCCGACCCGCCGACCCGCCGGTCCGGACGCGGCGAACGGCATGGTTGTCGCGGAGACGCGACGCAGCGTGAGACGCTGAGCCCACCGGGGACGGCGCGACGGAGCAGGAGGACGACCGGTGGGCGGACGTCTGACCGACGGCCGGCCCGCGTCTCGTCGAGGTCCGCTGGTCGCGCGCGAGGAACCCCGCCCGGCCGGCCGGGGCGGCAGCGAACCGTCGGGGAGCCGGCTGACCCGGTTCGTCCGGCGGCACGGCTGGCGGGCCTACGCCATCCCGGTCCTCGCGCTCGCCACGATCGCCGTCCTGGTCGACCTCGTGCTCAACCCGCCCGGCTCGGCCCCGGCGACGACGGCCGCCGACCAGGTCCCCGCGACGACGGCGCCCGCCGCCGCCACGCCGACCGAACCGGTGGTGGAGCCGGCGGTCCCCGCGGAGGCCGACGCCGGACCGACCGAGACCCCGGCTCCGCCGGCCGCCGAGCAGTACGTGGAGCAGGGCGCGGGCACGCTCTCCGTCGTCGACGGGGGGTCCGACGTCTACGGCACCGGCCCGCTGCAGCGCTTCATCGTCGAGGTGGAGGACGGCATCGGTGTGGACGGCGCGGCCTTCGCCGAGGCCGTGACGACGACGCTGGCCGACCCGCGGTCCTGGGGCAACGGCGGCCGGCTGTCCGTCCAGCGGGTGGGGGCGGGCGCCGAGTTCGACTTCCGGGTGAGCCTGGTCAGCCCCGGCAGCATGGAGACCTACTGCCCCGGCGTCGGCACGGGTGGCTACACGTCCTGCCGGTACGGGGACCGGGCGGTCATCAACCTCGCCCGGTGGGCCACCGCCGTGCCGCACTACGGCGGGGACCTGGCGACGTACCGGCAGTACGTGGTCAACCACGAGGTCGGCCACGTGTTCGGCCACGGGCACGAGCAGTGCCCCGGTCCCGGTCAGCTCGCCCCGGTCATGCAGCAGCAGACGCTCGCCCTCGACGCCTGCGTCAAGAACGCCTGGCCCTTCCCCTGACAGCGGGCCGCGGCAGCGGCCCCGGGGAACGGGATTACGGCGGCCTGGCACGCTGTTGTGCGAACGAACGTCGGCCCCGGTGCGGGCCGTTGTCCGCGATCAAGAGGAGCAAGCGTGACCCTGCCACCCCTGGTGGAGCCCGCGGCCGACCTGTCCGTTGACGAGGTCCGCCGGTACAGCCGCCACCTGATCATCCCCGACGTCGGGATGGACGGGCAGAAGCGGCTGAAGAACGCCAAGGTGCTCGCCGTCGGCGCGGGTGGCCTCGGTTCGCCGGTGCTGATGTACCTGGCGGCGGCCGGTGTCGGGACCCTCGGCATCGTCGAGTTCGACACCGTCGACGAGTCGAACCTGCAGCGGCAGATCATCCACGGGCAGTCCGACGTGGGCCGGTCCAAGGCCGAGAGCGCGCGCGACTCCATCAAGGAGATCAACCCGCTGATCGACGTCCGGCTGCACGAGACGCGGCTGGACAGCGACAACGTCCTCGACATCTTCCGCGAGTACGACCTGATCGTCGACGGCACCGACAACTTCGCCACGCGGTACCTGGTGAACGACGCCTGCGTGCTGCTCGACAAGCCGTACGTGTGGGGCTCGATCTACCGGTTCGACGGGCAGGTCTCGGTCTTCTGGAACGAGCACGGGCCGAACTACCGCGACCTCTACCCGGTGCCCCCGCCGCCCGGCATGGTCCCCTCGTGCGCCGAGGGCGGCGTGCTCGGCGTGCTCTGCGCGACCGTCGGCGCCATCCAGGCCACCGAGGCGGTCAAGCTCATCACCGGCATCGGCGAGACGCTGCTCGGCCGGCTCATGGTCTACGACGCCCTGGAGATGACCTTCCGCACGATCAAGGTGCGCAAGGACCCCGAGGGCGAGCCGATCACCGGCCTCATCGACTACGAGGCGTTCTGCGGTGTCGTGTCCGAGGAGGCCCAGGAGGCCGCCGCGGGTTCGACGATCACCGTCGACGAGCTCAAGGACATGATGGACGCCGGCAAGGACTTCGAGCTGATCGACGTCCGGGAGCCGAACGAGTTCGAGATCGTCTCGATCCCCGGCGCGACGCTCATCCCCAAGGACGAGATCCTCTCCGGCCGGGCGCTCGCGTCCCTGCCGCAGGACAAGCCGATCGTGCTGCACTGCAAGACCGGTGTGCGCTCGGCCGAGGCGCTCGCCGCGGTGAAGAACGCCGGCTTCAAGGACGCCGTGCACGTCCAGGGCGGCGTGACGGCGTGGGCGACGCGCATCGACAAGGCGCTGCCGACCTACTGACCCGCAGGGTCGTTCCCGAGGGCCCGGTCGGCCTCTCCCCAGGAGAGGCGGGCCGGGCCCTCGGCATGTTCACTGGCGCCATGGCCGACTTCTCGCCCGTCGAGCTCCTGGAGCTCTTCCAGCGCGCCCAGAACCAGTTCACCGACCGGGTCGACGCCGTGGCGCCGGACCAGTGGGAGGACGAGGCGCTGCCCGGGTGGACGGTCGCCGATCTCGTCGCGCACCTGGTGAACGAGGCGCTGTGGGTGCCCCCGCTGCTGGCCGGCGAGCCGGTCGACCTCGTGGACGGCCGCTTCCCCGACAGCACCGCCGACCTGCTGGGCCCCGATCCGCTGCTCGGCTGGGAGTCCGCGGCCGACGGTGCGCTGTCGGCGTTCGCCGAGGACGAGGGGCTGATCCGGACCGTGCACCTCTCCCGGGGTCCGACCCCCAGCGCCGAGTACATCTTCGAGATGACCACCGACCTGACCGTGCACGCCTGGGACCTGGCCCACGCCACGGACGGCGACACGGTGCTGGACGGCGAGCTGGTGACCGCCGCGCTGGTCTACGCCGAGCGGCTCCCGGAGGACGGCGTGCCCGGGCTGTTCGACCCGCCGCTGGACGTCTCCGCGGCCGCGCCGCCGCAGACCCGGCTGCTGGCCCGGTTCGGCCGCAAGGACTTCTGACCCGTAGCACCGCCCGTCCGGGACCGGGCGGGAACCCGGCCCACCCCTGCGGGCACAGAGGGGTGTGAGCGACACGGAGCAGGCCACCGACCGGGAGCTGTGGCGGCGGGCCGTCGGGGGAGAGCCGGAGGCGTTCGGCGTGCTGTTCGACCGGCACGCCGAGCCGGTCCGGGGCTACTGCGCGCGCCGCACCGGCTCCCTCGAGGTCGCCGACGACCTGGTCTCGGTGGTCTTCCTGGAAGCCTGGCGACGGCGGGCGGACGTCGAGCTGCTGGGGGACAGCGCGCTGCCCTGGCTGTACGGCATCGCCCACCACACCCTCATGCGGCGGTGGCGCACGACGACGCGGCACCGCCGGGCGCTGGAGCGGCTGGCCGCGACCGAGGCGAGCGCGCCCGACCACGCCGACGACGTCGCCGGCCGGCTGGACGACCAGCGGGAGCTGGCCCGGCTGCGGGAGGCGCTGCGCGGGCTGCGGCGCACCGACCAGGAGGTACTCACCCTCTGCCTCTGGCAGGGCCTCGACTACGAGTCGGCCGCGCTCGCCCTCGGCATCCCCGTCGGCACCGTGCGTTCCCGGCTGTCCCGGGCACGGGCCCGGCTGCGCGACGCCGTCGACCTGTCCCTTCCCGCCCCCGGCGACCGGCCGGGATCCCTGATCCGGATGGAGACCCCATGAGCCAGACCCTCACCCCCATGTCGCCCGACCGGCACCAGGCGGTCCGGACGCTGCTCGTCACCGAGGCGGGCCGGGCGTCAGAGCCGGTGGCGCTCGGCCGCCGGCCCGTGGTCCGGCGGACCGGCTGGGCGGTCCTGGCCACGGCGGCCGCGGTGACCGGAACGGTGCTGCTCACCGGCGACCCGACCGCACCGGCCGGCTACGGGAGCTGGACGGCGATGCCGGAGACCGGTCCGGGCCTGCCGCGCCCGGCCGGCGGGGACGTCGAGATGTGGGCGTCGCAGTGCACCGACCTGGTCGGCGGCGGCGTGGCCATCGAGGGCGTGGCGCCCGACCCGGACGCGGCCGCCCGCCGCGCCGTGCTGATCGACCGCCGCGGCGACTTCACCTACTGCCTCGACCTGGCGCCCGGCAGCGGCACGGACACCGATCCGCTCGTCGCGCTCGCCGGGATCACCAGCGACGCCGACTCGGTCTCCCAGACCTGGGGAACGGTCTACGACCGGCCGGTGACCCTGCCGGCGGGCGAGGACGTCCTGCTGCTCGGCGGCCCGTCGCAGGTGCAGCCCCCGAGCGCCGTCGACTCGACCTTCGGTGCGGCCGGTCCCGATGTGACCGGGGTCGACCTCCAGCTGGCCGACGGCACCCGCATCACCGCGACGGTGCAGTCGGGGCTGTGGGCCGCCTGGTGGCCGAGCACCGTGAGCACCGCCGAGCTGACCCGGCTGGTCGTCACCACCGACGCGGGCCAGCGGGTCGTCGATCCGGAGCAGGTCTCCCTGACGTGGGACCGGCCGTCGGCCGACTGACCTGTCGGCCGGTCCGAGGGGACACGATGAGCGCGTGACCGATGCCGCGCTCGACGTCGACGAGGCCGTGTTCGACGTGGTGGAGCGGATCCCGCGCGGGCGGGTGAGCACCTACGGCGCCATCGGCCGGCTGGTCGGCGTCGGGCCGCGGCGGGTGGCGCGGGCGCTGAGCTCCGGCGGGGCGGCGGTGCCCTGGTACCGGGTGCTGCGCGCCGACGGGTCGGCCGCCGAGCCGGTGCGTGCCCGCCAGCTGGAGCTGCTGGCCGGCGAGGGGGTGCCGTCCCGCAACGGGAGGGTGGACCTGGCGGTCGTCGGCTGGCCCGACCGACAGCCGGCGCGGCCCGGCCGGGCCGGAGGGTCCACCGGCGCGACCCCCGGTGACGTAGGCCCGCAGGATGATGCCGGGAGCGCCGGAATCGCCCGTCGGGACGATGTGGCCGGCAGGCCCCCCGGTGTGGACTGACCAGGTGCTGTTGTCGAGCCCGGGGAGCGCCGTGCACCCGTCCGAGAAGTCCGCCCGCCGCAGCAGGTCGCGGGCGGTGCGGTGGCTCCGGCGCGGCGGCCGCGCCCTGGCCGCGCTGCTCGTCGTCCTGACCGCCGGGTTCGCCGTCGGATGGGCGGCGACGCCGGGCGTGGGGGACGCCGGGCAGCGGATGGCCGAACGGCTGGCCGAGCTCGGGGGGACGCCGCTGGCGGCGGAGGTGCCGCCGCGCATCGCCGCCGCGCTGCTGGCGACCGAGGACAGCCACTTCCACGAGCACCCGGGCATCGACTGGCGTGGCGTCCTGCGCGCGCCGCTCGGGCTGGTGACCGGCGAGGACCAGGGTGGCTCGACCATCCACCAGCAGCTGGCCCGGGTCGTCTACGAGGACGGCGCCACCGATGTGCCGGCCAAGGTCCGGGCGGTGGTGCTCGCCGTGAAGCTGGACGCGGCCTGGAGCGACGAGGAGATCCTGCGCATGTACCTCGACTCGGTGTACTTCGGGCACGGCTTCCACGGCGTGCGGGCCGCGGCCGAGGGCTACTTCGGCCTGGCACCCGACCAGCTGGACTGGGCGCAGGCGACCGTGCTGGTCGGGCTGGTGCAGGCGCCCAGCGCCTACGACCCGTTCGCCCACCCCGAGCGCGCCGCCGCGCGGCAGTCCCACGTGCTCGACCGGCTGGTGGCCGTGGGCGCGCTGGACCGCGCCGAGGCCGATGACATCGCCACCCGGCCGTGGGGGCTCGCCGGGGAGGGCTGACCGGTCACGTTGCCGGTACGTGTCCGGGAACCTCGTGCGGACCAGTTCACCGCGCCACCTTCAGTTCCCGGTCGCCCGTGCCGATCCGAGGTGCATGAACACGATGGCGTGCCGGGCGGTCGCCCAGGCCGGGCTGGTCGCTGGAACCGCGTCGCTGGACCGGGAGCAGGCGTGGCCGCTGCTCCAGGTCGCCGGCTGGCTGACCACCGCGACCGACCTCATGCTCGAAGCCGCCCTGCTGGACTCGCTCGGCTGACCGGGCGGTCCCCCCCACCCGTCGCGCCCTTCCCGGGATCGTCGGACCCCCGTGCTTCCATCGGGGGGTGGCACAGCACGGGGGTGAGAGCGGTCCGGTCTACCGGCTGCTCCCGGGGGAGCCGCCGCGCACCACGGCGCCGTCGCTCGACCCGACCCAGCAGGCGGTCGTCGACCACCCCGGCGGGCCGCTGCTCGTGCTCGCCGGCCCGGGCACCGGCAAGACGACGACGATCGTCGAGGCCGTCGCCCGCCGGATCGACGCCGGGATCGATCCCGAGCAGATCCTGGTGCTCACCTTCAGCCGCAAGGCCGCCGCGGAGCTGCGCACCCGGATCACCTCGCGGGTCGCGCGCACCATCCGGGAGCCGCTGGCCCGCACCTTCCACTCCTACGCCTACGGCGTGCTGCGCCGCGCCGCCGTGCTGCGGGGGGACCCGCCGCCGCGTCTGCTCACCTCCGCGGAGCAGGACGCCGTCGTGGCGGAGCTGCTGCGCGGCGACGCCGAGGGCGTGGGCACCGTCCGCTGGCCGGACGACCTCGCGCCGGCGCTGGCCACCGAGGGCTTCCGGGCGGAGCTGCGCGAGCTGCTGCTGCGCGCGACCGAGCGGGGGATCGGCCCCGCCCGCCTGGCCGCCTGGGGCCGTGAGACCGGCCGCGAGCACTGGGTGCACGCCGCCGCGTTCCAGCAGCAGTACGAGAACGTCAGCGACTTCTGGGTCGCCTCCCGCGGTGACGCCTCCGGCTACGACCCCGCGGAGCTGGTCCGCCAGGCCATCCTGGAGCTGAGCGAGGACCCGGAGCTGCTGCGCCAGGAGCGCGAGCGGGCCCGCTGGCTGTTCGTCGACGAGTACCAGGACACCGATCCGGCGCAGGTCGAGCTGCTGGCGCTGCTCGCCGGGGGTGGCGGCAACCTGGTCGCGGTCGGTGACCCGGACCAGTCCATCTACGCCTTCCGCGGCGCCGAGCCCCGCGGCATCGTGGAGTTCTGCGACCGGTTCCCGCACACCGACGGGCGCCCGGCCGGCCGGGTCTCGCTGGGTGTCTGCCGGCGGTCGGGGGAGGAGCTGCTGCGGATCAGCCGCACGGTGGCCGAGGGGCTGCCCGGCCCCTGGGAGCACCGCCGGCTGACGGCGGGGGAGTCGACACCTCCCGGAGAGGCGGCGGTGCACGTCTTCGGGTCCGCCGCCGTCGAGGCGGCCTACGTCGCCGACGTCCTGCGCCGGGCGCACCTGCTCGACGGCGTCCCGTGGTCGCAGATGGCCGTGGTCGTGCGGACCGCCGGGGTGCTCGGCCCGTTCCGCCGGGCGCTCTCGTCCGCCGGCGTGCCGGTCACCGTCTCCACCGACGACCTGCCGCTCGCCGCGCAGCCCGCGGTCGCCCCCTTCCTGCACGCGCTCTCGGCGCTGCTGCCGCGCCCCGACGGCGAGCCCACCGGGCTCGACGAGCCGGGAGCCGAGGCGCTGCTCGCCTCCCCGCTCGGCGGCGCGACGGTGCTCGACCTGCGGCGGCTGCGCCGGGCGGTGCGGGTGGCCCAGGCCAAGCGGGGCATCGACGCCGCTGAGCGGGGCAGGCCACTGGCCGACGCGCTCGCCGACGAGGCGCTGCTGGAGGCGCTGCCCGAGCACCTGGCCCGGCCGGCCGCCCGGGTGTCCGCGGTCATGGCCGCCGGCCGGCTGGCGCTCGCGCAGGACGGCACCGCCGAGGACGTGCTGTGGGCGATGTGGCAGCGCAGCGGCCTGGCGCCCCGCTGGGCGCGGGCCAGCGCCGCCGGCGGTCCGTCGGGGGCCGTGGCCGATCGCGACCTGGACGCCGTAGTCGCGCTGTTCGACGCCGCCGCCGGGTTCGTCGACCGGCTGCCGTCGGCCGACGTCCGGGCCTTCGTGGCCCACCTGTCGGCGCAGGAGCTGCCGGGCGACACCGGTGCGGCCCGGGGAGCCGCCGGCGAGACCGTCCGGCTGCTCACCGCGCACGCCGCCAAGGGGCTGGAGTGGGACCTGGTCTGCGTCTCCGGTGTGCAGGAGGGCGTCTGGCCCGACCTGCGGGAGCGGGCGTCGCTGCTCGGTGCCGAGGTGCTGGTCGAGAAGGCCGCGGGCATCGACGCCGCCGGCACCGACCGCCGCACGCTGGCGCTGGCCGAGGAGCGCCGGCTGTTCTACGTGGCCACCACCCGCGCCCGCCGTCGGCTCGTCGTCACCGCCATCGAGGGCGCGCTGGACGGCGCGGACGCGGGCGCCACCGCCTCCCGGTTCCTGGACCTCGTCGAGCCGCCCCCGGCCGACGGCCGCCCCCTCACCGAGCTGCCCCGCGCGCTCACCCTGCCGGCGCTGGTCGCCGAGCTGCGCCGGGCGGTCACCGACCCGCACACGCCCCCGGCCCGGCGCTCCGCGGCGGCGGCGCTGCTGCGCCGGCTGGCCGACGAGGGCGTGGCCGGAGCCGCCCCCGCCCGCTGGTGGGGGCTCGCGCCGCTGTCCGACGACGCGCCGCTGGTCCCCGAGGAGGAGCCGGTACGGGTACGGCCCTCGGCCATCGAGACCTTCCAGCGCTGCCCGCTGCGCTGGGTGCTCGGCGCGGTCGGCGCCGAGTCCTCGCCCGACGCCACCCGGACCGTCGGGACGGCGGTGCACGCGGTCGCCCAGCAGGTCGCCGAGGGGCTGCCGCCCGTCGATGCCCGCGCGGTGCTGGACGCCGAGCTGGACCAGCTGGACCTCGGCCCCGGCTGGGCCGACCAGCGGCAGCGCGTGCAGGCCCAGGACATGCTCGACCGCTTCCTCCGCTGGCACGCCGCCAACGGCCGGGAGCTGCTCACCGCGGAGGGCAACGTCGACGTCGTGGTCGGCCGGGCGCGCATCCGCGGTCAGGTGGACCGGCTGGAGCGGGACGCCGAGGGGCGCCTGGTCGTCGTCGACCTCAAGACCGGGAAGACCGCCGCCAAGAACACCGAGGAGCACGGCCAGCTGGCCGCCTACCAGGTGGCGATCGCCGCCGGCGGGTTCGCCGAGCACGGCACGGTGCCCGGCGGTGCCGCGCTGCTGCAGGTCGGCACCGGGGCGAAGGCCAAGGAGCAGCACCAGGAGCCGCTGCCCGCCGACGTACCGCTGGACGAGACCTGGGCGGGCAAGCTGGTGGCCGAGGTCGGGGACGGGATGGGGGCCGGCACCTTCGAGGTGCGCACCGGCACCCACTGCTCGCGCTGCCCGGCCCGGCGCAGCTGCCCGCTGCAGGAGCGCGGACGGCAGGTGACCGGATGAGCGACGACGCGCAGCTGTCCTTCGACGACCTCCTGGCGGAGGCCGTGGCACCGCAGGCGGCGCCGCGCCGGTTGCTCACGCCGGCGGAGGTGGCCGAGCGCTGCGGGCTGTCCTACGCGCCGTCCGACGAGCAGGCCGGCGTCGTCCGCGCGCCGACCGACCGACCGCTGGTCGTGGTCGCCGGCGCCGGCTCGGGCAAGACCGAGACGATGGCCGCCCGGGTGTCCTACCTGGTGGCCAACCGGATCGTCGCCCCCGAGGCCGTCCTCGGGCTCACCTTCACCCGCAAGGCCGCCAGCGAGCTGAACGAGCGGATCCGGCTGCGGCTGGGTGCGCTCGCCCGCCACCCGGACACCGAGGTCGAGCTCAAGGAGCGGCTGGGGATCGCCCAGCCGACGGTGTCGACGTACCACGGCTACGCGGCGGCCCTGGTCGCCGAGCACGGGCTCCGGATCGGGGTGGAACCCGGTGCCGGCGTGCTCGGCCCGGCGATGTGCTGGGGCCAGGCGACGACGGCGGTGGCCGCCTGGACCGGTGACATGTCCGACGTCCCGCTCTCCCTGCTCACCACCGTCGAGGACGTGCTCGCGCTGGCCGCCGAGATGGGCGAGCACGACGTCACCCCCGCCGCGCTGCGCGCGTGGACGGCGCGGCTGGAGGCGCAGATCGCCGGCTACCCCGACGCCCCGAAGAAGAGGGGGCCCTACGCCGCGGTCACCGAGATGCTCGCCCGGCAGCGCGCCCGGGTGGCGCTGTTGCCGCTGGTCGAGGCGTTCGAGGCCCGCAAGCGGGCGATGGGCTCCATCGACTACGCCGACCAGGTGTCCTACGCCGCGCGGATCGCCGTGGCCTCGCCGGAGGTCGGCCGCCGCGAGCGGGCGCGCTGGCAGGTGGTGCTGCTGGACGAGTACCAGGACACCAGCGTCGGCCAGCTGCGCATGCTCGAGGCGCTCTTCGGCGGCGACACCGGGCACCCCGTGCTGGCCGTCGGCGACCCCCGCCAGTCCATCTACGGCTGGCGCGGGGCCTCGGCCGGCACGATCGAACGGTTCGCCCGCACCTTCCCGGGCCTCCCCGGCCGCCGGGCCGAGCGGCTGACCCTGGCCACCAGCTGGCGCAACGACGAGGCGGTGCTCGCCGTCGCCAACGCCGTCTCCGGGATGCTGCCCGAGCCGGCCTCCCCGCTGCCCGACCTCGCCCCCGCGCCCACCGCGGGCCGCGGCTCGGTCACCGTCGGCCTCTACGAGACCGTCGCGGACGAGACCGCCGCGCTGGCCGACCGGTTCGCGGCCTGCTGGGAGGGGCGGGACGCCGCCCTGTCACCGCGGCCCGACGGCCGCCAGCCCTCGATGGCGGTGCTGGTGCGCACCCGCAAGCAGCTGCCCGGCATCGCCGCGGCGCTGCGCGAGCGCGGGCTCCCGGTCGAGGTCGTCGGCCTCGGAGGGCTGCTCGAGGTGCCCGAGGTGTCCGACGTCGTCGCCACGCTCACCGTGCTCGTCGACCCCACGGCCGGTGACGCCATGGGCCGGCTGCTCACCGGGGCGCGCTGGCGGATCGGCCCGCGGGACCTCGCGGCGCTCGAGGCCCGGGCGCGGGC
Organism: Blastococcus sp. SYSU DS0619; assembly: GCF_054051035.1. Lineage (NCBI taxonomy): Bacteria > Bacillati > Actinomycetota > Actinomycetes > Geodermatophilales > Geodermatophilaceae > Blastococcus > Blastococcus sp. SYSU DS0619. The sequence continues at coordinate 365,991 of NZ_JBJHAM010000003.1, read as the reverse complement.
ACTGGTGCACTCCCGCCGCCCCGCCCCGCCCACCGAGGGCGAGGAGGCCGCGGCCGCCACGGCGGAACCGCCTCAGGAGCGGGGCAGCATCGTCGAGGCGATCGACGACCTCGGCGACGCCGCCCAGTACTCGCCGACCGGCTACCGCCGGCTGCGCCGGCTGGGCGGCGAACTGGCGCACCTGCGCACCCGGATCGGCGACTCACTGCCCGACCTGGTCGACGAGGTGGCCCGCACCCTCGGGCTGGAGACCGAGCTCGCCAGCGCGCCCGGGGTCAGCCCGGCCGGTGCGCGGGCGCACCTGGACGCGCTGCACGGGGTCGCCGCGGAGTTCACCGAGCTGGCCGAGCTGCCCTCGCTGCCCGCCTTCCTCGGCTACCTGCGCGACGCCGAGGAGCGCGAGCGCGGGCTGGAGCCAGGGGAGGTGGCCGTCAACCCCGAGGCGGTGCAGCTGCTCACCGGGCACTCCGCGAAGGGGCTGGAGTGGGACGTCGTCGCGGTGCCCGGGATGACGGTCGACCAGTTCCCCGCGCGAAGCAACGCCAGCGACTCCTGGATCAAGGACCCGGGCGCCGTCCCGGTCGACCTCCGGCTCACCGACCGCGCGGAGCTGCCCCGCCTGAAGCTGCCCGTGCCCGGATCCGGTGACCAGGCGGTGGTCCGGGACGCCCTGGAGCAGTACGTCCAGGACTGGAAGGACTTCGGCCGCGACGAGGAGATCCGGCTCGGCTACGTCGCCGTCACCCGCGCCAAACGGCTGCTGCTGTGCTCGGGCAGCTGGTGGCGCGACGGCATCAGGCCGTGCGGGCCGTCGTCCCTGCTGCACACCGCCAAGGAGGCGTGCGAGGCCGGCGCCGGCACCGTCGTGCACTGGGCCCCCGCCCCGGAGGACGGTGCCACGAACCCGGCGCTGGAGGAGTGGCCGGTCGGGGTGTGGCCGGCCGACCCGCTGTCGGAGCCGCGCCGTCGCGCGCTGACCGCCGCCGCCCAGCTGGTCGAGGGCGCCGCGCCGCACCCGCTGGACCCCGAGCGCAGCCTCGGCGACCCCGACGAGCTGGTCGAGCAGTGGGTGCGCGACGCCGACCTGCTGCTCCGCGAGCGCGCGGCCGCGACCCGCCCGACCGTCGAGGTGCCGCTGCCGTCCCACCTGTCGGTGTCGGCGCTGGTCACCCTGCGGCGGGACCCGGCCGAGCTGGCCCGCCGGCTGCGCCGCCCGATGCCCGCCGCGCCCGCCCCGCAGGCGCGCCGGGGAACCGCCTTCCACGCCTGGTTGGAGGAGCGGTTCGGCGCCGCCCGGCTGGTCGACCTCGACGAGCTCCCCGGCTCCGGCGACGAGCTGGCCGCGCCCGACGACCAGCTGGAGGAGCTGCGTGCCGCCTTCCTCGCCAGCGAGTGGGCCGACCGTCAGCCGGTCGAGGTCGAGGTGCCGTTCGAGACGCCGCTGGGGCCGCTGACCCTGCGCGGCCGGATCGACGCGGTGTTCCAGCGGGGAGACGGCGGCTACGAGGTCATCGACTGGAAGACCGGGCCGCCGCCGTCCGGCGCGGAGCTGGCCGCGGTCGGGGTGCAGCTGGCCGCCTACCGGCTGGGCTGGTCCCGGCTGACCGGGGTGCCGGTGGAGCGGGTCAGCGCCGGCTTCCACCACGTCGCGGCCAAGGAGACGGTGCGTCCCGTCGACCTGCTCGACGAGGCCGGCCTGCTGGCCCTGGTCACCGGGACGAGCTGATCGACCCCGGGGTGCACGGGCACGTCTCGCGCCCCGGGTCGTTGCGGCGCCCGGCCCGCCCGCGCTTCCATACGCGTGTCATGCGCCGGGGAGGAACGGGACCGTCCGGACGAGCAACCTGGAGGGCGCGATGGACCTGTCGCCGCGGTGCACCGTGCGGGCCCTCCTCGCGTCGAGCGCCGTGCCGCTCCTCGCCGCGTGCGGTGGTGGCGAGGTGGTCTCGGCAGGCGACGTGACCGTTCTCGTCGCCGAGCAGGCAGAGGCCGGCATGGACGCGCTCGGTGGTGGCCGGCTGGAGGTCGTCGGTGGCTGCCTCGGCGCCGGTGGCTACGTGATCGTCTGGCCCTCCGGTACCGAGGTGGTCGACGAGGACCCGGTGACGATCGACGTCCCCGGCCACGGCACCTACGGCCTCGGTGACCAGGTAGAGGTCGCAGGTGGCTTCGTCCTCGAACACTCCTCCCAGGACGTGGAGCCCGGCCCCTTCGACGTCGCGGGCGTGACCGTCCCGGCCGGGTGTGCGGAGCACGACGTCTTCCTCGCTCGCTGACGAGGTCCCCCTGCCCGCAGGCCCATGGCACGCCCCCCGTCGGGTGGACGAGGATGGCGCCATGGACGTCCTGAGCAGCCGCATCCTGCTGCGACCGTCGGACACCCGGCGGTCGCAGTCGTTCTACCGGGACGTCCTCGGGCTAGCGGTGTACCGCGAGTTCGGCCCGGCAGAGCATCCGGGAGTGGTCTTCTTCCTGGGGAACGGGCTGCTGGAGGTCTCCGGCCGGTCAGCGGAACGCCCGGAGGGCCTGGCCCTGTGGCTGCAGATCCGGGACGTCGCCGCCGAGCACCGTCGTCTGGCGGCGGCCGGCGTGACGGTCACCCAGCCGCCCCGGCTGGAGCCGTGGGGACTGGTCGAGATGTGGATCGAGGATCCCGACGGCGTCCGGATCGCGCTGGTCGAGATCCCCGAGGAGCATCCCCTGCGCCGCGACCAGCGCTGAGTCGGCCCGCGGGGCGGCAGCGTCCAGCCGCGAGACGTTCCCGCGGGAACGCCGGGCCCGCCGCCGTGGCCGGGCGTCAGGTCGAGGCGACGCGATCCAGGATCGCGGCGGCCAGCTGCTCGGGGGCCTGCTCCGGGACCCAGTGCGTGATGCCGGGCAGCTCCACGAACCGGTAGTCGCCGCTGACGAACTCCGCGCACGCCTCGGCGGCGGTGCGGCCGATCGCGACGTCGGCGTCGCTCCACACGTAGGTGGTCGGTATCTCGACCTTGTCCACGCGGATGTCCGAGCTCATCGCGCGGTACCAGTTGAGGGCCGCGGTCAGCGCGCCGGGCGCGGACAGCGCGGACACGTACTCGTCGGCGGCCTCGGGGGAGACCCCCGTCTCGCCCTCGGCGCCCAGCAGCATCCGGCGCAGCCGCCGGCCGTCGTCGGCGAGCAGCACCTCCTCGGCCTTGCCCGGCTGCCAGAACAGCCGGATGTAGGCCGACCGCTCCTTCTGCTCCGGGTCGATGCGGAACGCCGCGGTGTAGGCGGCCGGGTGCGGCACCGACACCGCCGTCAGCGACCGCACCCGGTCGCTGTGCCAGGCGGCGACGGTCCACGCCACGTTCGCGCCCCAGTCGTGCCCGACGACGTCGGCCACCGGGATCTCCAGCGCCGTCATCAGGTCCGCGGTCACCTGCGCCAGGTTCTGCATGGCGTAGGCCTCGACCTCGGCGGGCCGCGCGCCGGGGGAGTAGCCCAGCTGGTCCGGCGCGTAGGTGCGCAGCCCGGCCTGCGTCAGGAGCGGCGTCACCGCCGCCCACGACGCGGACGTCTGCGGGAAGCCGTGCAGCAGCAGCACCGGCCGGCCGTCCTCGGGGCCGTCCACGCGCACGTCGAAGGTCAGGTCGCCGACATCGGTGCGCAGCAGTTCTCCGGGCATGCCCCGGACGCTAACGGTCCCGCGCGGCGACCGCGCCCTCCGGGAACGTCCCGGCGGCGCCGCCGCGTTGGACCCCACATGCCGTTGACCCGACGACAGTTCCTCGCGGCGGCCGCCGGCGTGGGCGGGGCGGCCCTCACCGGTGGGGTCCTCGCCGACCAGGTCTGGCCGCTGCTGAGCCGGGAGGACCTCGTTCCCGGCCGGACGCCCGAGTTCGTCCTGCCCCGGCAGGCCTGGACGACCACGCCCGACCGGCTGACCTTCGCCGCCGTCGGGGACACCGGTACCGGCGGCCGGCAGGCGGTCGCCGTGGCCGCGCGGATGGCCCAGGACTACGAGGCGAACCCGTACGGGCTGATCACCCACCTCGGCGACATCTGCTACTACGGGAAGATCGAGGACCGGTTCGACGACGTCTTCCTCCGCCCCTACGGACCGCTGATCCAGGCCGGGGTGGACGTCGAGCTGGCCATCGGCAACCACGACGGCGAGGTCTACTTCAGCGACGCCCGGCTCGAGGAGATCGAGACCGAGCTCCGGCTGCTGGGCACGCCGTCGCGCTACTACCGGTCCACCCACGGCCCGGTGGACTTCTTCTACCTCGACTCCAGCACGCCCGGCCTGTTCGGCGACGACGCCTCGACGCAGCTCGACTGGCTCGACGACGCGCTGAGCACGTCGGCGAGCCAGTGGAAGGTGGTCTGCCTGCACCACCCGCCGTACTCCTCGGGCCGCCACGGGGCGACGCCGGGAGCGGAGGACATGCTGGTCCCGGTGCTCGAGCGGCACGCCGTCGACCTGGTGCTGACCGGCCACGACCACAACTACGAGCGCACCGTGCCGCTGAACGGGATCACCTACGTGGTCAGCGGTGGCGGCGCGAAGCTCACCCCGGTGCGTCCGACCCGGATCACCGCGGCGGCCGAGTCGGTGCTGCAGTACCTGCACGTCGAGGTCGACGGCGACCGGCTCACCGCCCGGTGCATCCGGCCCGACGGCGGTCTGGTCGACCGGTTCACGCTGCGGGCCCGCGAGGGCCGGTGAGCAGGCGGGCGCGGGCGCGCCGGGCGGTCCGCGAGGGCGCGGCCGCCGGCTACGGGGCGGCCGCGGCCGCGGTCGTCGTCGCCCCGGCGCTGATCCTGGACTCGACCGCGACCGGGGGTGGGGTCGCCCCGTCGTGGCAGGCGCGGGACCTGTTCGCGGTCAGCGCGGTGCTCGGGCTCGGCTACGGGATCGTCTGCTACCGGCGGCTGCGCCGGCAGTCGACGATGACCCGCTCCCGCCCGAACGTCTGGATCGCCGCGGTGCACGCCCTGGTGGCGCTGGCCCTGCTCTCCTCGCTGCTGCTCGCCGTCGTCCTGCACGAGCTGGGGGACATGCAGGCGCCGCTGGCCGGTCAGGAGTGGACGCTGCTGGCGCTCTGGGGCGGCGTGCAGCTGGTCGCGGTCGCGGTCGCCGAGGCGGTCGAGCGGGGTGTCTTCCGCTGGCTCACCAGCCCCGAGCGCCGCGCGGCGGCCGGACACGGCGCACGGCCGGTTCCCGCCCGGCACTACCGTCGGGGACCGTGACCAGCGCCGAACGCGACTTCGTCCTCGACCACCTCGACGACCTGCACGCCGACCTCGACGCCTGGCTGCGCATCCCGTCGATCTCGGCCGACCCCGCGCACTCCCGCGACGTCGCCGCCAGCGCGACGTGGCTGGCCGACGCGCTGCGCCGCGTCGGCTTCCCGACGGTCGAGATCTGGGCGACCCCCGGCGCGCCCGCGGTCTTCGCCGAGTGGCCGTCGGCCGACGCCGGCGCACCCGTCGCCCTGGTCTACGGCCACCACGACGTCCAGCCGGTCGACCCGCCGGAGCTGTGGGAGCACCCGCCGTTCGAGCCGACCCGCGTCGAGGGCCCCGACGGGCCGGAGCTGCACGCCCGCGGCGCGATCGACGACAAGGGCAACGTCGCCTTCCACCTGCTCGGCATCCGCGCGCACCTCGCCGCCACCGGCCGGGACACCCCCGCCGTCACCGTCAAGCTGCTGATCGAGGGCGAGGAGGAGTCCGGCTCCCCGCACTTCGCCGCCCTCTTGCAGGAGAAGCGCGACCGGCTGGACTGCGACGTCGTCGTCGTCAGCGACACGGGGATGGCCGCCCCCGACGTGCCCAGCGCCGTGACGGCGATGCGCGGCCTGGCCGACGCCGAGATCACCCTGCGCGGCCCGGCCGTGGACCTGCACTCGGGCTCCTTCGGCGGCGCCGTCCCCAACCCGCTGCACGCGCTCGCCGAGCTGGTGGCGGAGCTGCACGACGACCAGGGCCGGGTCACCCTGCCCGGGTTCTACGACAGGGTGCGCCCGCTGACCGACCGCGAGCGCGAGCTGATGAGCCGGGTGCCCTTCGACGAGCAGGGGTGGCTGGCCGGTCCGGCCGCCTCGCGGGCGACGTACGGCGAGGCGGGCTTCAGCACGCTGGAGCGCACCGGCGCCCGGCCCACCGCCGAGGTCAACGGCATGTGGGGCGGCTACACCGGCCCGGGCCACAAGACGATCATCCCGGCCGAGGCGCACGCCAAGATCACCTTCCGGCTGGTCTCCGACCAGCGGCCGGAGGACGTCGGGCCGATGCTGCGCGACTGGGTGGCGGCGCGCGTCCCGGCCGGCATCGAGGCCGAGGTGCACACCCCGCCCGGTGGCGTCTCGCCCTGCGCCAGCGACCTCGACTCCCCGGCGATGGCTGCGCTGCTGTCGGCCATCGGCCAGGCCTTCGACACCGCGCCGGAGGAGGTGCTGTTCACCCGGGAGGGCGGCAGCGGGCCCGAGGCCGACCTGGTCGAGGCGCTGGGGGCCCCGCTGCTGTTCCTCGGCGCCGGCCTGCCCACCGACCGCATCCACTCGCCGAACGAGCGGGTGCTGCTGCCGATGCTGTACCGCGGCGCGGAGGCCGCGGCCCACCTCTGGCGCGAGCTGGCGGCCGCGCGACTGCGCTAGGCGAGGAGGCCGACGACGACGGTCGCGCCCAGGTCGTCGTCGGTGACCACGCGGGCGGCGAGCCCGGCAGCGGTGACGACGTCGATCGCGGTGCCGGCCTGGGCGTCGCCGCACTCGAACAGCACCGCGCCGCCGGGAGCCAGCCAGGCCGGGGCGTCGGCGACCACCCGGCGGACGAGTGCCAGCCCGTCCTCGCCGCCGTCCAGGGCCACCCGCGGTTCGTGGTCGCGCGCCTCCGGCGGCATCAGCCCGATCGCCGCGGTGGGCACGTACGGCACGTTCGCCGTGAGGACGGCGACCCGGCCGGCGAGCGGTGCGGGGAGGGCGGCGTACAGGTCGCCCTCGTGCACCGGCACGCCGGGCAGGTTCCGCCGGGCGCAGTGCACCGCCGCGGGGTCGACGTCGGCGGCGTGCAGGTCGATCCCCGGGACGGCGGCCGCCAGCGCCGCACCCACCGCGCCGGTGCCGCAGCACAGGTCGACGACGACGGCACCCGGCCGGGCGAGCGCGACCGCCTCGCGGACCACCAGCTCGGTCCGCCGGCGGGGGACGAAGACCCCGGGCGCCACCGCGATCCGCAGGCCGCAGAACTCCGCCCAGCCCAGCAGCTGCTCCAGCGGCGTCCCGGCCACCCGCCGGTCGACCAGCCGGGAGAGCTCGCGGGAGTCCGCGGCCGCGGACGCGAGGAGGACGGCCTCCTCCTCGGCGAACACGCACCCGGCTGCGCGCAGCCGGAGGACGACCGCCTGGTCCGGCGCAGCTCCCGGGTGCACGGCGACCTCCTCGGGTGGCCACCGGTTCCGGTGACGGGGACGGACGACGCCCTAGGCTGATCGCGTGGTCGGAGTGGAGCAGGACGCCGCGCCGGGGTGGTACCCCGACCCGAGCGGTGTCCCGGACACCGTCCGCTGGTGGGACGGCACGGGCTGGTCCGACGTCATGATGCCCGCCGGTCCCGGCGTGGCCGTGCACCGCACGCCCGCTCGCCCGCAGCCACCGCAGCCGGCGGCGGCGGCCGCGCCCTCCGCACCCGGAGCCGCGCGCCCGTGGTTCCGCCCGCTGGTCGCGGCCGGCTCGGTGCTGGCGCTCGTCGTGGCCGTCGTCGTCACCGTGCTGGTGCTGCGCCCGGAGGGCGACCAGGGGACCGGCACCACCGCCGCGCAGGACCTCGGGTCGGTCCCGCCGCCGGCTGCCGGGCCGGCGTTCCCGCCGGGCACCGTGCGGATCTTCGACGAGGCCGCCGGCATCTCCTACCCGTACCTGGGCGAGGGCTGGAGCGAGTGGGCGCTGTGGGGGCAGTTCGAGACGACGGAGACGGCGGGTCAGTACTTCACCACCCAGGAGCTGACCCCGGACGGCACGACGTTCGTCTCGCAGTGCACGTCGGGACCGCTGCTCGACGCGTTCGCCTACTCCGGACCCGCCAGCCTGGCGGCGGCGACCGCCGTGGTGGCCGACAGCGTCCGGCGCAACTACTACCCGGGTCCCAACGAGCGGGAGGTGTTGCGGAACGAGCCCCGCACCGTCGACGGCCACCCCGCCCACCTCTACGAGTTCGCGCTGAGCTGGGACGTCGAGGGGTACGACGCCTCCGGCGAGCGCGCCGCGGTGCTGCTGATCGACGTCGGCCGCCCGGCGCCCGCGCTGCTCTACGTCTCCATCCCGAACACCCACGCCGAGCTGTACGGCGTCATCGACCAGGTCGTCGGCGCCGTCGACGTGCTCTGACGACCGGGGCCGCGCCGGCACCCTCGGTCCATCGAGTGGCCGGTGCCGCTAGCGCGGGATCGTCAGGCGCATGCTGGGGTGGGATGCCTCGGTGAAGCCCAGCGCCCGGTAGATGCCGCTGCCGGTCGCGGTGGCCGAGAGGACGACGGTGCCCACCGCGGTCTCCTCCCGCAGCCAGCCCAGCAGCGCCTCGACGCACGCCCGGGCGTATCCGTGTCCCCGCCATCCGGGCAGCGTCGACACGTTGAACAGCTCCGCCCGCAGACCACCGGGGTTCGCCGGCCCGGGCGCCCAGTGCACGTATCCAGCCGCCGCGCCACTGACGATCCGCCCCGTCGCAGGGTCGTCGACGACGTAGGCGGCCAAGCCGTCCGGAGTGGCCAGTCGCGTGGCGAACCAGTCACCGGCCGAGGTCCGCCAGGCAGCTTCCGGGCCGCCCGGGTCGGTGCCCATGGCGGCGAACATCGCTGCCCGGAGCTCCATGAGTCCACCGACGTCGTCGGGTCCGGCCCGGCGTGGCTGCGGCTCGGTCACAGGAGCATGCTGCCCGACCCCGGTGGCCCACCCCGGACGGGTGCACCAGACGGCGGCACGCACTCGGGCGCGGCTACTGTCGGGAACCGTGACTGCAGCTGGGACCGAACTGACCCTGCGGCACCCGATCGAACGATTCACGCTGGACAACGGTCTGCGGGTGGTCCTCGCCCCCGACCGCAGCGTGCCCGTGGTGGCGGTGAGCGTCTACTACGACGTCGGGATGCGCAACGAACCCGAGGGCCGCACCGGCTTCGCCCACCTCTTCGAGCACATGATGTTCCAGGGGTCGGCCAACGTCGCGAAGATGGAGCACGCCCGGCTGGTGCAGGCCGCGGGCGGCACCTTCAACGGCTCGACGCACCAGGACTACACGAACTACTTCCAGGCGCTCCCCACCGAGGCCCTGGAGCGCGCGCTCTTCCTCGAGGCCGACCGGATGGCCGCCCCGGCGATCACCGAGGAGAACCTCCGCAACCAGATCGACGTGGTGAAGGAGGAGATCCGGGTCAACGTGCTCAACCGGCCCTACGGCGCCTTCCCCTGGCTGCAGCTGCCGCAGGTCGCGTTCGAGACCTTCGCCAACACCCACGACGGCTACGGCTCCTTCGTCGACCTCGAGTCCTCCACGGTCGACGACGCCACCGACTTCTTCTCCCGGTACTACGCCCCGGGCAACGCCGTGCTCTGCATCGGTGGCGACCTCGACGTCGCCGAGACCGAGAAGATGGTGCGCCGCTGGTTCGGGCCGATCGCCGGCCGCGACGTCCCGCCGCTGCCCTACACCGGGGAGCCCTCGCCCACCACGGTCCGCTCGGCGGTCGTCGAGGACCCGCTGGCCACCGCACCCGCCCTGGCCATCGGCTGGCGCGTGCCCGACCCGGTCGGCGACTTCGACACCTACCTGGGCAGCGTCCTGCTCGCCGAGGTGCTCAGCGAGGGCGACGCCTCCCGGCTGGAGCGCCGGCTGATCCACGACGACCGGACCGCGATCGCGCAGAGCAGCTACGTCGGCCTGTTCGGCGACCCGTTCGACGTCCGCGACGCCACCCTGCTCACCACCCAGGTGCACCACCCCGCCGCGGTCCCCGCCGACCGCGTCATGGCCGCGGTGCACGAGGAGATCGCCCGCATCGCCGAGGACGGCGTCGACGCCGACGAGCTGCGCCGGGTCCAGGCGCGCATCGAGGCGCAGCTGCTCCAGCAGGCCGACTCGGTGCTCGGTCGCACGCTGGCCTTCGCCGCGGCCGAGCTGGTCCACGGCCGCGCGGAGCTGGCCGGCGAGCTGGCCGCGCGGCTCGCCGCGGTGACGCCGCAGGCCGTCCAGGTGGCGGCCCGCGGGCTGGATCCGGGCACCGCCGCGGTGCTCGAGCTGCGACCGGCGGGGGGCGCCCGATGACCACCACCCTGGAGAGCTCGATCATTCCGCCGCTGGGCGAGCCCCGGCCGCACCCGACGCCGGTCGCGCAGGAGACCACGCTGGCCAACGGGCTGCGCGTGGTCATGGTGCCCCGGCCGGGCGTCCCGCTGGTCGAGCTGCGGCTGCGGGTGCCGTTCGCCGCGGCCGGCGCCCGCAACGCCGGCGTGCACGCCGCCCGGGGCGCCGTGCTGTCCGGTGCGGTGCTGCTGGGCACGGCGCAGCACGACCAGACCGACATCGCCCAGCTGCTGCAGAGCCACGGCGCCGAGCTCTCCGTGAGCACCGACGCCGACCGGCTGATCTTCGGGACGACGCTCCTCCCCGGCGGGCTCGGTCCGGTGCTGGAGCTGCTCGCCGAGCTGCTGACCGGCGCCGCCTACCCCGCCGGCCAGGTCGACGGCGAGCGCGACCGGCTGGCCGAGCGGATCGCGATCGCCCGCACGCAGCCGGGCACGATCGCCCGCACCGCCCTGGCCGCCCGCCGGTACGGCGCGCACCCGTACGCCATCCAGCTGCCCGACGCCGAGCTGGTCGCCGCGGTGCGCGCCCCGGCGCTGCGCCGGCTGCACCGGGAGCGCGTGCTGCCGGCCGGCAGCATCCTCGTGCTGGTCGGGGACCTCGACCCGGGTCAGGCGGCCGACACCGTCGCCGCCACCCTCGAGGGGTGGGGCGGCAGCGGCAAGGCGGTCGAGACGCCGCCGGTCGCCGAGCAGCGCCCGGACGGGATCGAGCTGGTCGACCGCCCGGGCGCGGTGCAGTCCAACCTCCGGCTGGGCGGGCCGGCACCCAGCCGCACCGACCCGGACCTGCCGGCGGCCCGGCTGGCGGCCATGGTCCACGGCGGCTACTTCTCCTCCCGGCTGGTGGAGAACATCCGCGAGCGCCGCGGGTACAGCTACAGCCCGCGCAGCGGTATCGAGCACCAGCGCGCCTCGTCGTCGTTCCTGGTGGAGGCCGACGTCGCCACCGAGGTCACCGGCCCGGCGATGCTGGAGACCCTCTACGAGCTGGGCCGGATGGCGCTGACCCCGGTCACCGAGGCGGAGCTCGACGCCGCCCGGCGCTACATCCTCGGGAGCATGGCGCTGTCCACGTCGACCCACGCCGGCCTGGCCAGCACCCTGTCGGCGCTGCTGGGCGTGGGCCTGCCGGCCGACTGGCTGACCACCCACCAGCGCGACCTCACCGCCGTCACGGTGGACCAGGTGCAGGCGGCCGCCGCCCGCTACCTGGCGCCCGAGGCGCTGACCGCCGTCGTCGTCGGTGACGCCGGCCGGGTGGCCGACCAGCTCGGCGCACTGGCGCCGGTCACCGTGACCGGGAGCGGCGAGCAGGCATGACCCCCGGGTCCCGCGCCGACGACGGCCGCCCGCTGCTCTCCCGCGTCGGCCACGACCGGGCACACCTGTCCCGGTTGCTGCCCGACCCGACCGGTGGCCGTCCCGTGCGGGTGCTCACCGTCGACGCCCAGCGCACCGTGCCGGTCCAGGAAGGCCCGACCGGCCCGGTCCTGGTGTGGGACGAGCGCCCGGCGCTGCCGGCCGGAGCGGTCTACCTCGGCGAGGACGGCGGCGTGCCCTACGCCGCCGTCCGGGGGGAGCGGGCGCTGACGGTGAACGGCCGCCCGGTGGACCTCTGGGCCGGGCTGCGTGATCTCGGCACCGCGCTCGGCGACCTGGACGCCGGCCTGCTCGTCCAGGCGATCGGCATCCTGGAGTGGCACGAGCGGCACCGGTTCAGCCCGCTCACCGGCGCACCGACCACCGTGGAACGGGCCGGCTGGACGCAGCGCGACCCGACGACGGGGATCGAGTTCTTCCCGCGCGTGGACCCCGCCGTGATCATGCTCGTCCACGACGGGGCCGACCGCGTGGTGCTCGGCCGGCAGGCGACCTGGCCGGCCGGGCGGTTCTCCATCCTCGCCGGCTTCGTCGAGCCGGGGGAGTCGGCCGAGGCGGCGGTGGCACGGGAGGTCGCGGAGGAGGTCGGGCTGCGGGTCACCGACGTCCGCTACGTCGCCAGCCAGCCCTGGCCGTTCCCGCAGTCGCTGATGCTCGGCTTCGTCGCCCGCGTCGACGGCGACCAGGAGCTCCACCTCGATCCCACCGAGATCGAGGAGGCGCGCTGGTTCACCCGGGACGAGCTGCGGACCCCCGACGGTCAGCTCGCGATCCCGCCGTCGATCTCGATCGCCCGGCACATCCTCGACCGGTGGGTCCAGGGCGAACTCGGCTGACGATCAACCGGTGAGGCGGCCGCCCAGCACCAGTGCCGGGCGGTCGGCGTGGTCAGCCAGCACGACGGCGTCGGCCAGCGCAGCCGGGTCGACCTCGTCGTCGTAGCGGTCGTAGGCCGGTAGCGCCCACGCGTCGTCCGGCGCGGTGCGCCGCCGCCGTGCGGCAGGGCCCACCTGCAGGTGCACCACGACGTCCAGGGCGAGGCCGGCCCCCAGCAGCAGCGCACCGGCCACCAGCAGCACGGCCCCGGCCGGCACCGGCTGCCGTGGCAGCCGGGCGGCCCGGTCCCGCTCCAGGTCCCAGAGCACCGGCAGGTACTCGCCCGACCCGCCGGGACCGACCGGGGCCAGGACCTCGCGGTTGAGCGCGTTCACGTCCAGCCAGTCGGTGTAGCGGGCATCGGGGTCGGTCCGGCCGTGCTCGAGCCGCAGCGAGGCCGGCCGGTAGAAGCCGGTGGCGGGGACGACGACGGCGCCGCGGCCCAGCGCGGGGAGGCGATCGGCGATCGCGGCGGCGAGGAGCTCGGGCGCGGCCAGTTCGGGGCCGTCCACGGCGACGCGCAGCGCCGCCGCACCCGGCTCGGCGGGCACGTCCGCCAGCAGGCCGGCCAGCCGGTCGGCGAGGGCGTCGGGGGACAGCGGCTCCGGCCGGGTCAGGACCGGCCGTCCGCGGTGGCGACGGCACCGGTGGGCACCGGGACCGGTCGCAGGGTGGCTGCCGGGGGCGCGGGGACCGGAGCGGGGACGTCGGCAGGAGCGACCGCGTCCGGCACCAGGCTCCCGAGGGCTTCGTGGGCGAGCTCGACCACGGGGCGGCCCTGCGTGCGCGCCTCCCGGCGCAGCCCCTCGAACGCCGTCCGGAGGCTCACGCCCTGCCGCTCGGCGAGCACGCCGATGGCGCGTTCGGTGGCCACGCGCGAGGCCAGCGCGTGCTCGAGCTGGGCGACGGTGCGCTCCAGCGCCGCGATCCGTGCGTCCACCGGATCGGCATCGGCGGGCGGACCGGCCGGGCCGCGCGCCGCTCGCCGCGCCGTGCGGTCGGGCTCGGGCCGCGCGCCCAGCTCGTCGGCCACCAGGTCGGCCAGGGTCATGCCCTCGACGAGGCCGTCCACCGGGTCACCGCCGACCGTTCCGGCAGGCAGGGGGACGACGACCCAGCCGCGGGTGACCCGGGTGAGCGCGATCCGCGGCCGGTCCTCACCCGGCGGGCACCCCGGTCCCTCCGGACGGAGGGGCACCGCGTCAGGGGACGCGGGCCCGTCGGGTCCGTCGGAGGGCCAGGGGCCGGGGACCACGGGAACTCACGCCTCCGGGAGCTGGGCGAGCTGGGCCTTGACCGCGTCGATGCTCGGGTTGGTCAGCGCGCTGCCGTCGGTGAAGACCAGCGTGGGGACGGTGCGGTTTCCCCCGTTGGCCTGCATGACCAGGTCCGCGGCCTGCGGATCGGTCTCGATGTCGACCTCGGCGAACTGGATGCCCTCGCGCTGCATCAGCTTCTTGAGGCGCACGCAGTACCCGCACCACGTGGTGGTGTACATGGTGACGGGGGCGCCGGGGGTCGTGGTCATCGCGGGGAGTCTCCCTGTTCGTGCCTGGCGGGTCCAGCCCCGGGACGGGGTGGCGTGTGTGTGCATGCCAACGAGTTGCTCCTGGGGATGCTTCCCGCCGCCGTCGGTGCCGGCTGGGAGGATCGTCCGGGGGGCCGACGGCGCCCGGGGGACGAGTGGGCGAGAAACGCGGAGGGACGCCGGAGATGCCGCATGCGGACGCGGAGGTCGTGCTCGACGGCCTCGACGACGAGCAGCGCGCCGCGGCGCACGCGGTGTCGGGGCCGGTCTGCATCCTCGCCGGTGCCGGCACCGGGAAGACCCGCACGATCACCCACCGGATCGCCTACGGCGTGCACACCGGCACCTACGTCCCGGAGCAGGTGCTGGCGGTCACCTTCACCGCGCGGGCGGCCGGTGAGCTGCGCACCCGCCTGGCCGCGCTCGACGTGGGCGGGGTGCAGGCCCGCACCTTCCACGCGGCCGCGATGCGCCAGCTGCGCTACTTCGCGCCACGGGTGCTCGGCGGCCCGATGCCCGGGCTGATCGAGAACAAGCTGCGGGTGGTCGCCTCCGCCGCCACGCGCAACCGGCTGACCACCGACCGGACCAGCCTGCGCGACCTCGCCAGCGAGATCGAGTGGGCGAAGACCACCCTCGCCACGCCCGAGGACTACCCGGCCCGCGCGAAGGCGGCCGGGCGCGAGGCCCCCTTCGAGCCCGCCGCGGTGGCGGCCGTCTACGCCAGCTACGAGTCGGCCAAGCAGCGCGACGGCGCGCTCGACTTCGAGGACCTGCTGCTGGTCACCGCCTACGCCATCGAGGAGCACCCGGACGTCGCCCGCCAGGTGCGCGCGCAGTACCGGCACTTCGTCGTCGACGAGTACCAGGACGTCAACCCGCTGCAGCAGCGGCTGCTCGACGCCTGGCTGGGCGGCCGCGCCGAGATCTGCGTGGTGGGTGACCCGAACCAGACCATCTACTCCTTCACCGGCGCCGACCCCGACTACCTGCTCGGGTTCGCCGACCGATACGCCGACGCGGCCGTGGTGAAGCTCGAGCGGGACTACCGCTCGACGCCCCAGGTGGTCGGGCTGGCCAACCGGCTGATCGGCCAGGCGCCGCCGCGCAAGGGCCTGCCCGGCCTCCGCCTGCTCGGCCAGCGGCCGCAGGGCCCCGAGCCGACCTTCGTCGAGCACCCCGACGAGCCCGCCGAGGCGGCCGCGGTCGCCGCCCGGTGCAAGGCCCTGATCGACGACGGCACACCCGCCGCCGAGATCGCCGTGCTGTTCCGGATCAACGCGCAGTCGCAGGTGTACGAGTCGGCGCTGGCCGACGCCGGGGTGCCCTACGTGCTCAAGGGCGGGGAGCGCTTCTTCGAGCGGCCCGAGGTCCGGGAGGCGGTGCTGCTGCTGCGCGGGGCAGCGGCCGGGGGGAACGACCCGGGCATGCTCGTGCCCGCCGTCCGCGACGTGCTGGCCTCCACCGGCTGGGTGGAGCACCGCCCTCCGGCCGGGGGAGCGGCGCGGGACCGCTGGCAGTCCCTCGCCGCGCTGGTCGACCTCGCCGTCGACCTGGTCGCCGAGAACCCGTCCCTGGACCTGGCCGGCTTCGTCACCCACCTGGCCGGCCGGGCGGACGCGCAGCACGCGCCGACCGTCCAGGGCGTCACCCTGGCCTCCATGCACGCCGCCAAGGGCCTGGAGTGGGACGTCGTCTTCGTCGTCGGGCTGGTGGACGGCGTGCTGCCGATCGCCCAGTCGCTGAGCCGGCCGGTCGCGGTGGAGGAGGAACGGCGGCTGCTGTACGTGGCGGTGACCCGAGCCCGCGAGCAGCTGACGCTCTCCTGGTCGCTGGCCCGCAACCCGGGCGGCCGGCGCTCCCGGCCGCGCAGCCGGTTCCTCGACGGCCTCGCGCCGGACTCCGGACCCACCGCCCCGCCGGCCCGCCGTCCGGCCAAGCGCCCCAAGGTGGTGCTGGAGGGCGAGGCCGGCGAGCTGTTCGAGCGACTGCGCGCCTGGCGCAGCCAGGCCGCCCAGTCGGCGTCGGTGCCGGCGTACGTGGTCTTCACCGACGCCACGCTGCAGGCCATCGCCGAGACCCGGCCCGGCAGCCTCCGCGAGCTTTCCGGGCTGCCCGGCATCGGCGCCCGGAAGCTGGAGCTCTACGGCGAGGACGTGCTGGCCGCCGTCACCGGCTGAACAGGTGAGGACGCCGTCGCCGAGGGCGACGGCAGGCGGTTTCGAGACCGGCGGGAACTCCGTCCGGAGGAATCGCGATTAATTCGATTGACCCGGATTCCGGCGGGGTCATAGTGTCCCGTCGCACACGAGATGCGCCCCGTTGCGCGCCCGGCCGACCGGCCGGAGCGCGGACCCAGGAAGGAGGAGGAGCTTCGATGACCAGCATCACCTGGACCGCCGCTGCCTCCGACCTCCTCGTCCGGGGCGGCGCCGATGTGCGCGAGGGTGGCCTGATCATGTCCGGTCCCGCCACCCCGATCCAGGGCACCGGTCTGCCCGTCGCCGCCTGCACGGGCGGTGCCGTGGCCACCGGCCTGATCGGTTCGACCGCCGGCACGGGCTCGTCCCGCGTCGCCCCGGTCGCCGTCCGGCGCCCGAAGTCGCTGCGCACCGTCGAGCGCTTTCTCGCGCCCACGTACCTGCCCCAGCACGACAGCACCACCCTCGGGATCCGTTCCCCCGGGAGACCGCTGAGCTAGCCGCTCGCCGGTCCTCCTCGAGGCCGCGGAACCCGAACCCCGGGATCCGCGGCCTTTCTCGTTGCTCCGCGGCACCCGGCCGACTTCGGTCGGCGGACCCCCGCCGGCCGTACCCGACGAGTACGAGGAGGAGCGGCAGTGCAGCAGACGATCGACCGCCCGACGTCCCACCGCCGGCCCGGGCTCACCTGGACCGACGGCGCCACGTCGTCGACCAGCCCCCACCCGCGGCGACCGCGGCCACCGCTGTCACCCGCGCCGGTCCGGCGTCCCCTGCCCTGCCGGGTGGAGGACTCCGAGCTGTGGTTCGCCGAGAGCCCGGACCAGCTGGAGCTCGCCAAGAGCTTCTGCGGGGACTGCCCGGTCCGGGAGGCGTGCCTGGCCGGTGCGCTGTCGCGCGCCGAGCCATGGGGCGTCTGGGGCGGCGAGATCTTCGAGCGGGGGGCGGTCATCGCCCGGAAGCGGCCCCGCGGTCGCCCCCGCAAGGTGGTCGCCGCATGAGCCCGGCGGCGCCCACCCCCACCACCACATCCGGCATCCCGGCGGCCCGGCCGCCGACCCCAGCGAAGGAACCCGCCATGTACATGCTCGAACACGAGATGGCCCGCAGCCGCATGCAGGAGCTGCAGGCCGAGGCGATGGCCGCCAGCCGCGCCCGTCGTCTCTACCTGGCGCGACGGTCCGCCCGTCGCGCCGAACGCGCGGTCCGCCGGGCCGCGCGCGCCAGCGCCTCGGTCTATTGAGCGCAGCGAGGTGGCGTCCGGTCGGGCACCCAGCAGGTGCCCGACCGGATGTCACTCGGTGAAGCCGGGCAGCCATTCCTCCAGGACGGCGCGCCAGTCGGCCGCCGCGTCGAGCTGGCAGAGCACGCCGATGGAGCCCATCGACACCCGGTGGATGAGCAGGTAGGCCGGGGGCAGGTTGAGCTGCCGGCCCAGCCGGTTGGCGTCGGTCCGCGGGTCGCCGATCCGCATCGCCTGCTCCTGCATCCACGCGCGGGTGAAGTGGAAGTGGTGCCCGGCGATCGGCTCCAGCAGCGGTCGCAGGTAGTCGAGCACCGCGTCGGCGTCGACATCCACCCCCGGCCGCACGAACCCCTCGGTGCGCAGGTCGGCCAGCACCTCGGCCGCGCGCCCGTCCAGCGCCCAGCGCAGCAGCCGCCCGATCGGCTCGGGATGGCCGTCGGGGAGCCGCGCGATCGCGCCGAAGTCGATGACCCCCAGCCGCCCGTCCGGCAGGAGGCGGAAGTTGCCCGGGTGCGGATCGGCGTGCAGCAGCCCGGCGCGCTGGGGCGCGGAGAAGTGCAGCGTGGCCAGCAGCCGGCCGGCGTGGTCGCGCTCCTCCCGGCTGCCCGTGGTGATGATCCGGGACAGTGGGGTGCCCTCGATCCACTCCGAGACGACGACCTTGGGAGCGCTGGCCACCACCCGTGGGACCGCGATCTCCTCGTCACCGGCGTACGCGGCGGCGAACGCCCGCTGGGCGTCGGCCTCCAGCCCGTAGTCCAGCTCCTCGACCACGCGGGCCTTCAGCTCGGCGATGAGCGGCTTGACGTCCAGCCCGGGGAAGACTGCGGCGAACAGCCGCGCGAACCGGGCCAGCTGGTTGAGGTCGCTCATCAGCGCCGTCGCCGCGCCCGGGTACTGGATCTTCACCGCGACGTCGCGCCCGTCCCGCCAGGTGGCCCGGTGCACCTGCCCGATGCTGGCCGCCGCGGCCGGCGCGTCGTCGAACTCGGCGAAGCGCTGCCGCCACGTGCCGCCGAGCTGCTGGGCCAGCACCCCGTGCACAGTGCGCACCGGCATCGGGGGCGCCGCTTCCTGCAGCTTGGTGAGCGCCTCCCGGTAGGGCGCCGCCATCTCCTCGGGCACCGCGGCCTCGAACACCGAGAGCGTCTGGCCGAGCTTCATGGCGCCGCCCTTGAGCTGCCCCAGCACCGCGAAGAGCTGCTCGGCGGTGCGCTGCTGGAGCTCGGCGTTCACCGTGTCCGCCGACTGCCCCGACAGGCGCTTGCCCAGCCCCAGCGTGGCCCGGCCGGCGGCGCCCAGGGGAAGGGACGCCAGGCGTGCGGTCCGCGCGACCGATCCCCGCGGCATCACCGGTCGCTCGTCGCTCACGCGTCCTCCTCGCCGGCGCCGTGTGGTGGCGGTGCCGTGTCGTGTCCGGTGAGCCCGTGAGCTCGTTCAGCGGCCCATTGTTGCCTGATCCACCGGTGTCGTGCCGGGAAGCGCCTCGGGGCAGTCCTCGGAGGTGGCCTCCCGGTGATCGGCCGCGCCGCAGTCGCAGGACGGGTGGGGTGGCCATCGCCGCAGGCGGGGGAGCAGATCGGGTGGTCGGAGCTCGACGGTGGCGTCGAGCGTCGCCGGCGCGCCGGACCCGTCCAGCACGGCGAGCACCTGGCCGGCCGCGAGGAGCGCGGTGAGCAAGCAGGTGAGGGTGGCGCCGCTGGGCGGGGGCTCCGTCGCGGTCAGCTGGGCGGCGAGCCGGGGCCAGCGCGCGTCGGCATCCCGGCGGTGCAGGTCCCCGCAGCGCAGGCAGCTGGTGGCGCCGGGCACGACCAGCGGTCCGACCACCCCCGTCTCGCCCCGCACGGTGGCGACCAGATGGGTGCCGGCGAGAGCCGGCACCAGCGGGTCCGAGGCCGCCCACGGCCGGGTCAGCACGGTCAGGTCGGGTCGCAGGCCCGCCGGCAGCGGCCCGAGATCGGTCAGCGGGCTCACCCTGCGGACCGCGTCCGCGGCCGCCACCGCACGGGGCCGCCCCTCGTCCGCGGCGGTCAGCCCGCCGACGACCGCGTCGGCGGCGGTGACCACGCCCGTGTCGCGGACCACGACCCGGCCGACCCCGCTGGCGGCCAGGATCGCCGCCAGCGGGGTGCCGACGCGGGTCGCGCCCTCGACCACCACGGTGGCCAGTCGGCGCGCGCGCCAGGACGAGGAGCGGGGGACGGCGGCCGCCGCGGGCAGCTCCACCGCCGCCCGTGCGGCCGCGCCCGGGCCGGCGCCGATGGCGATCAGGTCGGCGGCGTCCAGGTCGGTCAGCAGGCCGCCCGCGCGCAGGGCGTCCAGCGCCGCGTCCACCAGACCGGGGTCGAGGCCGTCGCGGACCGCGTCGGCCCGCACGGCCCGCTGCGAACGGCGGCCGTCGAGGCCGCGGAGCAGCGGAGCCAGACCGACGGCGGGCTCGAGGAGCAGCCCGTCGGTCGAGTCGACGCCACCGACCTGCACGCTCCCGCCGTCGCCCAGGAGCAGCGGTGTCGCCGCGGGCAGGAGGGGATGGGCGTTGTCGCTCACCCCGGCAGGGTCGCAGCCCGGCGGGCGTCGCGGATCCGTCGTCCACAGGACGACGGACGGCGGCATCCCGCGGGGGATGCCGCCGTCGCGACGGTCGTCCTGCCCGGCCCCGGGCGTGCGAGGGGCCGCAGGAGGGGGGCTGCTCAGGCCTTCCCGAGGATCCGGTTCATCTTGGTGCCGCAGACGGGGCAGGTGCCCTGCGCCATGCGACGGCCCGACTCGCTGACCTTGACCTCGCCGTCGAAGTCGCGCTTCTCCTTGCACTTCACGCAGTAGCCGTTGTAGCTCTCCGCCACGGGATCTCCTCGCCTCGGGGCGCCTCGGCTCGCACGCCGGGCGCCGTTGCGCGAGAACGCTACCCGGGCGGGCCCGGCGCGACGCCGTCGCCGGCCGCCCGGACGGGCCGCCCCGGGTGCGTGCCCGCGGTGCGTTCCCCACAGCTGTGGACAACCCTGTGGACGCCATGGGGACGACCAGGCGTGTCGTTGTGCGGAACCCGGGGACGGGCCGGGGACAGCGCACCCGGCGTAGTCACCGCCGCGGTTCCGAACTGCGCGGATGCCCCCCCACCGGGTGTGGACGGCGTGCGGACCGCAACCCTCGTCACCGGCTGGAGCGGCCGCCGTGTCCACCGTCCGTGCGACCTGCACCCGAGCGGGTGTCTCCGCGCAGGCGCCACGCCCGGCCGGTGTCCTACGGTTCCTTCGTGCCCCGGACGACTCCCGATTCGACCGCCCGCCCTGAGCCGGCGGACGACGACCTCGTGGAGGTCCGACGGAGCACGCGCCGCCGCCGCACGGTCACCGCCTACCGCGAGATGGGCCGCACCGTGGTGCTCATCCCAGCGGCCTTCAGCCCCGCCGAGGAGCAGCGCTGGGTAGCCCAGATGGTGGCCAAGCTCCGCACCCGCGAGGAGCGGCGCAAGCGGTCCCTCGGCGGCGACACCGAACTCCTCGCGCGGGCGCGGGCGCTCTCCTCCGCCCACCTGGACGGCCTAGCCGAACCGGCCAGCGTGCGCTGGGTGGACAACCAGCACCGTCGCTGGGGTTCCTGCACGCCGGCCGACCGGACGATCCGGCTCTCCAGCCGGCTGCGGTCGATGCCCGAGTACGTCGTCGACTACGTGCTGGTGCACGAGTTGGTGCACCTGCTCGAGCCCGGGCACGACGAGCGCTTCTGGGCACTGGTCGCCCGGTACCCGCGGGCCGAGCGGGCCCGCGGGTTCCTCGAGGGCGTCGAGCTGGCCAGCACCGCCGGCGCGGCCGGCGAGGACGCGCCGGCCGACCCGGTCGACTAGCCGCGCCGGTCCTCGCCGGGTCCGTCACCGGGCTCGTCGGCGGACGGCTCGTCGGCGGACGGCTCCTCGGCAGCCGACTCCTCGGCAGCCGACTCCTCGGCTGCCGGGCGCCCGGCGTCGTCGGCGGTCAGCGCGGCGAGCTCGTCGTCGAGCCCCTGGCGGGCGACGAAGTCCATCGGCTCGTCGAGGTCCTCCGAGGTCGGCAGCAGGTCGGGGTGCGACCACAGCCGGTCCCGGTCGGCGCTGCCGTGCTGCTGGCCCATGGCGCCCCAGACGGTGGCGGCGTCGCGCAGCCGGCGGGGCCGCAGCTGCAGCCCGACCAGGGTGGCGAAGGTCTGCTCGGCCGGCCCACCGGAGGCCCGGCGGCGGCGCATGGTCTCGGCGAGAGCGGCGTGCCCGGGCAGCCGGTCGGCCGCGGCCGCCGCCACGACGGCGTCCACCCAGCCCTCGACGAGGGCCAGCAGGGTCTCCAGCCGGCGCAGCGCCATCTGCTGCTCGGGGGTCTCCTCCGGCTCCAGGACACCGCTGCCGAGCAGGCGCTGGATGCTCTCGGGGTCGCTGGGGTCCAGCCCGCCGCCCATACCGCCGGCCATGGCCTCGTTGATGCCCCGCTCGATCGCCTCGCGGTCGATGGTGATGCCGCGGGCGTAGGCGTGCACGGCGTCCTGGAGCTGCTGGCGCAGCCAGGGCACGTGGGCGAACAGCCGCTGGGAGGCGGCCTCGCGCAGCGCGACGAACAGCCGTACCTCGTCGGCGGGGCGGTCGAGCCCCTCGGCGAACGAGGCGAGGTTCTGCGGCACGAGCACCCCGGTGCCGGCAGGGGCCAGCGGCAGGCCGACGTCGGTGCTGGTCAGCACCTCCTCGGCCAGCTTGCCCAGCGCCTGGCCCACCTGGGCGCCGAACATCATGCCGCCCATGCGGCCCATGATCCCGGCGATCGGCCCGAAGGACATGGCCGCCTCCTGGGGGAGGGCGCTGGTCATGGCCGCCACCACGCGCTCGGCCAGCGGGTCGATCAGCGCGCCCCACGCCGGCTGCGTCTGCTCCACCCACTCCACGCGGGACCACGCGGCGGTCCGCTCGATCCCCGACGGCAGCTCGGTCACCTGGTCCAGCCACAGGTCGGCCAGCCGGAGCGCCTCGGCGGCCTCGGAGCGCTCCTGCTCCGACGACGGCTGGTGCCCCGCGGCGAGCTGGCTGATGGCGCCCTGGCGGGCGAGGTCCCAGTTGACCGGGCCGCCCGACCAGTTCATCAGCTTCTGCAGCTCGGCGAACAGCGGCATCTTGCCCAGCACGTCCTCGGGCGACCCGCCGCCGGCCATGCCGCCGAACAAGGCGCCCAGGCCGAACGGGTCACCGCCCTGGTCGCCGCCGCGGCCGGGCTCGCGGCGCTCGGGGTCACGGTCGGAAGGGCCGAAGCCGAACGGCACGTCACTCATGGGTCCACGGTAGACGCGTGATCTTCGGTCGGGGGCCGCGAGCGCTGCGCCGGCAGCGGACAGCTCGGCGGTGCGGCACCGCCCAGGTCGGCGACATAGGCTCGCGCCTCGTGACCCGTCGGAGCGCCGTCCTCAGCGTGGGCGCCGTGCTGCTGCTGCTCTTCGGCGTCCTGGGCACGAGCGTGCCGGTGCCCTACGTGGCGCAGGTGCCCGGCCCGACCTTCAACACCCTCGGCGACATCGACGGCGAGCCGATCATCGAGGTCGAGGGCAGGGACCGCAACGAGGTCGAGGGCAACCTGAACCTCACCACCGTGGGCGTCAGCCGCGGTGGGCTCAGCCTCGTGCAGGCCGTGCGGGGCTGGTTCGACGACGAGGTGAGCGTCGTCCCCGAGGAGTCGGTGTACCCGGCCGACCGCACCGAGGAGGAGACCCGGGAGGTCAACCGCCAGGCGTTCATCACCTCGGAGCAGGCCGCCGAGAGCGTGGCCCTGGGCGAGCTCGGCTACCCGCAGAAGGTGGTCGTGCGGGAGGTGCCCGAGGGGTCGCAGTCGGAGGGCCGCCTGGAGGAGGGCGACGCGCTGGAGTCGGTCGACGGGCAGCCGGTCCCGGACTCCGCCGTGCTGGCCGACGTCCTGACCGGTATCCCGGCCGGCACGACGGTCCCGGTGACCTACACCCGGCTCGGTGAGACCGGTACGACCACGGTCACCACCGGGGCCGCGGAGGGGCGCGACGGGTCGCTGCTCGGGATCTCCGTGCTCGACCAGCCGGCGGCGCCGTTCGACGTGGACATCCAGGTGGCCGACGTGGGCGGGCCCTCGGCCGGCCTCATGCTCACCCTCGGGATCCTCGACCTGGTGGGGGAGGAGGACCTCACCGGCGGTGCGGTCATCGCCGGCACCGGCACGATCGACCTCGAAGGCAACGTCGGCCCCATCGGCGGCATCCCGCTGAAGATCGTCTCCGCCCGGGACATCGGCGCGGAGCTCTTCCTCGTCCCGGCCGACAACTGCGCGGAGGCGGTCGCCGCCCCCGACGCCGGCGTCCCGCTGGCCAAGGTCGCCACCCTCGACGACGCCCTGGAGGCCCTCGCCGACGTCCGTGCCGGCCGGACCCCGGAGAGCTGCTGACCCCACCCCCGCGACCGCCGGACCGGGGTTACCGTCGGCGCCGGGAACCCCGCGCCGTGCGGTGCGTTGTCCTGGAGGCCGGGCCCCGACCCGGCACCGCACCACCCGACCCCCGCGGTCGGTCGTCCCGTGGCCCCGGCCACGCCTGCATATCGAAGGAGCCCGCTCGTGGCCATGCGGCCCCCCGTGCCGGTACCCACCTTGTCGCGGCGCGCGAAGCTGGCCATCGGTGCCGTCGCCGTGCTGCTGGTGCTGTTCTCCGTCGTCGGGACGCTCACCAACGTCTACGTCGACTACCTGTGGTTCGACTCGACCGGGTTCACCGAGGTCTTCTGGACCGAGCTGCAGACCCGCGCGCTGCTCTTCGCCGTCGCCGGCGTGGCGACCGGCGGGCTGACCGCGTTGGCCATGTACCTGGCCTACCGGTTCCGGCCGACGTTCCGCCCGATGTCGCTCGAGCAGCAGAACCTCGAGCGCTACCGGCAGTCGCTCGAGCCGCGCCGCGGCCTGGTGCTGACCGGCATCGCGGTCGTGCTCGGCCTCTTCGCGGGGTTCACCGCGCAGAGCAACTGGGAGACCTGGCTGTCGTTCCGCCACAGCACGGACTTCGGCCGGACCGACCCGCAGTTCAGCATCGACCTGTCCTTCTTCGTCTTCGAGTACCCCTTCTACCGGCTGCTGCTGGGCTTCGGGTTCGCGGTCGTGATCCTGTCGCTGATCGGCTCGCTGCTCACCCACTACGTCTTCGGCGGGCTGCGGCTGCAGACCCCCGGGCAGAAGCTGTCCGCCGCCGCGCGGGTGCAGCTGTCCGTGCTGCTCGGCGTCTTCCTCGCCCTCAAGGCCGTCGCCTACTGGCTCGACCGGTACGGGCTGGTCTACTCCGGCCGCGGTGACGTCTTCACCGGCGCGAGCTACACCGACGTCAACGCGCTCCTCACGCCGAAGACGATCCTGGTCTTCGTGGCGGCGGTCTGCGCCCTGGCCTTCTTCGCCAACATCGTGGTCCGCAACTTCCTGCTGCCCGCCGCGGCGATGGTGCTGCTGCTGGTGTCGAGCCTGGTCATCGGCGTGGCCTACCCGGCGATCGTCCAGCAGTTCGTCGTGGGTCCCAGCGCCAACGAGAAGGAGGCGCCCTACATCGAGCGCGCGATCGCCGCGACCCGGGACGCCTACGACCTCACCGAGATCGACTACGTCGACTACGCACAGGACGCGACCGGCGACGAGGTGGACCCGGAGGCGGCGCTGGCCGACCTGCGCGCGGACTCCGAGACCATCCCCAACGCGCGCCTGCTCGACCCGAACGTCCTCTCCGACACGTTCACCGCGCGTCAGCAGATCCGCAACGTCTACGGCTTCCCGGAGAAGCTGGACATCGACCGGTACACGATCGACGGCGAGACCCGCGACTACGTGGTGGCCGTCCGCGAGCTCAACAGCTCCGGCCTCTCGGAGAACCAGAACACCTGGATCAACCGGCACACCGTCTACACCCACGGCAACGGCTTCGTGGCGGCGCCGGCCAACGAGGTGGTCGCCGGCCAGGAGGGCGGCGAGCCGCGGTTCACCACCCGTGACCTGCCGACCCGCGGGACCATCGACGTCGACGAGAGCCGGGTCTACTACGGCGAGCTGATCCAGATCAACGGCCAGGACGTCTACTCCGTGGTCGGGGCGCCCGAGGGCGCCGCGCCGCGCGAGTTCGACCAGCCCGAGGGCGGGTCCGAGGACCGGCAGCTCAACAACACCTACGACGGCGAGGGCGGTGTCGCGATCGGCAGCTTCTTCCGCCAGCTGACCTACGCCATCTACTACCGCGAGCGCAACTTCCTGCTCTCCAGCGCGGTCAACGAGGAGTCGAAGGTCCTCTACGTGCGCAATCCGCGGGACCGGGTGGAGAAGGTGGCGCCGTTCCTCGAGGTCGACGGCGACCCGTACCCGGCGGTCGTCGACGGCGAGATCACGTGGATCCTCGACGGGTACACGACGTCCAACGCCTACCCCTACGCCGAGCAGACACAGCTGGGCGAGGTGGCGGCCGACGCGCTGACCGGCACCGGGACGACCGCGCTGCCGAACGAGACCGTCAACTACATCCGCAACTCGGTGAAGGCCACCGTCGACGCCTACGACGGCACGGTGACGCTGTACGCGTGGGACGAGGAGGACCCGGTCCTCCAGACCTACATGAAGGCGTTCCCGGGGGTCATCCAGCCGAAGTCGGACATGAGCGAGGAGCTCGTCAGCCACGTCCGGTACCCCGAGGACCTGTTCAAGGTGCAGCGGGACATCCTGACCCGGTACCACGTCGACGACCCGCAGGCCTTCTACAGCGGCAACAACCGCTGGCAGGTCCCGGACGACCCGACGCAGAACACGGACCAGCCGCAGCCGGCGTACTACATCCTCGCCGAGCGCCCGGGCGAGGACGGTGCGTCGTTCCAGCTGACGAGCGCGCTCAACGCGTTCAACCGGCAGAACCTGTCGGCCTTCGTCTCCGCCTCGAGTGATCCGGGGGACACCTACGGGGACCTGCAGGTGCTGCGGCTGCCCGGGAACACGCCCTTCCGCGGGCCGCAGCAGGTGCAGCAGTCGTTCAACACCAACGACGAGGTCGCCCGTGACCTGAACCTGTTCCGGAGCGCGGACTCCACACCGGTGTTCGGGAACCTGCTCACCCTGCCGATCGGGGACGGCGGACTGCTCTACGTCGAGCCGCTCTACGTCGAGGGCACGGGTGAGAACTCCTTCCCGCTGCTGCGCAAGGTGCTCGTCAACTACGGCGACCGGGTCGGCTACGCGGACACGCTGGCCGAGGCGCTGGACCAGGTGTTCGGTGCCGGGGCAGGGGAGTCGGCCACCGACAACGACGACACCGGGGCCGACGGCGACGCATCCGCCGACCTCCCGGAGACGCCCGCGCCGGACACCCCGGCGCCCACGGAGCCGCCGGCCGACGGTGGCGGGGACGCCGCGGACCTCCAGACGCTGGAGCAGGCGGTCAGCGACATGAACGCTGCCCTGGCCGCGCTCGCCGACGCCCAGCGGGGCGGCGACTTCGCCGCCCAGGGCCAGGCGCTGGCCGACCTGCAGGAGGCCGTGACGGCCTACCAGCAGGCGCAGCAGGCGGCCGCCGGGGGCGACTGACCGGGCATCCCGCGGACGGGTGGGCCCCCGGTGCCCACCCGTCCGCAGGGCTGATATGGTGGTCCTACCGACGCGGGGTGGAGCAGCTCGGTAGCTCGCTGGGCTCATAACCCAGAGGTCACAGGTTCGAATCCTGTCCCCGCTACCACCACGAAGGCCCGGCCCCCTCAGGGGCCGGGCCTTCGTCGTTCGTCGACCGGGAGGTCGGTGGCCCGCCGTCGGGGAGGCCGCTCAGACCGTGCTGAGCCGGCCGTCGGCGGTGCGGGCGTCGGTCCAGTCACGCGACCACTCGTCGGCCTGCCGGGGCGTCCGGCGGTACGGCGTCGGCCGCGGCCGTGCGGGGGCCGCGGCCGGATGCGTCCGCGCCGCCGGCGAGGAACGCAGCTCCGCGGCCGGGGGCGTCACCGCGTGCGCGGGCGGCCGCGGCCGGCTGGTCAGTGCGGCGAGGAGCGTGTGCGGCCGCGTGCGGTCCTCCTCGACCACGGGCGCCTGGGCTCCCATCGGGCGGGCGGGTGCCGCCGGGAACGGCTCGCGCCGCGGGGGGTGCGCCGGGTCGGGCAGGCGCAGCTCGGCGAGGTCCTTCCACGTCGAGTGCCGCAGCCCGTCGATGGTGCACCGCACGCGGGCCGAGACGCGGCCGTCGGCCGTGTGCCGCCAGCCCAGCAGTTCTCCGGAGTACCAGATCCCGCGGTGGTGGATCTCCACCGGCTGCGGGTCACCGACGAACCTGCTCGCCGTTCCGTCCCCCGCCACGAGCCGGACTGTAGGC
This sequence comes from Blastococcus sp. SYSU DS0619, assembly GCF_054051035.1. NCBI lineage: Bacteria > Bacillati > Actinomycetota > Actinomycetes > Geodermatophilales > Geodermatophilaceae > Blastococcus > Blastococcus sp. SYSU DS0619. The sequence continues at coordinate 338,100 of NZ_JBJHAM010000003.1, read as the reverse complement.
GGGGCCCGGGCACCCGCGACGAAGGCGCGCGTCGCGCCCGGAACCGGTTGTGGCGCTGCGTCACACCGTTCACACGGGTCCGTGCGGCCGCCGGTGCGCGACCGTCCTGGCGGTCCCGCTGTGCCGGCGGCCACGAGCACCGACGCCACCGACGCCACCGACGCCACCGACGTGGCGATCAGGCCGCCGGCTGCGCCGAGGAAGAACGTCGGGAACCCGCGACGCCGCTCGTCCGGCTCGCGGGGCTCGATGCGGCCCGCGGTCAGCTCCGTCACGACGTCGCGGAAGGCCGTTGCGCGGAGTCGTCCAGCTCCCGAGCTCCGAGGCGTGGAGAGGGCCCGGTGGGGCGGAGGGGTGCTGCGGCAGCCGCCGACGATCCACGACGCCCGCCGGTCCCTCCGCGAACGCCGGGAACCGGCGGCGTGTGTCATCTCACGGTTCGTAGCGCGGGCGCGGCGCCGCGCTTTCCGTCAGGCTGAATCGTTGGCGCGCCCTAGCCCAGGTCGCGCACTCCCGCCGGCCCTCGGTCGGCGTTCCCGAACCGGAGGAGCCACTCCCTCGTGCGCAGAACATCAGCCGTCTTCTGGGCCTCGCTGGCCGTCGTCCTGCCCTTCGTGGTGTGGGGCGCACTCGCGCCCGCCTCGCTGGACTCCGCCGCCGGATCGGCGCGGGAGTTCGTCGTCGACCGGTTCGGCTGGTTCTACCTGCTGACGGCGACGATCGTGCTCATCGCGGTGATCGCGGTCGCGGTGTCGCGGTGGGGCAAGATCCGGCTGGGCCAGGACGGTGACGTGCCGGAGTACAGCACCACGGCGTGGTTCGCCATGCTCTTCAGTGCCGGGATGGGCATCGGCCTGGTCTTCTGGGGTGTCGCCGAGCCGGTGTCGCACTTCATGACCCCGCCCACCGCCGGCGCCGAGACGACGGACGCGGCGCGCGACGCGCTGCGGTACTCGTTCTTCCACTGGGGTCTGCACCCCTGGGGGATCTACGCGGTGCTGGCGCTGGCCCTGGCCTACGCGCGGTTCCGTCGCGGCTGGAAGGCCACCATCAGCGGGGCGCTGCGTCCGGTCCTCGGGGATCGCGCCGACGGCCCGCTCGGCACGGTGGTGGACACGGTCGCCGTGGTCGCCACGGTGTTCGGTGTGGCCACCTCGCTGGGGCTCGGCGCCGCGCAGATCAACGGTGGGCTCGCCTCGCTCGACGAGGGTCTGGCGATCGGCTCGGGCGTGCAGCTGGCGATCATCGCGGTGGTCACGGTGCTCTTCCTGCTCTCCGCGCTCTCGGGCATCAACCGGGGCATCAAGTGGCTCTCGACCGCGAACGTGATCCTGGCCGTGGCGCTGTTCGCCTTCGTCCTGTTCACCGCGTCCTCCGGTCGGCTGGTGGGGGCGTTCACCACGACCCTCGGCAGCTACGTCACCGAGCTGCCCACGATGAGCCTGCAGACCGGGCCCTTCGACGCGCAGCGCTCGGAGTGGATCAACGGCTGGACCATCTTCTACTGGGCGTGGTGGATCTCCTGGTCGCCGTTCGTCGCCACGTTCATCGCCCGTGTCTCGCGCGGCCGCACCATCCGCGAGTTCGTGGTCGGCGTCCTGGGTGTGCCCACGCTGGTGAGCGGACTGTGGTTCTCGGTCTTCGGCGGCGCAGGCATCCTCGCCCAGCAGGACGGTGCGGATCTGGCGGGCCAGCCGACCGAGTCGCAGCTGTTCGCCCTGCTCGACACGCTGCCCGGCGGCCTGATCGCCGGGATCGGGGCGATGATCCTGATCGTCACGTTCTTCGTGACCAGCGCCGACTCCGCCACCTTCGTGCTGGGGTCGCTGAGCACCCGGGGCGGTGCCGACCCGGCCCGCATCGTCAGCGTGGTCTGGGGTCTGGTCATCTCCGCCTCGGCGGCCGCGCTGCTCGTCAGCGGCGGCCTCGAAGGGGTGCAGACGGCGTCCATCGTCGCGGCGTTCCCCTTCGCCGTCGTGCTCCTGCTGGTCCTCGTCTCTCTGGTGAAGTCGTTGCGGGAGGAGACACGGGCCCCACGCGTCGCGCGGGCCGACGATCCGGCCCCCGTCGTGACCCCGTCGGCCGACGGGACGTCCACCGCCGCGACGACGGGCGCCACCGCGCAGAGCTCGTCCTGAGCTCGCCGCCCGCCCCCTGGTCGCACGGACCGCGGGGCGGGCGGCGGCCCCTCCTGCCGATGAGGTACAGTGGTGGCACAGCGCGGGGTGGAGCAGCTCGGTAGCTCGCTGGGCTCATAACCCAGAGGTCACAGGTTCGAATCCTGTCCCCGCTACCATCGCAGTGCAGAGGCCTCGCCCGCCCCGGAAACGGGGCGGGCGAGGCCTCTGTGCGTATCCGGCCGACCCTCGACCGTCGGATCGCCCTAGAGCGCGGCGGTTCGGGCCGCCCCGTCGGCGACCGATTCCGCCGCGGCGCCGTGCTGCACGGCGCTCCCGACCCCGGCAGTGCCGTGCGCGTCGGCGGCGGACCGGCCGAGCAGCCATACGCTCAGCAGGACGGCAAAGATGATCACGATGACGCCGGCAGCGAGCGCCACGATCCGCCGCCGGGCCGGCTTCCTGCGCCCGGCGCGGAACTCGGGATCATTCTCTCCACCGTGGTCGCTGTGGTCTCCCGCTGCGCTCATGGGTCCTCCCGTGACGCCGGCGCGTGGGGGTCGATGAGGGCGAGGCCGGTCGCGGCGTCGGGCCGGCGCCGCAGGTGCGTCGGGCTGTCTGTCACGACCAGCTCCAGGGTGGGTCGGGTCACGGCGCGCAACAGGTGGCCGCCGACCGTGGCCCCGTCCCGGCGACCGCACACGGCGTGGCCGTGCACCTGCCACCCACCCTCCCCGTCCAGCGTGATGTCACCGGCCAGCGTCAGGACCTCGACCTGGCCGTCGACGGGGATCTCCAGGTAGCGCTGCTCGTCCAGGTCGTAGAAGCCCAGCGTGGCCTCGGCGAAGGCGCCGATCGCGGTGAACGACGCGGCCGGCAGCTCCAGGCTGCGCGCCCACTCGGTCAGGGTCGAGACGACCTCGTCCCCGGTCTCGAACACGAGCACCTGCTGGCGCGGTGGGCCGTCGGTGAGCGTGGTGGCCTTCATGTCGTCCTCCTCGGGCCGACGTCTTCGGGTGAGCTGCCGGGTGTGGTCCCGGCGGGCTCCTGTCCGGACCGGCGTTGGTCCACGTGCCCGACCGGCCGTCGGTGCCCCCTCGCCTCCATGGGCGACGTTCATCCGATCGTAAACATCCACCTCGGTTTCGCCCCGGACCGACGGGGAAGGCGGCAAGGGACAGTGCATTGCCGGACGTCCCGGTGGCGGGCCTGGACGTCTACCGGCTGCCGACCGACCACCCCGAGGCCGACGGCACGCTGCAGTGGGACGCGACGACGGCGGTCGTGGTGCGGGCCCGCGCGGCGGACCGCACCGGGACCGGGTGGACCTACGCGGACGAGGCGACCGCCGCAGTGGTCCGGGGGCTGCTCGCGGGCGTGGTGGAGGGCCGGTCGGCGCTGCACCCGCAGGACGCCACGCACGCCATGGCGCGGGCCGCCCGCAACGCCGGGGTGCGCGGCCTGATCGCGACGGGGATCTCCGCGGTCGACGTGGCGCTGTGGGATCTCAAGGCCCGGTTGCTGGACGTCCCGCTGGCGGTCCTCCTGGGGACCGTGCGGCAGGACTCGCCCGTCTACGCCAGCGGCGGGTTCACCAGCTACGACGACGCGACCACCTGCGACCAGCTCGAGGGCTGGCTCGCCCGTGGGTTCGACCAGGTGAAGATCAAGATCGGGGAGTCCTGGGGCAGTGCCGTGCCCCGCGACCTGGCGCGCGCGGCGCTGGCCCGGGAGGTCGTCGGGGACGAGGTGGCGTTGCTGGTCGACGCCAACGGCGGCTACACCGCCAAGCAGGCGGTCCGGGTGGGTCGCCGGCTCGACGAGCTCGGGGTCGTGTGGTTCGAGGAGCCGGTCTCCTCCGACGACCTGGCCGGCCTGCGGCTCGTCCGACGGAGGCTGGACTGCGACGTCGCCGCCGGTGAGTACGGCGCCCGGATCGAGGACTTCGCGGCGCTCTGCGGTGCCGGGGCCGTGGACTGCCTGCAGATCGACGCCAGCCGCTGCGGCGGCGTGACCGAGTGGCTGCGGGCCGCCGCGGTGGCGGCGGGACACGGGCTCGAGGTCTCCGCGCACTGCGTTCCCGCCCTGCACGCGCACCTGGGCCTGGCCACGCCGGGTCTGCGGCACCTGGAGTGGTTCCACGACCACGAGCGCTTCGAGGTCCGGCTCTTCGACGGCGCGCCGGAGCCGCGCGGGGGGCGGGTCCGGCCCGACCTGACCTCGCCGGGCCTGGGCCTCACCCTCCGCGAGGCGGATGTCGAGGAGCTCCGGGTGGGCTGACCGGCTCAGGCCGCGAGCTGCCTGCGCCGCCGCCGGGCGTACCAGTACACGCCGGCGGCGAGCAGCGGCGGAGCCGCCAGGAAGGCGACCCGGAGGATCCCGATGACGTCGGCGACGGGCATCCCGGCGATCTCCGCGATCACGTCGCTGGCCGCGCCGAGCGAGGTCACCACCGTGACGGTCACCAGCAGCGTCACGAAGGCGACCCGTGCCGGAGCGCGGAACGGGTGCTCGCTCAGGTCCAGGTCCGCCGCCGAGCGCCGCCGGAACAGGCGCTCGAGCAGCGGGTAGACGAGGGCCGCGGCCCCGAGGACCAGGGGCAGCAGGACCCCGCCGAGCAGCGGGTTGGTGATGGTCGCGCCGATGACGGTGAAGTCGACGGCGGGCAGCAGGAGGATCGCGCCCTCCATCGGGAACAGGTACCAGTCGGGGTACATGTCGTTGCCCGCGACCCCGGGCAGGAACGGGCCTATGTGCGTGACGTCCCCGAAGGGGACGAGGGTGCCGGCGAGCACGACCAGCGCGCAGACCAGCACCGCCAGCAGGCTCGCGCGCGATCGCAGCCCGGCACCGGTGGGCACGGTCACCAGCAGCCGGCCGTCGGCCCGTTCCCGCCGGGGCAGCACGGTGTGGCGGTGGCGGACCACGAGCCACAGGTGGAGGGCCAGGCCGAGGAGGAAGGCCAGCGGCAGGAGCAGGACGTGCAGCCAGAACAGCCGGCCGACGACGTCGTCGACGTCGGGCCCGGCGAACGCCAGGTCCGCGAGCTCCTCGCCGACGTAGGGGATGCTCGCCGCGATCGTGTAGCCGATCCGGACGCTGCTCCCGGTGACGACGTCGTAGACCAGGTTCTGGCCGGTCCAGCCGAGGGCCAGGGCCAGGGCCAGCAGGACCAGGCCGACCAGGTAGTTCGTGAACCGGCGCCCCCGGAACGCACCGGCCAGCAGGACGCGCAGGACGTGCAGCAGCAGCGCGGCGACGAACAGGTAGCTGGCCGCCCGGTGGACCCGGCGCAGCAGCAGCCCCCCGGGCACGTCCTCGCTGATCGTGACCACCGACGAGAACGCGGCGGGCAGTTCCCGCCCGGCGTAGAGGGCGGCGGAACCGTCGTACTCCACCAGCTCCGTGGAGGGCTGGTAGAAGAACGTCAGCACCAGGCCGGTCAGGAGCAGCACCGCGAAGCTGACGACGGCGACCGGCCCCAGCAGGAACGACCAGTGCGTCGGGACGAACAGCTCGCGCAGCCACCGGGGCCGGGCGGGGCTCTCCTGCACGCTCATCCGCGCACCGGCCCGACCGGGGTCCGGAAGCCACCCGTCGCCACGAGGAAGCCGTCGCCGTCCACCCCGAGCGGCAGCTGGGGGAGCGGCCGGGACGCGGGGCCGAAGGTCGGGGTGGCGCCGCGCGCCGCGTCGAAGGTGGCCTGGTGGCACGGGCAGAACAGCGAGTCGGTGTCCTCCTGGTAGAGCCCGACGGGGCAGCCGGCGTGGGTGCAGATCTTGGAGTAGGCGACCAGCCGCTCACCCACCACCCACTCCAGCACCGTGGGCGGCACCGCCTCCTGGGTGGCCAGGCGGACGAGCACCACCGCCGACAGGTCGGCGCGGACGGCCCCTTCGGGCCAGACGGTGCCGAAGCCCCCCACCGGCACGTCCGCGGCCCGGATGCGCCGGCCCTCCGCGGTGACCGGGTGGACGCCGGCCCGCCAGGCCGTCTCCGGCCCGCGGTCGCGCCCGGACCACGCGAGCCACCCGACGCCGGCGAGAGCGCCGACCCCCAGGCCCCCGATCCCGCCGAGGAGCCAGCGCCGGCGCACCGGGGTGCTGAGGACCGCCCCCGCCGCGGCCGCGACCGGGGCGTCGCCCGCCCGGCGCTCGTCCGGCCAGACCAGTTCCTGGGCGACCGGTCCGGGGATCGCGGCCACGACGATCGCCGCGGCGAGCAGGGCGCCGGTCAGCGTCAGACCCAGCGCCGCGGTCGACCAGCCCAGGAACACCCCCGCGACGAAGGCCACCAGCAGGGCGCCGGCGGCGACGCCCGCGCCGATCGGCACCGGGCGGCGCAGCCGCGCCCCGCGGGTCTTCGGGGGAGCCTCGGTTCCGGTCACTGCTGCCTGCCCTCCGTCTCCTCCGTCTCGTGCGCCGGTGGCCCGCCCGGGCGCACGGCCGGGCGCCGGGCGCGCCGGGCGACGAGGGCCAGCGCCCCGACCACGGTCAGCGCCAGGAGCCCGGTGAAGACGCCCCCGTAGACCCGCCCGACGTCCGACAGGCCCAGCGGCGTGGTCTCCGCCGCCGACAGCTCCTGCACGTAGGCGGCGATGTCGGCGGCATCCTGCTCGCTGAGGACCTCGTCGCCGAACCGCGGCATCTCGAACGGACCGACCCGCAGCGCCTCCACGATCCCGGTGGGGTCGACCCCGGTGACCTCCGGGGCGATCGTCCCGTCCGCCGAGATGCCCCCGTTGCCGGCGGCGCTGTGGCAGGGCGCGCAGTTGGTGAGCCACAGCGGCTGACCGCGGCCGGCATCCCCGGTCCCCACGTCCGGGACCGCTCCCTGGAGCTCGAACTCCTCGGCCATCCAGGCGACGACGGCCTCTCGCTGCTCGTCGGACAGCTGCTCCTCGACGGCCCCGACCTCCCGGTGCAGGATCGGCATCCGGCCGGTCCGGATGACCAGGTCGACGTAGGCCACCGGCAGCCCGCGGAGGTCGGGGCCGGCCTCCACGCCGGTGCCGGGGATGCCGCTGCCGTCGTTGTTGTGGCAGATCCCGCAGAACCGCTGGTAGACCGTGCCGCCGTCCGCGATCTCCTCGGCCGCCGGTGCCGCCGCCGGGGCGGGAGCGGCCTCGACCGGCGCGGTCACCAGCGTGAGACCCGCGCAGGCCAGGACCAGCGCCAGCACCAGCAACCAGCGCGGTGCCGTGCGGCGTGCGCTCACGGCGCGTCCAGCGAGTACAGGTAGGCGACGATGGCATCCACGTCCTCGTCGGTCACCCCCAGGTCGGGCATCAGGTTGCCGGGGTCGACCTCCTGGGGCTCCTGGATCCAGAGCCGCAGGTTGTCCGGCGTGTGCGGCAGCGTGCCGGCGATCGTGCGCCGCTCGACGATGGTCCCGAGGGGCGGGCCCACCCGCCCCTGGGGTCCGTCCACCCCCGGCACCTGGTGGCAGGACGCGCAGCCGTACTCGCGCAGCAGCTCCCGTCCCCGCTCGGGCGAGGCGTCGAACTCGTCGTTCCCGCCGGTCGCGTCGACGCAGGCGGACAGCCCGGCCACGGCGGCGACCAGCACTGCCGCCAGCCGCCCCCGGGGCACGTCCGGCCGCGGGGTCACCAGCACGGTCCGTACGCGAGGACGGGCGGCAGGGCCAGCAGGATCAGGCCGACCGCCAGCAGGTTCATGGTCAGCCCGGTGAGTGCGAGCATCCGGTTCCGCGCGGGGCCGGGCACCGGGTCCCAGGCGCCGGCCGGTGGCGCGTCCTCCGGATCGCGCCGGCGCCGCCAGGGCAGCAGCGGCCGGGGCTCGGGGCGGGGCACCGCGGTGGACTCCGGCTGCGGTGGCAGGTTCCGCATGGCCCACCACGACGCCCAGCTCGCGGCGCCGGCCACGGCCGCGAGCAGCACGGTGAGCACGACCAGGAAGACGGGCAGTGCCGGGCCCTCGGTGGGGCATACCGCCTCGATGGACCAGTAGCCGACCACCAGGTGCGCCAGCCAGGCCGTGGTGCCACCGCCCACGCCGAACCAGAACAGGATCGGGCGGCCGGCGGGGCGCTTGGTCTCCGGGGTCGCGGCGGTCACCAGAACCTCGGCGTCAGGTAGAGGGTGGCGGCGACGACGAGCCAGGACCACACGACGAAGTACCAGTAGTGCGCCGCGGTCACCGCCATCTCCTGCTCCCGGGGCCGCATCCTGCCGCCGCGCACGCGCAGGAGCACGATCCCCAGGCCGAGCAGCGCGAGACCGGCGTTGAGGTGGTGGAAACCGGCGAGGGCGAGGAAGAGGGAGCCGTAGACGTCGCGCTGCGGGTCGATGTCGTTGGCGGAGTAGTCGGCGAACTGCACGGCCAGGAACGCCCCGCCCAGGACGATCGCCGCGGCCAGGGCGACGGGGACCCGGCCGGCGGCGCCGCCCGCCCGGGCCGACAGGTGCACCAGGGCCACCGGGACGGCGCTGAGCACCAGCAGTCCGGTGGCGACCGCGGCCAGCCCCAGCGCCGGTTCCGGTGCCGGCTCCGGTGGCCAGGTGTCGAAGCCGTCGCGCAGGTAGAAGTACGAGAACTCCAGCGCCGCCAGCATCGACACGAGGACGAGGAGGAGCAGCAGCATCCCCCACCACCCGGTGCCCCGGGCGATGTGCGGGGCGGGGCGCGGCGCGACGTCCCCGGCGTGTCCGCTCGTCCTCACAGCTGGTCCTGCCGGTCCCAGATCCACGCCGTGCCGACGACGACGGCGGCGAGCACGCCGGTGAGGGTCATGGGGTAGACGTCGATCATCGTGCCGATCAGGGCGACGGTGAGCGAGGCAGCCATCAGCAGCGGCCACCACGACTTCTGCGGCAGCGTGACCAGCTCCTCCGGCGCGGCGTCGAGGATGCTGGTGAGCACGACCTGCCGCACGGGAGCGCGTGGCTCGCGCAGCTCGTCCTGCCAGGTGGCCGGGTCGTACTTCGGCTTGAACGGCCGGGTGTCCCACAGCGGGGAACGACTGGCGACCTCGGGGATGCCGCGGAAGTTGTAGGCCGGCGGGGGAGAGGAGGCGTACCAGTCCAGCGTCTCCCCGCCCCACGGGTCGGCGCCGCCCCGCTCGCCGTACCGCGCCGACAGCACCACGTTCCCCAGCGTCATGAGCAGGCCCAGCGTGAGGACGACGGTGCCCGCGGTCGCGATCGCCTGCGTGAGCTCCCACCCGGTGCCCTCGGCGTAGGTGTAGACCCGGCGCGGCATGCCCTGGAGGCCGGTGATGTGCAACGGGAAGAAGGTCACGTTGAAGCCGATGAACGTGAGCCAGAACGCCGTCCTGCCGATGCGCTCGTCGAGCAGGCGGCCGGTCATCTTCGGCAGCCAGAAGTGGATGGCGGCCAGCACCGGGAAGAGGATCCCGCCGATCAGCACGTAGTGGAAGTGCGCGACGACGAAGTAGCTGTCGTGCGCCTGCTGGTCGAACGGGACGGAGGCGACCATCACCCCGGTGACCCCACCGAGGACGAAGATCACGATGAAGCCGACGACGTACATCATCGGCGTCTTCCACACCGCCCGGCCCTGCCAGATGGTGGCGATCCAGGCCGAGACCTGGATGGCGCTGGGGATCGGGATGAACAGGCTCGCCACCGAGAAGAAGGCCAGGCCGAGCTGCGGGATGCCGGTGACGAACATGTGGTGCACCCACACGCCGAACGACAGGATGCCGATGGCGACCGTCGAGACCGCGATCAGGCTGTAGCCGACGATCCGGCTGCGCGCGAAGACGGGCACGATCGTGGAGACGATGCCCAGCCCCGGCAGCAGGATGATGTAGACCTCGGGGTGGCCGAAGAACCAGAACAGGTGCTGCCAGAGCAACGACTCGCCACCGGCCGCCGGATCGTAGAAGTGCGTGCCGATCTTGCGGTCCAGCTCGAGGAGCACGCTGGCGACCACCAGCGGCGGGAACGCGAAGATGACGGCGATCCCGGTGACCAGCACGTTCCACGCCAGCAGCGGCATCTGGCTGATCTTCATGCCCGGCGCCCGGTACCGGAGGATGAGCACGACGAGCTCGATCGCCCCGGCGATGGTGGCGATCTCCACGAAGGTGACGCCGAGCAGCCAGAAGTCCATCGAGGCGCTCGGGGAGTACTCCGGCCCGGTGAGCGGGGTGTAGGCGAACCAGCCGCCGTCGGGCACCTGGCCGAACAGGAAGCTGCTGTAGAGGAAGACCCCGCCGAGGACGTAGATGTACCAGCCGAAGGCGGTCAGACGGGGGAAGGGCAGGTCCCGGGTGCCCAGCAGCAGCGGCAGGAAGTACATCGCGAAGGCTTCGCCCACCGGCACGGCGAAGAGGAACATCATCGTCGTGCCGTGCATGGTGAACAGCTCGTTGTAGGTCTGCGCGTCGAGGAAGGTGCTCTCGGCGCTGCCGAGCTGCCAGCGCATCAGGACCGACTGGATGCCGCCGAGGGCGAAGAAGACGAACGCGGTGATCAGGAACCGCTGACCCACCTGCTTGTGGTTCAGCGCCGTGAACCAGCCGGCCAGGCCGGGCGGGGTGGCCCACGTGGCGGCGAGCCGGTCCTCGGTGGTGGGAGGGTCCTGCAGCGCGGTCATCGCAGGCTCTCCAGGTAGGCCAGCAGCGCCTGCAGGTCCTCACCCGAGAGGTTGCTCGGTGGCATGCGGACGCCGGCCTTGAGGCCCTGGGGGTCGAGGATCCAGCCGGCCAGGTTGCCGCGCGTGTTCTCCAGCATCCCCGCGGCGATCGTGTCCCGCAGGGCGAGGTGGGTCAGGTCGGGCGCCAGGCCGGACCCCTCGCTGACGTCCTCGATCCGGTGGCACTGGCCGCAGCCCGCGGCGAGGAAGACCTCGCGGCCGGCCTCCTCCAGATCGTTGTCGGGCTGCGCGGTGCCCACCTGCAGGGCGAGCAGGTGCTCGGCGAACTCCTCCTCCTCCTGGGCGACGAGGACGAACTGCATGCGGGCGTGCTGGATGCCGCAGAACTCGGCGCACTCGCCGAGGTACCGGCCGGCCTCGTCGACCTGGAAGGACAGCGTGTTGGTCTGGCCCGGGAGCAGGTCCAGCTTCCCGGCCACCGGCGGGATCCAGAGGCTGTGGATCACGTCGGCGGAGGTCATCTCCAGCCGGACGGGGCGGCCGACCGGGACGTGGATCTCGTTCGCCGTCACGACGTCGGCGTCGGGGTAGCGCACCTCCCACCAGAACTGGTGACCCACGACCTCCACCGTCAGCTCGCCGGGCGGTGGAGGCCGCGAGATGTCGACCCCCACCACGAGGCTGTAGGCGAAGACGGCGGGGAGGACGACGACCGGGACGACCACGCCCCATCCGGCGACGAAGGCCTTCGCGCCCCGGTTCGAGGCCCGAGGTTCCCGGTTGGCCCGGTGGCGCAGGGCGAGCACCAGGAACACGACGGTGGCCAGCCAGAGCAGCCCGCCCAGGACGATCATGAACCAGGTGAGGCCGGCGATCTGCGCCGCCTCGGGCCCCACGGGGTCGAGGACCGAACCCGGCCCCGGTGCCGCCACCGGTGCGAGATCGGCTGGCACGATCGCGAACCTCCGTGACGGACGGACGGGTGCCCCCCCGGGGGTTCCCCTGCGGTCGCGTCCGACCCTAGTGGCTCCGCCCTTCCGCACAACCGGACGGTGGCGGCCGGGGGTGCGCGGCAATGGCACGATCCTCGGCACGATGAACCAGTCCAGGACCGGCGGCTCCCGCGCGGTGGACGCGCCCGTGCTCTCCCTGCACGAGGTGGCCCGCCGCTACGGGCGCCGGACGGCGCTGGCTCCGCTCACGCTGCGGTTGGGCGCCGGGACGGTCTGCGTCGTCAGCGGCGGCAACGGCGCCGGCAAGACCACGTTGCTCCGGATCGCGGCGGGGCTGATGGAGCCCACGTCGGGATCCCGGTCCCTGATCGGGCAGGCGCTGTACCTGCGGCCCGGTGCTGCCGCGCGCCGCCGGCAGCGGGCGCTCGACGCGGTGGCGTTCGCCGGCTCCCTGGCCGGGCGGCGGCACCCGGCTGCCGGCGCCGCGGCGGCGCTGTCCGCCTGCGGCCTGCCGGAGGACCTGTGGGAGCGCGAGGCCGGGCGTCTGTCGGCGGGCCAGCGCGCGCGGGTCTCCCTGGCCGTGGCGCGGGTCGTCGCCCCGGCGGTCGTGTGCCTGGACGAGCCGCTGGAGCACCTCGACGCGGCCGGCCGGGACGCCGTGCGCCGGACGATCGGGGCGCTGACCGCTGCCGGCTCGGCGGTGCTCGTCGCCGGTTCGGACGTGGCCGGGCACCTCGGCCCGGTGGACGCCTGCCTGGAACTCGTCGCGGGCGCCGCGACGGTGCTCGGGTGAGCGGCGGGGCGGCGGGTCCCCCCGTCGGCATCCTGCGTCTGGTGACCGTGCTCGTCCGGAGGGACGTCCGGGTCGCCCTGGGCGGTGTCGACGCGCTCCCGTCGGTGCTGCCCTTCGTCGCGGCCGGCGTCGTCCTGGGCGGCCTGGTGTTCGGCCCCGATCCCGCCGTGCTCCGGGCTGCGGCGCCCGGTCTGGTCTGGCTGCTGGTGCTCACCGCCGCGGTGCCGCTGGCCCGTCTCGTCGCCGCAGCCGAGCGGGACGAGGACTCCTGGGACCTGCTGCGGGGTCTCGTCCCGCCGGGGGCGCTGTTCCTCGCCAAGGCGGCCGTCCTCTGGACGGCGCTGGCGGTCACCTGGGCCACGGCGAGCATCCTGGCGGTCCTGCTGCTCGACGGGCCCCTGTCCGCCGTCGGGGCTGGTGCGGCGGTGCTCGGCCTGGTCGGGGTCGCGGCGAGCACGACCGTCTTCGGCGCGCTGCTGGCGGCCTCGGCCCGCGGGGCGGGACTGCTGGCCGCGCTGGTGCTCCCCACCGGGCTGCCGGCGCTGCTGGCCGGGACGCAGGCCGGTCTCGCCGCGCAGCCACTCCCGTGGTTGGTCCTGCTGGTCGCCTACGACCTGGTCGTCGGGGCGGCTGCCTGGGCTGTCTTCCCCTTCCTCCTCGAGGAGTGAGAGGCTGGCCCCGTCCCCGCTGACCCAGCTGTCCTTCCGAGCCTTTCCCGGTCGGAGACCGGTCGACAGGAGGAGCGCACGTGCGTAGGACACCGGTGCGCGGTGACGGGCTCCTCGCCACCGCTGCGGCGGTCACGACCGCGGTCGCGCTCGTCCTGGCGCTCGTCGTCGCTCCCGAGGACGCCGTGCAGGGCCCCGCGCAGCGGCTGATGTACGTGCACGTCCCCGCCGCGTGGGTCGCCTACCTGGCGTTCGCGACGGTCCTGGTGTGCAGCGTCGCCTACCTGGTGCGCCGCGAGCTCGGGTTCGACCGGTACGCGCAGGCCGCCGCCGAGCTGGGCGTCGGGCTGACGGCGCTGGCGATCGCGCTCGGCATGCTCTGGGGCCGCCCGGTCTGGGGTGTCTGGTGGACGTGGGACGCCCGGCTGGTCACGACGGCGGTGCTGCTGCTGGTGTACGTCGCCTACCTCGGGGTCCGCCGGATGGCGGACGATCCGCACGTCGCCGCCCGCCGGTCCGCGGCGGTCGGCGTCGTCGCCTTCCTCAACGTGCCCGTGGTGCACTTCTCCGTCGTGTGGTGGCGGACGCTGCACCAGCCGCCCACCGTGCTCGGCCCCGAGGGCAGCCCGCCGATCCACCCCACGATGGCCTGGGCCCTGGCGATGGGCGTGGTGTCCTTCACGGTGCTGGCGGTCCTGGTCGTCCGCCGCCGGGTGGCCGGGTTGCGGGCGGCTGCGTCCGACCCGGCGGCCGCGCTTGCCGGTGCCACCGGCGACCGCGCGGCGCCGGTCATCACCGTCCTGCCGAGGGCCGGCCGGTGAGCGGTCAGCTGGCGGTGGTCCTCGGCTACCTGCTCACGTTGCTGGTGTGGGCGGGGTACCTGTGGGCGACCCGGCCCGGGCGGGGCGGCCGGTGAGCCGGCCGGCCGCGCGCCGGCGCACCCTCTCCCTGCGGCTCGTGGTCGTCGTCGGGGCGGTCGCGGCCGCGGTCGCGCTGCTCGGGGTGAGCGGGCTGGCCGACACGCTCGTCTACTACCGCACACCGACCGAGGTCCTGGCGGAACAGCCGCCGGAGGACGAGCGGCTGCGCCTGGGCGGCCTGGTGCAGGCAGGCTCGCTGGACCGCGTCGGGCGGGAGGCGCGGTTCACCGTCACCGACGGCGTCGCGAGCCTCCCCGTCGTCTACGCCGGCGCCCTCCCGGCGGTGTTCGCCGAGGGCCAGGGCGCCGTGGTCGAGGGCTCCCTGCGAGCGGACGGCGTCTTCGTCGGTGACCTCGTGCTCGTGAAGCACTCGAACGAGTACCAGCCGATCGGGGAGGCCGGGTGACGTCGCTGCTCGGCACTGCCGCGCTGGCCTCCGGACTGGTCCTCGCGCTCACGTCCGTCGCGGTCTGGGCCGGGGTCGCGTCCGGCCGCGGCACGGCCGGATCGGCGCGGCGGCTCACCTACGCCGTCCTCTGCGCGGCCCTGGCCGCCGTCGCCGTCCTGGAGTGGGCGCTGCTCGGCCACGACTTCAGCGTGCGCTACGTCGCGGAGAACGGTGGCCGCGCCGTGCCGCTGTACTACACGGTGACCAGCCTGTGGTCGGCCCTGGAGGGCTCGCTGCTGCTCTGGCTGGTGGTGCTCACCGGGTATGCCGCCGCGGTCGCCCGCCGTCCGGACGCCCGGGCCGTGCGGCACCACCCCTGGGTGCTGGTCACCCTGTCGGTCGTCGCCGCCTTCTTCTTCGCGCTGGCGCTGTTCGGCGGCAATGCGTTCCAGCGGGTGTCCCCGGTGCCGGCCGACGGTCCGGGCCCCAATCCGCTGCTGCAGGACAACCCGCTCATGGGGGCCCACCCCCCGCTGCTGTACCTCGGCTACGTCGGCCTCGCGGTGCCGTTCGCCTACGCGGTCGCCGCCCTCGTCACCGGGGACACCGGGCGCGGGTGGCTGCTGGCCGTCCGCCGCTGGACGCTCCTGGCCTGGACCTTCCTGACCCTGGGCATCGTGCTCGGCGCCTGGTGGTCCTACGCGGTCCTGGGCTGGGGCGGGTACTGGGCCTGGGACCCGGTGGAGAACGCCTCCCTGCTCCCGTGGCTCACCGCCACGGCGCTGCTGCACTCGGCCATGGTGCAGGAACGACGGGCGACCCTGCGCGTGTGGAACGTCTGCCTGGCGGTGGCCGGCTTCGTGCTCGTGCTGGTCGGGACGTTCCTCACCCGCAGCGGCATCGTGGACAGCGTCCACGCCTTCAGCCGGTCCACCCTGGGGGCCCTCCTCCTGGCGTTCGTCGGCGTCGTCCTGGTGACCGTCGCGGCGCTGCTGGTGTGGCGCGCCGACCGGCTCGGGCCCGACGGGACGCTGCACGCCCGGCTGTCGAGGGAGACGGTCTTCCTCGGGAACAACGTGCTGCTGGTGGGGCTGGCCTTCACCGTCCTGCTGGGCACGCTGTTCCCGGTGTTCGCCCAGCTGGCCGACGGCCGCCAGGTGTCGGTGGGCCCGCCGTACTTCAACCGGATGGCGGTGCCGGTCGCGCTGGTCGTGCTGCTGCTCATGGCCCTGGGCCCACTGGTGTCCTGGGGCAGCGACTCGGTGCCCCAGCTGGCCCGCCGCGTCGCGACGCCGGTCGCCGTCGCGGTCGCCCTGGTGGCGCTCCTGGTGGTCCTCGGCGTGCACGGGGCCGCGGCGCTGACCGCCTTCGGGCTGGCCGCCCTGGTGCTCACCACCTCGCTGCAGCTGGTCGCTCAGGGCGCCGCGGTCGTCCGGCGGGCCACCGGCCGGTCGTGGCCGCGGTCGCTGCTGGAGGCCGGCCGGCGTCGGCGGCGCCTGTACGGCGGGCTGGTCGTGCACGTCGGGGTGGCGCTCGCCGCGGTCGCCGTCGCGGCCTCCTCGTCCTTCGCGACGGCGACGGAGCAGCGGGTCGCGGTGGGGGAACAGGTGGCTGCGGGGGAGTGGACGGCGCGGCTGGAGTCGGTCGAGCGCGAGCGGACCGCGCAGGAGATGCGCGTGGTCGCACGGGTGACGCTGGCGCAGGCCGGGCGGACGCGGGGCACGGCCGCTCCGGAGCTGAGCACCTTCCCGGCGCACTCGATCACGGTGGCCTCGCCGGCCGTCCGGTCCACGCCCGTCGGTGACGTCTACCTGACCGTCACCGAGGTCGATCCCGACGGCGGGTGGGCGCTGGTCCGGATCGCGGTGAACCCGCTGGTCCCCTGGCTGTGGGCCGCCGGAGGTGTCATGGCGCTCGGCGCCACGGTGGCGGGGTGGCCCACCCGCCGGCGGGACCGGGCGGCGCAGCCGGAGTCGGCGCCGGAGCCGGTGCCCGGGGTCGCGCCGGGGGAGCGGTGAGCCGCCGACGGCGGTGGCTGCTGCTGGTCCCCGCCCTGCTGGTGGGCCTGGCGCTGATCGTGCCGCTCGCCCTCGCGCTGGATCGCTCGTCGGGGGGCGCCGCCAGCGGGCTGCTGGGCCGCCCGGCCCCGGCGCTGGCGGGGCCCACGCTCGACGCGGGCCACGTCGACCTCGCGAACCTGCGCGGCTCGGTGGTGCTCGTGAACGTCTGGGCGTCCTGGTGCGCGCCCTGCCGGGAGGAGATGCCGCTGCTGGTCGAGACCGCCCGGCAGTGGGGCCCGCAGGGCCTGCGGATCGTCGGCATCGACGTCAACGACGACGACACGGCCGCACGGGACTTCCTCGCGGGCATCGGGGGCACGACGTTCCCGAGCGTGACCGACCCCGACGGCCGGCTGTCCGTGGAGTGGGGGACGACGGGGGTGCCCGAGACCTTCGTCGTCGACCGGGACGGCACCGTCGTCGCCCGCCGGATCGGCCCGGTCTCCGCCGCGTGGCTGGCGGAGGAAGTGCTGCCGCGGCTGGAGGAGGAGTGAGCGGGCGGCTGCGGGTCCTGGCCGTCGTGCTGGCGGGCCTCGCGCTGGTCGGCGCGCTCTGGTGGCGCCCGGAGCCGGGCGGGCAGGCGGATCCGGCGGCGACCGCACGGGAGATCGCGACCGGGCTGCGGTGCCCCACCTGCGCCGGCGAGTCAGCCGCGGACTCCGCGGCACCGGCGGCGCGGGGGATGCGGGCGGTCATCGCCGACCAGGTCGCGGCCGGGGAGAGCCCCGAGGAGATCCGGGCGTGGTTCGTGGCGCGCTACGGCGAGTGGATCCTGCTCGATCCGCCCCGGGAGGGCGTGGGGTGGGCGCTCGTCGTCCTGCCGGGGGTGGCGCTGGTGGGCGGGCTGGTCGCGGTCGGCGTCCTCGTCTCCCGGCGGCGGCCGGCGGGCCCCACCGCGTTGAGCGACACCGACCGCAGGGCGGCCGAGGCGGCCGTGGCCGCCGCGCGGCGGGACCAGCTGTCCGGGTCGGGCGAGGACGAGCGCCTGGAAGCCGCCCTCCAGCTGCTGGACGACGTGCGGTCCGGGCCGCGGACGCCCGCGCACGCGCGCGTCGCCGAGGACGAGCTGCTGGCCGAGATCCTGCGGCTGTCCGCCCCCCGGCCGGAGGCCGGCCCCGCCGAGGAGGACGGCGCGGCCCCGGGCGGGACGCCCGCGCGCGATCGCCGGATACGGCTGCCGCGTCCTGCGGTGGTCGTCCCGGTGATGGTCGTGGTGGCGGCCGGGGTGGTTGCCCTGATCGCCGTGCCCCGCGCCCTGGCGCCCGCTGCGGCCGGCCCGGGGGAGACGTCCGGGGCGGTGGACCAGCAGGGCGGGGTGGCCGCCGACCCCGCCGATCAGCTGCTCCGGCAGGCGCGGGCGCTGGACGACGCAGGGCGCTTTCCCGAGGCGGTGACCGCCTACCGGGCAGTGCTCGAGGAGCGGCCGCAGGACCAGGCGGTGATGCTCGCGCTGGCGTTCGCCCTGCTCCGGGACGACCGGCCCGCGGACGCCGTCCCCGTGGTGCAGACCGTCCTGGCCGAGCACCCCGAGCACCCCGAGGCGCTGCTGATGCTGGGCTCGGCCGAGCACGCGCTCGGGGACGACGCGGCGGGCACGACCCTGCGGCGGTTCCTGGAACTCGCCCCCGACCACCCGGCCGCGGACGCGGTCCGCACCCTGCTGGAGGAGCCGTGACCGGGCGGGCGGCGCGGCGGGGCCGGGCGCTGCTGCCGCTCGGCGTCGCGGTGGTCGTCGCCGGGTGCGGGTCCGGGGCGCCGCCGGCCACGGCGGGACCACCGTCGGCCGATCAGCGGATCGGGTTGACGGAGTGGGAGATCGTCACCGAGGGACGCCCGCTGCTCACCGGCGACGTCCGGCTCGTCGTCACCAACGCCGGCGCCGCGCCGCACGACCTCGCCGTCCGCGTCGACGGGGAGGAGCGGGCCGTCACGCCGGTGCTCGACTCCGGCGAGTCGCACGAGTTGAGCTTCGCGGTGGCAGCGGAGGAGCGCGTGGAGCTCTGGTGCACGGTGACCGGGCACCACGCCGCAGGCATGCACACCGTCCTCGACGTGGTCCCGGGGGAGGCCGAGCGGTGAGCGGCGCCACGGCTCCGGGGAGCACGCTGGCCCACGCGCTCGGCGACAGCGGCTGGTCGTACCCGACGATCGCCTTCCTCGTGCTGGTCGCGTCCGGCTACGGGTGCCTGCTGGCGTGGACCGCGCCCCGCCGGCGCGCGCCGTGGTCCGCGGCGGGTCCGGGGGCGGCCTGGCTGGCCGGCCTGACCGCGCTCGGCGCCGCGCTGGCCTCCCCGCTGGAGCGGCTGGCGGAGGACTCCCTCACCGCGCACATGGCCCAGCACCTGCTGCTGACCATCGTGGCGGCGCCGCTGCTCGTGGCCGCCGATCCGGTACCGCGCGTGCTCAGCGCGCTGCCGCCCCGCACCCGCGAGGTCGTCGCCCGCCCCTGGGCGGCGGTGGTCCGGGGTGCCCGCCGTCCCGCCGTCGTCCTCGGGGTGGCCGTCGGCTACCTGACCGTGGTGCTCGTCTGGCACCTCCCCGGCGCCTACGAGGCGGCGGTGCGCTCGGAGGCCGTGCACGTCGCCGAGCACCTGACCTTCCTCGGCGCTGCGGTGGTCTTCTGGTGGTGCGTGCTGCGGGTCCCGCGCAGACGGCTCGGCCAGCTGGTGGCCGGCCTGGTGGCCGTGCTCGTCCCCGCGTTCGGCGAGGCCGTCCTCGGCGGCGTCATGATGCTCGCGTCCACCCCCTGGTACGGGGTCTACGTGGAGACGGCGGCCGACCACGGCTTCGACCCGGTGGCCGACCAGCAGGTGGCCGGCGCCGTCCTGTGGGCCGCCGGCACGCCGGTCTACCTCCTGGCTGCCGTCGTGCTGGTCCTGCGCCTGGTCCGGTCCGCGCCGGTGGACGACGGGCCCCCGCTGCCCGTGCCGCCCATGCCCGACCGGCCGGCCTCCCGGAGCCTGGACACGGCACCGCGCTGAACGGCGCGGCGTCTCACCCGGCGGGCGAGGGCCGATCGGTGCCGGTGGCGGCCCGGACGTCCTCGCGCAGGCTCGCCACCGTCTCGTCGGGGACGAGCGGCCACGCACGGCGCAGCTCCGCCAGCGCTCCGGCGACGAGAGCCCCGGCGCCGGCGGCGTAGATCCCGGTCGCCACGGCGGCCGCGGCGGGCGGGCTGAGGTGGCGGTCCAGGGCGCGGAGGAGCAGGGCCGTCGAGCTGCCGACCGCCATCGCACCGAGGGCACCGGCGGCGCCGAGCAGCGCGCCGGCGCGGCCGGCCTGCCGCGCCTTGCCGGCCAGCTCGGCCTGAGCGTGCTGGATCTCCTGCCGCACGAGGGCCGAGAGGTCGGTGGTCAGTGACTGGAGCAGGTCGCTGGTGGAGCTGTTCCGGGTCGGGTCGCTCATGGGGTGCTCCTCGCGCTCGGGCGGGTGGACCGGTGCGGCACCACGTCCGCTACCCGGCGGTGCCGGTCCCCGAACCCGGGACACCGAGCGGGCCGTCACCCGCGGGCGGTCGCAACGGCGGCGCCGTCGGCACGCCGAAGACCTCGCGCAGCGCGACCCGTGCCGCGTTGTCCCCGCACATGCCGTGGACCGCCGGCCCGGGCGGCGTGGCCGCCGACGCCAGGTAGGTGCCCGGGAGGGGGGTCCGGTACGGGTTCCAGCGAGGCACCGGGCGGGCGAGCATCTGCCGGAGGGAGGCCTCGCCGTTGGAGATCTCCCCGCCGACGTAGTTGGGGTTGTAGGCCTCCATGTCGTCTGCGCGCATGGTGTGCCGGGCGAGGATCGTGTCGCGGAAACCGGGGGCGTACCGCTCCACCTGCGCCTCGATCCGGTCGGTCATGTCGACGTCGGACCCGTTCGGCACGTGCGCGTACGCCCACAGCACGTGCCCACCGGACGGCGCCCTCGTCGGGTCGGCCACGGTGGGCTGCACGGCGATCACGAACGGCCGGTCGGTGTGGCGCCCCGAGGAGGGGGCGGACTCGGCGGCGACGGTCTCCTCCAGGTCGCCCGACAGGTGCACCGTGCCGGCGCGGCGGACGTCGGCATGGGTCCAGGGCACCGGCTCCGACAGTGCCCAGTCGATCTTGAACACCCCCGGGCCGTGGCGGTACCGGGCGACCCAGCGGCGGTACCCCTCGTGGACGCGGTCGCCGGCCAGCCGGACGAAGGCCTGCGGGGTGGTGTCCAGCAGGACGGCGGGGACGCCGTCGAACTCACGCAGGTCGGTGACCTCGTGCCCGGTGACCACCTCGCCGCCCTGCTGCCGGAGGGCGACGACCATCGCGTCGGCCATCCGCTGCGAGCCGCCCTCGACCACCGGCCAACCGCCGTGGTGGGCCAGCATCCCCTGCAGCAGGCCGAGCCCCCCGGTGATCGCGCGGGTGAGGTCCAGAGTCCCGTGCGCGGCCGCTCCGGCGAGCAGCGCACGCGGCCCGTCGGTGCGGAACCACCGGCGGGCCAGCCAGCGGACGTTCGGCAGGCCGTTGACGGCGAACGAGGCCATCGCCGGGAGGCTCCGGGTGGGGATCCGGCGCAGCGCGCTCCCGAGGAAGAAGTCCACGAGGTCGTCACCGGCGTCGACCAGCGGTCCGAGCAGCCGACGGTAGGCGGGGCCGTCGGGCCCGAACCCGTCGGCCGTCTCCTCCAGTGACCGGTGGGCGACGGCGGCCCGGCCGCCGTCGAGGGGGTGGGCGTACGGGACCTCCGGGTGCAGCAGCCGCACCCCGCGGGACGGGAGGTCGAACTCGCGGAAGAAGGGCGCGGCGGCCGCCATGGGGTGCACCGCGGCGCAGACGTCGGAGAGGAAGCCCGGCCGGGTCAGCTCGGCGGAGCGGATCCCTCCTCCGGGCCGGCCGTCGCGCTCGACGACCTGCACGCGCAGCCCCGCGGCGGCCAGCCGTAGGGCTGCCGCCAGGCCGTTGGGCCCCGAACCGACGACGACGGCATCCGGCTTCCCGCTCATCGACCCCATGCTCGGTCAGGACCCGGTCGGCGGCCAGCCGGAGGTCTGCGGGGAAGGGCGCGAAGGTGCAGGCCGCCCGGCCGGTGACTAGGGTCGGCACCGGTATCTGGACGGACCGAGGCGTGCGGCCGAGACCGTGCCTGCGCGCCCAGCGACCTGCCCGCCCCATCCGGGCGGTCGGGGCTCTGCAGGGGGAGTTCATGAAGACCTGGCTCGAGGCGTGGCCGGTGGTCCGGCAGCTCACCGGGAACGATCCCTCCGGCCGCGGTGCGGCGGTGCGCAGCAAGCGGACGGACGCCCTGGTACCGCGCACCGCGACCGCCGACCGGGTCGTGCAGAGCGTGTGCCCGTACTGCGCCGTCGGTTGTTCCCAGCGGGTGTTCGTGCAGGACGAGAAGGTCACCCAGATCGAGGGCGACCCCGACTCGCCGATCAGCCGCGGCCGGTTGTGCCCGAAGGGCGCGGCCAGCAAGAGCCTGGTCACCAGCCCCACCCGCGAGACGAAGGTCCGCTACCGCCGCCCCCACGGGACCGAGTGGGAGGACCTCGACCTGGACACGGCGATGGACATGATCGCCGACCGGGTGATCCGCACCCGCCGCGAGACCTGGCAGGACGAGGTCGACGGCAAGCGGGTCAACCGGACCATGGGGATAGCGAGCCTCGGAGGGGCGACCCTCGACAACGAGGAGAACTACCTCATGAAGAAGCTCTACACCGCGCTGGGGGCGGTGCAGGTCGAGAACCAGGCCCGCATATAGCACTCGTCCACGGTCCCCGGTCTGGGGACCTCGTTCGGTCGCGGCGGCGCGACGATGCCGCAGCAGGACCTGGTCAACGCCG
Organism: Blastococcus sp. SYSU DS0619; assembly: GCF_054051035.1. Classification (NCBI taxonomy): domain Bacteria; kingdom Bacillati; phylum Actinomycetota; class Actinomycetes; order Geodermatophilales; family Geodermatophilaceae; genus Blastococcus; species Blastococcus sp. SYSU DS0619. Next base: position 315,807 of record NZ_JBJHAM010000003.1, on the reverse strand, counting down.
ACTGCATCGTCATCCAGGGCTCCAACATGGCCGAGGCCCACCCGGTGGGCTTCCAGTGGGTGATGGAGGCCAAGGCGCGGGGCGCGACGGTCATCCACGTCGACCCGCGCTTCACCCGCACCAGTGCGCTGGCCGACCTGCACGTGCCGCTGCGCGCGGGCAGCGACATCGCCTTCCTCGGCGGTCTGATCAACCACGTCCTGCAGAACGAGCTGGACTTCCGCGAGTACGTGGCCGCCTACACCAACGCGGCGGCGATCCTGCGGGAGGACTTCCAGGACACCGAGGACCTCGACGGCCTGTTCTCCGGCTACGACCCCGAGAAGGGGCAGTACGACGAGACGACGTGGCAGTACGAGGGCACCGAGGTCACCGCCGCGGCCGGGCAGCGTCAGGCGCCGAAACCTGGGGCGACCGGCGTATCCGGCGCGCGGCAGGGTGACGCGGAGGAACACGCGGAGGAGCACGCGGAGGGCGGCTCGGAGGAGTCGGGCAGCGGCGGCGTCCCCATCGCCGGCAAGCCCCGCCGCGACGAGACGCTCCAGCACCCGCGGTGCGTCTACCAGGTGCTCAAGCGGCACTACGCGCGCTACACCCCGGAGCTGGTCCACGAGGTCTGCGGCATCGAGCCGGCCGTGTTCCGGAAGGTCGCCGATGCGCTGACCGCCAACTCCGGCCGCGAGCGCACCAGCGCCTTCGTCTACTCGGTCGGCTGGACCCAGCACACCGTCGGTGTCCAGTACATCCGCGCCGCGAGCGTGCTGCAGGCGTTGCTGGGGAACATGGGCCGGCCGGGCGGCGGCATCCTGGCGCTGCGCGGGCACGCGAGCATCCAGGGGTCGACCGACATCCCCACCCTCTACAACATCCTCCCCGGCTACATCCCCATGCCGCACGCCCGCGAGGACCGCGACCTGGACGACTTCGTCGCCGAGGCGTCGGGCTCCGTCGGCTACTGGGGCAACATGCGGAAGTACGCGGTCAGCCTGCTGAAGGCCTGGTGGGGTGACGCCGCGCAGCCGGAGAACGACTTCTGCTTCGACCACCTGCCCCGGCTGACCGGGGACCACAGCAACTACACGACGATCGCCGAGCAGATCCAGGGCACCGTGCCCGGCTACTTCCTCGTCGGGGAGAACCCCGTCGTCGGCAACGCCAACGGGAAGATGTCCCGGCTCGGCCTGGCCAACCTGGAGTGGCTGGTCGTCCGCGACCTGCAGATGATCGAGTCGGCGACGTTCTGGGAGAACGGCCCGGAGATCGAGACCGGTGAGCTGGTGACCGAGCAGATCCCCACCGAGGTGTTCTTCCTGCCCGCGGCGGCGCACGTGGAGAAGGACGGCTCGTTCACCAACACCCAGCGGCTGCTGCAGTGGCACTCCCAGGCCGTGGAGCCGCAGGGGGACTGCCGCAGCGACCTGTGGTTCTACTTCCACCTCGGCCGGATCGTCCGCGAGAAGCTCGCCGGGTCCACCGACCCGCGGGACCGGCCGATCCTCGACCTCACCTGGGACTACCCGACCCACGGGCCGCACGACGAGCCCAGCGCGCACGCGGTGCTCCGCGAGATCAGCGGGACCGGACCGGACGGCACGGCCGTCTCCGGCTACACCGAGCTCCAGGACGACGGATCCACCAGCTGCGGCTGCTGGATCTACTCCGGGGTCTTCGCCGACGAGGTCAACCAGGCCAACCGCAAGAAGCCGCACACCGAGCAGGACCTGGTGGCGCCGGAGTGGGGCTGGGCGTGGCCGATGAACCGCCGGGTGCTCTACAACCGCGCCTCGGCCGACCCCGAGGGCCGGCCCTGGAGCGAGCGCAAGAAGTACGTCTACTGGGACGAGGACGCCGGGAAGTGGACCGGCCCCGACGTCCCGGACTTCGAGCCCACCAAGCGGCCGGACTTCATCCCTGCCGAGGGCGCCACCGCGGAGGACGCGCTCGCCGGCGCCGACCCGTTCGTCATGCAGGGCGACGGCAAGGCCTGGCTCTTCGTACCGGCCGGGTTGGCCGACGGGCCGATGCCGACCCACTACGAGCCCGCCGAGTCGCCGGTGCCCAACCCGCTGTACGCACGGCAGGCCAACCCGGCACGCAAGGAGCTCCGGGGAGCGTGGAACCGCGCCAACCCCGCGATGAACGAGGTCTTCCCGTTCGTCGTCACCACCTACCGGCTCACCGAGCACCACACGGCCGGCGGGATGAGCCGCACCCTGGAGTACCTGGCCGAGCTGCAGCCCGAGTTCTTCTGCGAGGTCAGCCCCCAGCTGGCCGAGGAGCGAGGGCTGGAGCACATGGGCTGGGCGACGCTGGTCAGCACGCGCAACGCCATCGAGGCACGGGTGCTGGTCACCGAGCGGATGCGCCCCCTGCGGGTCGCCGGCCGCGAGGTGCACCAGATCGGTCTCCCGTACCACTGGGGGCAGAACGGCATCACGACCGGCGACTCGGCGAACGAGCTGCTCGGTGTCGTGATGGACCCGAACGTGCACATCCAGGAGTCCAAGGTGGCCACCTGCGACATCCGGGCCGGCCGGCGGCCGCGCGGGCCGGCGCTGGTCGAGTTCGTCGAGGAGTACCGCCGCCGGGCCGGCGTCACCAGCGGGCGGCTCGGTCCCAACGGACGGGCCCCGATCGAGGAGCGCTCATGACGACGATCAGCTCGGCGAGCACCGCCTTCTCCGGGGACGACCCGCACAACCGGTTGTTCGGGCCGGTCCCCGACGTCGCCGGCGAGCGCGGCTACGGGTCGGGTGACGCGGCCGACGACCACCCGTCGCGGGTCGGCTTCTTCACCGACACGTCGGTGTGCATCGGGTGCAAGGCGTGCGAGGTGGCGTGCAAGGAGTGGAACACGCTGCCGATGGACGACGCCGAGGGCAACCGCGCGCAGATCGGGCTGACCGGTGCGTCGTACGACAACACCGGCCTGCTCGGCGCCAACAGCTGGCGCCACGTGGCCTTCGTCGAGCAGAGCCGCTCGGTCGACCTCCCGATGCCGACCGTCGGGGCGCCGGGGAGCGTCGGCGGTCAGCGGCCGCTGGCGGACCCGCCCGTCGTCCACCCGGAGGTGCCGGCGTCGGCGACCACGGCCGAGCAGAGCGCGCCCCTGCAGACGCCGTCCGGCGACCGGGAGGTCCGGTGGTTGATGAGCTCCGACGTCTGCAAGCACTGCACGCACGCCGCCTGCCTGGACGTCTGCCCGACCGGCTCGCTGTTCCGCACCGAGTTCGGCAGCGTCGTGGTGCAGGAGGACATCTGCAACGGCTGCGGCTACTGCGTGCCCGCCTGCCCCTACGGCGTGATCGACCAGCGGCAGGACGACGGCCGGGTGTTCAAGTGCACCCTCTGCTATGACCGGCTCACCGACGGGCTGCAGCCCGCGTGCGCGAGCGCCTGCCCGACCGAGTCGATCCAGTTCGGTGACCTCGACCAGCTCCGGGCCCGCGCCGACGCCCGGCTCGCGGCGCTCCAGGAGAAGGGGGTCGAGGGCGCCCGGCTGTACGGGCACGACGAGACCGACGGGGTCGGGGGAGCGGGGGCCTTCTTCCTGCTCCTGGACGAACCGGAGGTCTACGGGCTGCCGCCGGACCCGGTGGTGACCACCCGCGACCTGCCCTCGATGTGGCGGCACGTCGCCGCGGGCGCGGCGATGGTCGTCGGCCTGGTGGCGTCGGCGTTCGCCGGGCGACGCCGGTGACCGCGGCCGACGGCGTTCCCGGGGCGGGCTGGCGCCGGGCGGACGGCCCACCGGCGCAGGACCGGGAACGGCGCCGTCGCGCGGGAGGCCGGGCGCCACGCCCCGGTGAGTCGGTCGTGGGGGAGGCCGCGTTCACCTCCTACTACGGGCGGCCGGTGATCAAGCCGCCGGTGTGGAAGACCCCGGACGTCCCGCTGTACCTGTTCCTCGGTGGGGCCGCCGGATCGTCGGCGCTGCTGGGAGCGCTCGCCGAGGTGACCGGCCGGCCGGCCCTGGCCCGGGCCACGCACCTGACCGCGGGTGGTAGCGCACTGACCTCGGTGGCCTTCCTCATCCACGACCTCGGCAGGCCCGAGCGCTTCCTCTACATGCTCCGGGTCCTCAAGCCGACGTCGCCCCTGTCGGTGGGGTCGTGGATCCTGGCGCCGTTCAGCGCGCTGGCCACGGCCACGGCGGGGGCCCACCTCCTCGGCCGGTTCCCGCTGCTGCGCCGGTTCGCCGGGCTCGGGGCCGCCGTGCTCGGCGGGCCGATGACCACCTACACCGCGGCGCTGCTCGCCGACACCGCGGTGCCGTCCTGGCACGAGGCGCACCGGGAACTGCCGTTCGCCTTCGCCGGCTCGGCGATGGCGGCGGGCGGTGGGGTCGCCACCGCCTGCACCCCGGTGGCGGAAGCCGGCCCGGCACGGAAGGTCGCCGTCGCCGGAGCCGCGATCGAGCTGGGCGTGATGCGGCGGATCGAGCACGACCTCGGGCTGGTCAGCGAGCCCTACCGCACCGGCCGGGCGGGGCGGCTGCTGAAGGCGGCACGCGTCTGCACGGTGACCGGGGTGGCGCTCACCCTGGGGGCCGCCCGGCGGCGGGTGCCGGCGGTGCTCGGCGGGGCCCTCCTGGCGGCCGGCTCGGCGCTCACCCGGTTCGGCGTCTTCGAGGCCGGCATGGCCAGCGCGAAGGACCCCAGGTACACCGTCGAGCCGCAACGTGCCCGGGCGGCGGAGCGGGATGCCGCCGCGGCGGACGCGCGCCCAGCGGCCGACGCCTCCTCCTGAGACGCGGGGTCGTGGCGGGCCGGCCGCTGGGTCAGCCGGACGTCGCGGCCGACCCGGGTCGTCCCGCCGGCGGCGTGCCGCTGAGGTGACGGGCGGCGTTGACCAGGCCGACGTGGCTGAACGCCTGCGGGACGTTGCCGAGCTGACGACCGAGCCGGGTGTCGTACTCCTCGCTCAGCAGGCCCACGTCGTTGCGCAGGCCGACCAGCCGATCGAGGAGGCGCTCCGCCTCGGCCCGCCGTCCCGTGCCGTTCAACGCGTCGACCAGCCAGAAGCTGCAGGCGAGGAAGGCGCCCTCGGGGCCGGGCAGCCCGTCGTCGGTGTCCTCGGCCTCCGGCCGGTAGCGCAGCAGGAGACCGTCCTCGGACAGTTCCCGGCGGACGGCCTCGACGGTGCCGATCACCCGGGGGTCGTCCCAGCCGAGGAACCCGAACCGCGGGATGAGCAGCAGGGCCGCGTCCACGCCCCGCGATCCGTAGTACTGGGTGAACGTGCCGCGCTCGGCGTCGTAGCCCTTCGTGCAGACGTCGGCGTGGATCTCGCTGCGCAGCGCCCGCCAGCGGTCCACCGGACCGTCGAGGCCCTGCTGCTCGACCGCCCGGACCGCGCTGTCGACACCGGCCCACGCCATGACCTTGCTGTGGACGAAGTGCCGCCGCGCGGTGCGGACCTCCCACAGGCCGTTGTCGGGCTCCTGCCACGCGCCCTCGAGGTAGTCCAGGAGCTCCCGCTGGAGGGACCACGCGTCCGCGCTGTGCGGCATGCCCGCCTCGCGGGCCAGGTGCAGGCCGTCCAGCACCTCGCCCCAGACGTCGAGCTGGAACTGACCGGCCGCGGCGTTGCCGATCCGCACCGGCGCGGAGCCCTCGTAGCCGGCGAGCCACGGCAGCTCCTGCTCCGGCAGGCGCCGCGTGCCGTCGAGGCCGTACATGATCCGTAGATCTGTGGGGTCGCCGGCGACCGCGCGCAGCAACCAGTCGCGCCACGCCCGCGCCTCGTGCACGTAGCCGGTGCCCAGCAGGGCCTGCAGCGTGAACGTGGCGTCCCGGAGCCAGGTGTAGCGGTAGTCCCAGTTGCGTACCCCGCCCAGCTTCTCGGGCAGGGAGGTCGTCGCTGCGGCGAGGATTCCGCCGGTCGGTGCGTAGGTCAGGGCCTTGAGCGTGATCAGCGAACGACGGACCGCGTCGCCCCACCGGCCGGTGTAGTCGCACCGGCCGATCCAGTCTGCCCAGAACGTCTCGGCGTCGGCGAGCGCCGCCTCGGGATCCAGTGGGCGGGGACGCGGTCGGTAGGACGCCCCGTGGCTGAGGACGAACGGGACGCGCTCCCCGGCGCCGACCCGGAACTCCGCCCGCGCCGTGCCGCCGCGCTGCTCGAGGGACACCGGGGTGCGCAGCCACAGCGCGTCCGGTCCCGCGACGGCGACGACGTCCTCGCCGTCGGTGTAGGTCCACGGCCGGAGCTGCCCGTAGTCGAACCGTGGCCGCAGGGCCGTCTGCATGCGCACCCGGCCCGAGCGTCCCGCCACGATCCGGACGACGTCGGCGGCCTCGCCGCGCACGGGCATGAGGTCGACGACGTCGACCGTGCCGTCCGGCGTCTCCCACGTCGTCTCGAGGACCAGCGAATCCCCGCGGTACCGGCGTCGGGTGCACCTGGCCGCCCCGCTGGGTGCCAGCAGCCAGCGCCCCGCCCGGTCGTCGTCGAGCAGGGCGGCGAAGCAGGCCGGCGAGTCGAAGCGGGGCAGGCACAACCAGTCCATCGACCCGTCGCGGCCCACGAGGGCGGCGGTCTGCAGGTCACCGATGAGCGCGTAGTCCTCGATCCGCCGCGCCATCGGTCAGCGGTCGCGGCGCCAGGCGGCCACCGCCGTCGCGAGCAGCCCGGCACCGGCTGCGGCGAGGGTCCCGTGGTGGCGGGAGGCCCATATCTGCGGGTCCCGGTCGCGCGTCCGGTGGCGGAAGCTGCCCTGGGCGCCGAAGTCGCGGCCGTCGGGCCCGTCGGCCGGCTTCCAGAGGTTGACCGGGTCGTCCGGAGAGGCCGGCTCGCCGCGCTGCTGCCCCTCGTACCCGTTGCGGGCGAGGTACCGGTCCAGGAACTGCGGCCAGACCTTGTTGCCGAGGATCGTCCAGACCGTCGGGTTGCCGACCCACCACGCGCGGCGGCGCGGGTGCTCGCTGGCGTGCACCAGCGCCTGGGCCATCAGGTCCACCGGATAGATCGGCGGCACCGGCTGCGGCCGCTCGGGCAACTTGTTCAGCACCCAGTCGAACTGCGGGGTGTTGACCCCGGGCAGGTTGACCATCGTCACGTGCACGTTGCTGCCGTCGTGCCGCAGCTCGGTCAGCAGCGACTCGGTGAAGCCCTTGATCGCGTGCTTGGCGCCGCAGTAGACGCTCTGCAGGGGGATGCCCCGGTAGGCGAGCGCCGAGCCGGTCTGCACGATCACCCCCCGGTCACGGGGCTTCATCCGCCGCAGCGCGGACATGGTGCCGTGCACGAACCCCAGGTAGGTGACCTGGGTGACCCGCTCCCACTCCTCGGCGGAGATCTGGTCGAAGGGCGCGAACACCGTGCTGAATGCGACGTTGCACCACACGTCGATCGGCCCGAGCTCGTCCTCCACCCGGCTCGCCGCCGCGTCGACGGCGGCGGCGTCGGCGACGTCGACCGGGATCACCAGCGGCGTCCCCCCGGCGTCCCGGACCTCCGCCGCGGCGGCGGCGAGCCCGGTCTCACCCCGGGCCAGCAGGGCGACGCGGTCCCCTCTGCGGGCGAAGGCGACCGCGCTCGCCCGTCCGATCCCGCCGCTGGCCCCGGTCACGACGACGACTCGCCCGGTCCCGGCTCGTTCCCTTCCGCGCACGGCAGACCCTCCCGTGGTGTGTGTCGCGGCCTGGCGCAGGAGCCGGCCGCACGTGCTCGGCACCGCCACCGCGGGCGTGCGCCGCCGGCTCCTGTCGGTTGCACGGTGGGCGCGGACGGCAAACCCGTTCCCGCGGCCGGATCGGTCCGGGCGGTGCGGAGCCGTCAGTCGGCGGCCTTCTCCGGAGCGTGATCGTTCCCGCCGAAGACCCGGGCGGCGACCTCGCGGCGCGCGGCGGTGAGCCACTCGTGCTGCCGGTTGGCCTGCTCGACCAGGCCGTCGAGCCGCTCCTTGTCCAGCCGGTCGTCGGCGTCGGCCACCTCCCGGAGGCTCTCGAACCCGCTCCGCTTGGCCCTGACGGCGGAGGCGAGGAACTCGAACTCCACCAGGTCGCTCAACGGGGAGCGGCTCAGGAGCCGGCCGTTGAGCTTCAGCCGAGAGGCCTTCTCGCCCACCCACAGCGCCAGTTGCTTGTACCGCTGCACGGGGAGGCCGAGGGCGTCCATCGTCGAGCGCAGCGCGGCCTTCTCCTCGTGGAGCTCGGACAGGAGCTGCTCCAGCTTCGGCGCGTAGGGCGTACCCCGGTGCACGTCGAGCATCCGCCGCACCAGTTCGATCCCCCCGGTCGAGGCGGCGAGGTGGTCGTTGCAGTAGATCGCCAGCAGATCGACGTTGTGCAGGCCGGCGGACGGTTGGGACACGGGACCTCCAGGGAACGAGCACTGTTGCCGACAGTCTCGTCGCCGTCGCGGCGGTGCGCGCGGGGTCACCCCGGGTGGAGCAGAGCTCGGTAGCTCGCCGGGTTCGCGATCCGGAGGTCGCGGGTCCGGATTCTTCCCTCGCCACCGCGGCGACGGTCCGGTCACGGATGTGACCGGGCCGTCGTGCATCCGTCCCGGCATCCTCGCCGGGTGTGTTGTGTGTCACCCCGGATCTCTCTAACGTGCGGAGCACGAACGCCGCTCAGGGGAGGACCGCTCGTGTCCGTCGATGCCGCACCAGGAACCGTTCCGCCGCCGCGCAGGATGGGCGCCGCCGACCTCGGCATCGACCTGTCCGACCGGGACTTCTGGGTGCTCCCGCCGGCCGAGCGGCACGCCGTCTTCGATCGGCTGCGCCAGGAGCGCCCCTTCGCGTTCTTCGCCGAGCCGGAGCTCCCGATGATGGAGGTGGGGCCGGGCTACCACGCCGTCACCCGCTACGCCGACCTCGAGGCGATCAGCTGCCAGCCCGCCGTCTTCTGCTCGGGCGACGGCGCGGTCTCCATCCAGGACATCCCGGCCGACCTCAACGAGTTCTACGGCTCGCTGATCAGCATGGACGATCCGCGGCACGCCAAGATCCGCCGGATCGTGGCGAAGACGTTCACCCCGCGGATGCTCGAGCAGGTCGTGGACTCGGTGGCCGGCATCGTCGACGACGTCCTCGCCGAGGTACGCCGGAAGGCGGCCGAGGGGGACGGCACGTTCGACGTCGTCGCCGACCTCGCCGCACCCGTCCCGCTGCGGGTCATCTGCGACATGATGGGGGTGCCGGAGGAGGACCGGGCCATGGTCCTGACCAAGTCCACGGTGATCCTCTCCGGCGGCGACCCGGAGCTCGTCGAGAACGAGGAGGACCCGCTCACCGCGGTCCTCATGGCCGGCATCGAGCTGGCCGCGCTGATGGAGCGGCTGGCCGCCGAACGGGTGCAGCAGCCCACCGACGACCTCACCACCGCGCTGGTGACCACCGAGGTCGACGGCGAGCGGCTCACCCACCAGGAGATCGCGTCGTTCTTCATCCTGCTGCTGGTGGCCGGCAACGAGACGACCCGCAACGCCCTCTCGCAGGGCCTGCTGGCGCTCCAGGAGCACCCCGACCAGCGTGCCCGGTGGATGGCCGACCCCGGCCTCACCCGCACGGCGGTCGAGGAGATCGTCCGGTGGACCAGCCCGGTCACGTGGATGCGCCGTACCGCGACCCGGGACGGCGAGGTGAACGGCTACCGGTTCGCGAAGGGCGACAAGTTCCTGCTCTTCTACGCCGCCGCCAACCGCGACCCGGAGGTGTTCGCCGAGCCGCACCGGTTCGACCTGGCGCGGGACCCCAACCCGCACGTCGGCTTCGGGTCGAAGGGACCGCACTTCTGCCTGGGCGCCCACCTGGCCCGCCGGGAGCTGGCCGTGACCTTCGCCAAGGTGTTCGAGCAGCTGCCCGATCTCGAGGTCACCGGCCCGCCGGCGCGGCTGCGGTCGTCGTTCGTCAACGGGCTCAAGCGGCTCCCGGCCCGGTTGACGGGGTCCCGGTGATCCGGCTGGAGGCCGACCTCGAGCGGTGCGTGGGGGCCGGCGCCTGCGAGGCGCTGGCGCCCGACCTGTTCGAGGTGGGCGACGAGGGGACGGTCACGGTGCTGCGCCCCCACCCGGAGGGTGGCGAGGTGCGCGAGGCCGAGGACGCGGTGCAGCAGTGCCCGACCCAGGCGCTGCGGCTGGTCACGGAACAGCCGGCGCCCGCGTCCGGTTGACCCCTTCCATGGAGACCACCGTCACCGACGTCCCCGAGTCCGACCGCTTCGAGATCCGCGACGGCGAGCGCGTGCTGGGGGTGGCCGCCTACGAGCGTCGCGGCGAGACCCTGGTGTTCACCCACACCGAGGTCGACCCCGACGCCGGGCAGTCCGGTCTCGGCAGCACGCTCGTGCGTGCCGCCCTCGACGAGGTCCGGTCGCGCGGCGGGTCCGTCGTGCCCCGCTGCTCGTTCGTGGCCGGCTGGATCGACCGCCACCCCGACTACGCCGACCTGGTCGCCGACACCGACCGCTGAGCCGGGACCGGTGGGGCGGCCTCGCCTCCCCACCGGCCGTCTCACAGGACCGTCGAGCCGTACATCTCCCCGAGCGGGTCGGCGATCAGCTCGATGCGGGCACCGTCGGGGTCGCGGAAGTAGACCGAGACGCCGCTGTGCACCTCGTGCGCGACGCCGGCCTCGGTGAGCCGCTGCACCAGCTGCTCCCACCGCTGCGGGTCGACGCTGATGGCCAGGTGGTGCAGCCCGCCGAGCACCTCGGCGTACGGGCCGACGTCCAGACCGGGGAAGTCGAAGAAGGCCAGCAGGTTGCCGTTGCCGATGTCGAAGAAGAAGTGCGAGGACCCGGGGTAGTCGCGGTTCTCGATCAGCTCGGTCAGCGGGAAGCCCAGCACGTCCTGGTAGAAGCGCACCGTCCGCTCGACGTCGCTGCTGATCAGGGCGGTGTGGTGCAGCCCCCGCGCGGTCGACGCCGGCCGCTGTCCGGCGGGGCGCAGGTGCGCTTCCCGGATGCGGGCGCGCGCGGCCTCCAGCGCGGTCGGGTCACCGGCGTTCTCGGGGGTGCTCACTGCTGGGTTCCTCCTCGCTCGGGGTCGCTCACGCCGTCAACCGACGAGACGGTGATCTCGTTCCCCGCGCGTGCCGCCCGCACCCCCGGCTGCCAGGGTTGAGGGCATGCGCGTTCTCGTGGCCGGGTGGTTCAGCTTCGACGAGGTGATCGCCACCGTCGGCGACGAGCTGGGGGCCGACGCCGTGGTCGGCTGGCTGACCGAGCTCGGCATCGACCACGACGTCGCCTGGGCGCCGTACCTGGAGCGGGGCGTGCACTGGCGCGACGTCGACCCCGCCGACTACACGCACCTGGTCTTCACGACCGGGCCGGTCGGCGACCTGTCGCCGCTGCCGGAGCTGACCACCGCGTTCGCCGGTGCGCGGCGCTGGGCGGTGAACGTCTCCGTCGTCGACGACGTCGCCCGGACGATGTTCGACGCCCTGTGGGAGCGGGACGCCCCGGGGGTGACCCGGCCGGACTTCGCTATCGAGGCGCCGGCGATCGAGGGGCCGGCGCCGGAGGACCCGGTGCTGGCGGTCGCCTTCGCGCCGGTGCAGGGCGAGTACGGCGACCGCAGCCGGGCCGACCGGGTCCGCGGCGTGATCGAGGAGTGGCTGGCCGCGCGGGCCCTGCCCTGGTTCCCGATCGACACCGACCTGTTCGACAAGCCCCATCCCCGTCGCCCGGCGCAGGTGGAGGCGCTCCTGCGGCGGTGCGACGTCGTCGTCAGCATGCGGTTGCACGGCATGGTCCTCGGGCTCAAGCACGACCGGCCGGTGATCGCCTGCGACGCCGTCGAGGGCGGGGCGAAGGTGACCTCCCAGGCGCGGGCGCTGGAGTGGCCGCTGGTCCTCTCCGCGGACGAGGTGACGCCGGAGGCGCTCGACGCCGCGCTGGCGCGCTGCCTCGCGGGCGAGCTCACCGGCGCGGTCACCCGGGCCCGGGAGCGCGGCGCGGCCGGCAACGACCGCGCGCGCGAGTGGTTCACCCGGCAGCTGGGCCGCTGAGCGGGCGTTGCGCCAGCGCGAACCGGCGCTCGAGCTCCACCGGCACCGGCCGTCGCTGCCGCAGGGCGGCCGGCAACCGGCCGGCCCAGCCGCGCAGGGCGGCCCGGGCGGCCGGATCGGTCGCCGACCGGCGGGCCAGCCGGCCGGTGGCTGCCAGCGCGACCGGCAGGGGGCGGCGCAGCCAGTCGACCAGCAGGTCGTTGCGGGTCTGCAGCGCCCAGCGCTGCGGGGGGACGGTCGGGGGACCGGCCGGGTCGTGCCAGGCGACGACGTCGTCGGCGTAGCACTGCCGCCAGCCGGCCGCCGCGAGGTCCAGTGCCAGCAGGTGCTCCTCGCCGCCGAAGAAGAGCAGCGGCGAGAACCCGCCGACCGCCAGGTAGGCGTCGCGGCTGAGCACCGTGGCGAACGCCGGGTAGCTCAGCACGTCCGGGCCCGGGCCCCCCGGCGTCGTCCCGAGGACGGCGGCCCGGTGCTTGCGGGTGACCGCGTCGACCGACCCGTCCGCGGCCAGCCGCACCCGGCCGGCGAGCAGGGCGACCCCGGGATGGACGTCGAGCAGGTCGGCGGCCCGGTCGAGGGCGCCGGGCTCCCACCAGGAGTCGTCGTCGGCGAAGGCGACGTACGGGGTGCGGGCCCGCTGCACGCCGACGGTCCGCGCCACCGCCCCGCGGTTGCCCGACAGCTCCACCACCGCCACGTCGGGGTACCGGGCGCGGACGGCGGCCGCGGTGCCGTCCGCGGAGCCGTTGTCCACCACGACCACCGGCGGCCCGCCGGCCAACTGCGCCAGCGAGCGGAGCAGCGTCTCCCGGCGGTCGCGGGTGGCGACGACGACGGTCACGCGAGGGGAGGTCACCTGGTCCCCGTACCGTGCCGGCGTGATCCTCGAACACGGGCAGCGGCGAGCGTTGTCGCACCCCTGCGACGAGCCGTTCCCCACGGTCGGGCACGTCGAGACGGTGCTCACCGCCTGAGCGGTGCCGTTCAGGCGGACAGGGCGGTGCCGGCCTCGTCCAGCGCGCCGGCCAGCTCGTCGAGGGGCAGGTCCAGGGCGCGCGCGAGGGCGGCGACGGTGAAGAACGTCGGCGTCGGTACCCGGCCGGACTCGATCTTGCGCAGCACCTCGACGCTCACCCCGGAGGCCACGGAGACCTCCGCCGGGCTGCGGTCGCCGCGGGCGGAGCGGAGCAGCGCGCCCAGCCGGCGGCCGCGGTCGCGCTCGGCGGGGGTCAGCGGGGGGCGCACCATGGCCGTGATACTAATACCGGGATACCAATACCGGAAGGACGACGACGTGATCGAACTGCGCACCCCCGGTGAGATCGATGCGATGCGGGCCGCCGGCGCGGTCGTCGCCGACATGCACGCTGCGGTGCGGGCCGCTGCGGCGCCCGGAGTCCGGCTGACCCAGCTCGACGCCATCGCCCGTGACGTCCTGGCCGACGCCGGCGCCACCTCGCCGTTCCTCGGCTACGCGCCGTTGGCGACGACCCCGCCGTTCCCCGGCGTGCTGTGCCTGTCGGTCAACGACGTCGCGCTGCACGGCATCCCGACACCGGAGGTGCTCGACGACGGCGACCTGCTCAGCGTGGACGCCGGCGCGGTCCTGGACGGGTGGGTCGGGGACGCGGCGATCACCTTCCCGGTGGGCACGCCGCGGCCGGAGGACCTCGAGCTGGTGGCGACCACCGAGCGGGCCCTGGCGGCGGGCATCGCGGCGGCCGTCGTCGGCAACCGGGTGGGTGACATCTCCGCGGCGATCGGCGCGGTCGGCCGGGCCGGCGGGTGCGGGATCAACACCGACCAGGGCGGGCACGGCGTGGGCCGCACCATGCACGAGGCGCCGTCCGTGCCCAACGAGGGCCGGGCCGGTCGCGGGGTCCCGCTGCGCGCCGGGCTGGTGATCGCGATCGAGCCGTGGTTCCTCGCCGGCGGCTCCGACGACTACAGGGTGGACGCCGACGGCTGGACGCTGCGCAGCGCCGACGGCAGCCGGGCCGCGCACGTCGAGCACACCGTCGCCGTCACCTCCGACGGTCCCCGCATCCTCACCGCCCCGCGCTGAGCGCCGCCGGGGCAGCCCGGCGCGATGTCCGGCGGGCCGTACGGTGCACGCCGTGATCCTCGAGCACGCAGAGCTGTCCGTGACACCTGGCCGCGAGGCCGAGTTCGAGGCGGCGTTCCGGTCCGCTTCCCCGATCATCTCCGCGTCGCCGGGCTTCCGCCGGCTGCTGCTGTCCCGGTGCGTGGAGCGGGAGAACGTCTTCCTCCTGCTCGTCGAGTGGAACAGCCTCCAGGACCACACCGAGGGCTTCCGCGGGTCGCCGGGCTACCAGGAGTGGCGGCGCCTGCTGCACTCCTTCTACGAACCGTTCCCGGTGGTCGAGCACTTCCGCCCGCTGTTCATCGTCGGGCCGACCCCGACGGCGGTCTGAGGCTCAGCCCAGCGCCTGGTGCAGGTCCGCGAGCAGGTCGTCGGCGTCCTCGATGCCGACCGACAGCCGCACCAGATCCGCCGGAACCTCCAGCGGTGAGCCGGCGGCGCTGGCGTGGGTCATCCGGTGCGGGTGCTCGATCAGCGACTCGACGCCACCGAGCGACTCGGCCAGCGTGAACAGCCGGGTCCGCTCGCAGACCCGCAGCGCGGCCTCCTCGCCGTCCCGGAGCCGGAACGAGATCATGCCGCCGAACCCCGACATCTGCCGCGCCGCCGTCTCGTGGCCCGGGTGGCCGGGCAGCCCCGGGTAGAGCACGGAGGCGACCTCGGGCCGGCCCGCCAGGAACTCCGCGACCCGCGCCGCGTTGGCGCAGTGCCGGTCCATCCGGACGCCGAGCGTCTTGAGGCTGCGCAGCACCAGCCAGGAGTCGAAGGGGCTCGCGACCGCGCCCATCGCGTTGTGGTTGTACGCCAGCTGCTCGCCGAGGGCGGCATCCCGCGTGACGAGTGCGCCCCCCACCACGTCGGAGTGCCCACCCAGGTACTTCGTCGTCGAGTGCACGACGACGTCCGCGCCCAGGGTCAGCGGCCGCTGCAAGTAGGGCGAGGCGAAGGTGTTGTCGACGACGAGCAGCGCGCCGGCCTCGTGCGCGACCGCCGCAGTGCGCTCGATGTCGGTGATGTTCAGCAGGGGGTTGCTGGGGGTCTCGCACCAGACGACCCGCGTCGTGGGGCGGATCGCGGCGCGCAGGGCGTCGGCGTCGTCGAGGTCGACCGGGGTGTGCTCCAGGCCCCACTCCGACAGCACGCGGGAGATCAGCCGGAACGTGCCGCCGTAGGCGTCCCCACCCAGGACGACGTGGTCACCGGACCGGCAGGCGGTGCGCAGGAGGGTGTCCTCGGCGGCGAGCCCGGAGGCGAACGCCAGCGCCGTCGTGCCCTCCTCCAGCGAGGCCAGCGCCTCGTGCAGCGCGTTGCGGGTCGGGTTGCCGCTGCGGCTGTACTCGTAGCCGCCACGCAGGCCGCCGACGCCGTCCTGCTTGTAGGTCGTCGTCAGGTGCATCGGCGGGATCACCGCGCCGGTCGCCGGGTCGGGGTGCTGACCCGCGTGGATGGCGCGGGTGTCGAAGCCGGTCATCGCTCGACCGTAGGCGTCAGGCCGGCCAGGTGGCCGAGCACGTCCTGCCGGGTGACCACGCCGGCCGGCTTGCCGTCGACGTGCACGAGCAGCGCGTCGGCCGAGCCGAGCTGGGCCACCGCCGCGTGCACCGCCTCACCGGAGCCGACGATCGGCAGCGGCGGCGACATGTGCTTCTCCACCCGGTCGGCCAGCGAGGCGCGGCCGGCGAACAGCGCGTCGAGCAGCGTCTTCTCGTCGATCGAGCCGACGACCTCGCCGGCGGTCACCGGCGGCTCGGCGCGGACGACGGGGAGCTGGCTGACGCCGTACTCCCGGAGGATGTCGATGGCGTCGCGCACGGTCTCGTTGGGGTGGGTGTGCACCAGCGTCGGGGTGCTGCCGCCCTTGGCCTCCAGGAGCTCGCCGACCGTCTCGCCGCCGGTGGCCTCGAGGAAGCCGTAGTCGGCCATCCACGTGTCGTTGAAGATCTTGTTGAGGTAGCCGCGGCCGCCGTCAGGGAGCAGCACCACCAGGACGTCGTCCTTGGTCAGCCGCTCGGCCACCCGGAGCGCCGCGACGACGGCCATCCCGCAGGAGCCGCCCACCAGCAGGCCCTCCTCGCGCGCCAGCCGTCGCGTCATCGCGAAGGAGTCGCCGTCGGAGACCGCGACGATCTCGTCGGCGACGCCCTGGTCGTAGGTGGTGGGCCAGAAGTCCTCGCCGACGCCCTCGACGAGGTACGGGCGGCCGGTGCCGCCGGAGTAGACCGAGCCCTCCGGGTCGGCGCCGATGACCTGCACCCGGCCGCCGGAGGCCTCCTTGAGGTAGCGCCCGACGCCGCTGATGGTGCCGCCGGTGCCGGCACCGGTGACGAAGTGGGTGATCCGGCCCTCGGTCTGCGCCCAGACCTCCGGGCCCGTCGTCTCGTAGTGCGAGCGCGGGTTGAACGGGTTCGAGTACTGGTCGGGCTTCCAGCCGCCGGGCGTCTCGCGGGCCAGCCGGTCGGACACCGAGTAGTAGGAGCGCGGGTCGCTGGGATCGACCGCCGTCGGGCAGACGACGACCTCGGCGCCGTAGGCCTTGAGGACGTTGATCTTCTCCTGCCCGACCTTGTCGGGGCAGATGAAGATGCACTTGTAGCCGCGCTGCTGGGCGACCAGCGCCAGGCCGATACCGGTGTTGCCGCTGGTCGGCTCCACGATCGTGCCGCCCGGCTGCAGCTCACCGCTCGCCTCGGCGGCGTCGACCATGCGGACGGCGATCCGGTCCTTCACCGAGCCACCCGGGTTGAGGTACTCGACCTTGGCCAGCACCAGCGGCGCGTCGGGACCCAGGTGGCGGGTCACCGACGACAACCGCACCAGCGGGGTGTCGCCGACCAGGTCGACGACGGAGTCGGCGTACTGCACGGGGGGTGTCCTCCTCGGCCGGAGCGCGGCTGCGGGTGGGGTCAGGGCTTGAGGACCACCTTGTTGCTGCGGTCCTCCTTGTCGCGGAACATCCGGTAGGCCTCCGGGGCCTGCTCCAGCGGCAGCGTGTGCGAGACGACGAAGCTGGGGTCGATCTCGCCGTTGCGGATCCGCTCGTACAGCGGCTTCAGGTACCGCTGGACGTGGGCCTGGCCGGTCTTCACGGTCAGCGACCGGTTCATCAGCGAGCCGATCGGGAACTTGTCCATCAGCCCGCCGTAGACGCCGACGATCGAGACGGTGCCGCCGTTCTTCACCGCGAGGATCGCCTCGCGCAGCGCGTGCGGCCGCTCGGTCTCGCTCATCGTGGCCTGCTTCGCGCGGTCGTAGGCGTTGATCGCCGCGTTCGGGTGGTGGGCCTCCATGCCGACGCAGTCGATGGCGGCGTCGGGTCCGCGGCCGGCGGTCAGCTCCTGCAGGGCGTCGAGGACGTCGACGTCCTCGTAGTTCAGGACGTCGGTGGCCCCGGCCTCGCGCGCCTTGTCCAGCCGGTAGCCGAACCGGTCGATGGCGATGACCCGCTCGGCGCCGAGCATCCTGGCGCTGGCGACGGCGAACTGCCCGACGGCTCCGGCGCCCCAGACGGCGACGACGTCCCCGGGGGAGATGTCGCAGGCGTCGGCGCCCATGAAGCCGGTCGGGAAGACGTCGGTGAGGAACAGGACCTGCTCGTCGGTGAGGTCGTCGTCGACCACGAGCGGGCCGACGTCGGCGAAGGGAACCCGGGCGTACTCGGCCTGGCCGCCGGGGTAGCCGCCCATCATGTGCGAGTAGCCGAAGATGCCGCAGGGGGAGTGGCCCATGAACTTCTCGGCGATGCGGGCGTTCGGGTTGGAGTTCTCGCAGACGGAGAACAGGCCCTGGCGGCAGGAGTTGCAGCTGCCGCAGGCGATGGGGAAGGGGACGACGACCCGGTCGCCCACGCGCAGGTTGCCGACGCCCTTGCCGACCTCGACCACCTCGCCCATGAACTCGTGGCCGAGGATGTCGCCCCTGCGCATCGTCGGGATGAAGCCGTCGTAGAGGTGCAGGTCGGAGCCGCAGATCGCGGTCGAGGTGACCTTCACGATCGCGTCGCGGTCGTTCAGGAGCTGCGGGTCGGGGACCTCGTTGACCTCGATGTGGTTCTTGCCCATCCACTGGGTGGCGCGCACGGGGGTGTCCTTCCGGAGACGGGGCGGGTCAGGAGCGGGGAGCCGCGGGGCGCTGGGCGGCGAGCCGCCCGGCCCGCACGCCCTCGGGGGTGGCCTCGGAGCGGACGACCTGGCCGGTCTCGAGCACCTGCTTGAAGCGGGTCAGGTCGTCGCGCACCTGCTGCTCCGGCGACTGGCCGAACATGCCGGCGACGACCTTGCCGAGTCGGCCACCGGGCTGGGCGTAGGCCAGCCGGACCCGCACCTCGGTGCCCCGGTCCCCGGGTGCCGGGCGGAACTCCACCGAGCCCGCGTTCTCGATGCCGGCGCCGGGGAGCGACCGCCACCGGATGCGCTCGCCCGGCGAGTCCTCGACCACCTCGGCGTCCCACTCGACGGTCCGCCGGCCCGGGGCCTCGGCGACCCAGTGCGAGCGGGTGCCGTTGGCGACGGTGCGCACCTCGCGCACGTGGGCCATGAACTCGGGCAGCCGGGAGAAGTCGCGCCAGTGGTCGTAGACCTCGCGCGGGTCCCTGCTCACCGTGGTCGCCGACGAGACGTCGATCGCGCTCTTCCACGGGGCCGAGGAGGGCAGCAGCTCCCGTGCGGGCCCGCGGCTGCCGGCGCGGCGGGAGCGCGCGGCGGTGAGCAGGTCCAGGGCGGCCAGGCCGGCGACGGCGACCGTGGCGTTGCGCAGCCGGCGCCCTCTCTCCCCGCTCCGGGAGGAGAGGGCGACACCCATCGCGGACAGGTCGACGGCGTCACCGGCCACCCGGGTCCAGGCCCAGCCGGGGCGGCCGGCCAGCAACGGCAGGGCGTGCACCAGCTCGCGGGCGCCGACCAGCGGGATCAGCTGCAGCGCGGTCGCCGAGTCGTCGACACCGGAGAACCGGGCGACGCCCCTCGGGTCGCGGAGCATCGCCACCCCCAGGCCGGTGCTGGCCAGGCCCAGGACGCGGGCGGTGCGGCGCAGGCCGGGACGGTTGCGGCTGGAGCTCATCAGGTCCTCCGGTTCGATCGGTGCTCCGAGCGGCTACCCGGGGGCCACCTGCGGAAACCGGCGGTGGCGGGCGCGCCGGGAGGCGGACGAGGATGCGGGGCATGCCTTCCTCGTCGCCCTCGCCCGTCGGTACCCGCTCGCTCGGCCGGGAGGGCCTGACGGTCTCCGCCCTCGGGCTGGGCTGCATGGGCATGAGCCAGATGTACGGACCGGCCGACCGGTCCGAGTCCCTGGCCACCGTCCACCGGGCGCTGGACCTCGGTGTCACGTTCCTCGACACCTCCGACGTCTACGGCAGCGGCCACAACGAGGAGCTGGTGGGCGAGGCGATCGCCGGCCGCCGGGACGAGGTGCAGCTGGCGACCAAGTTCTCCCTGGCCCGCACCCCGGACGGGGGCATGACCATCGACGGCCGGCCGGAGAACGTCCGGGCCTGCGCCGAGGTGAGCCTGCGCCGGCTGGGTGTGGAGATCATCGACCTCTACTACCAGCACCGGGTCGACCCGCGGGTGCCGATCGAGGACACCGTCGGCGCCATGGCGGAGCTCGTCGCCCAGGGCAAGGTCCGGTACCTCGGGCTGTCGGAGGCCAGCGCCGCCTCGATCCGCCGGGCCGTCGCCGTGCACCCGATCGCCGCCCTGCAGAGCGAGTGGTCGATGTGGACGCGCGACCTGGAGGTGGCCGGGGCGGGTGGTGACACCGTCCTCGGCGTGGCCCGCGAGCACGGGATCGGGATCGTGCCGTTCAGCCCGCTGGGTCGGGGCTTCCTCACCGGGGCGATCACCGACCCGGCCGACTTCGCCGACGACGACTGGCGCCGCGGCCACCCGCGGTTCTCCGGCGAGGCGTTCGCGGCCAACCTTCGGCTCGTCGACGCGGTACGCGAGCTCGCCGCCGTCAAGGGCGTGTCGCCCGGTCAGCTGGCGCTGGCGTGGGTGCTGGCCCAGGGCGACGACGTCGTCCCCATCCCGGGCACCAAGCGCCGCAGCTACCTGGAGGAGAACGCCGGGGCCGCCGCCGTCGAGCTGACCGCCGACGAGCTGGCCCGGCTGGACCTGATCGCCCCTCCCGGGGTGGCCGTGGGGGGCCGGTACACCGACAGCTCCTACGCGTACGGGGACAGCCCGGCCGCGGGGTGAGCCGCCGGCGGGTCAGGCGCTGACCGAGCGCGTCAGCGCCTGGCTGTCGGTGAGCACGCTCTCGGCGAGCCCGCTCGCCAGCCCGATGACCCCCGCATCGCCGTCGAGCTCGCTGTGCACGATCTGCAGCTCGCGGGTGGCCAGCGGCAGGGAGCGCTGCGCGACGCGTTCCCGGATCCCGGCCAGCAGGTGCTCACCGGCTTTGCCCAGCTGGCCGCCGACGACCACGACGGACGGGTTCAGCATGCTCACCACCTGGGCCACGCCCGCGCCGAGCACCCGCCCGGCCTGGCGGACGGCGGCGATGGCCTGCCAGTGGCCCGCCGCCACCGCGTCGATGAGCCCGTCCACCCCGTCGACCGGGGAGGCGGTCCGGGAGAGCTCCTCGACCAGGGCCCAGCCCGACGCGTAGGCCTCGATGCACCCCACCTTGCCGCAGCGGCACAGCGGCCGGCCGCCCTGGCGGGCGGTGGCTCCCGCGGTGCTGTCCGGCTCCACGTCGGCCCAGGTGTGCCCGAGGTCGCCCGCCGATCCCTGAGCGCCGCGGACCACCCGGCCGTTGCTGATGATCCCGGTCCCGACCCCGGTACCGACCTTCAGGAAGAGCAGGTCGTCGACGTCGGGGTGCACCGCGGTGCGCTCGCCGACGGCCATGGCGTTGACGTCGTTCTCCACCAGGACGGGGGCGTCGAACCGTCGCTGCACCAGCGGTGGGACGGCGACGCCGTCCCACCCGGTCATGATCGGCGGGGAGATCACGCGTCCGGTCGCCGCCTCGATGGGGCCGGGGAGGCTGACCCCGACTCCCCAGACGGGCATCGGCGGCAGGTCGCTGCGCAGCCGGTCGAGACCGTCCAGAGCGGTGCCGAGCACCGGATCGGGGCCCTCGGCGACGCTCGACGTGGCGTCGCTCCGGGCGAGGACGGTGCCCGCGAGGTCGCACACCGCCAGGCGCATGCCGGAGGCGCCGATGTCGGCGACGAGCAGCTGGCCACGGGACGGATCGAACCGGAACCGCGTCGCCGGCCGCCCCCGGCTGCCGATCGACAGCCCCGCCTCGGCCAGCAGCCCGGCCTCGACCAGGCTGTCGATCCTCGCGTTCACCGTCACGCGGGCCCAGCCGGTGCGCTCGCCGACCTCGGCCCGGGTGAGCGGCGCACCGGAGCGGAAGTGTTGCAGCAGTGCTGCGACCCCGGGCTCGATGACCCCACGGCCCATGATCTCCGGTCCGGCCAACTCGTCACCGCCTTTTCGTATGTTGACAGCACTGTAACCGGTACTTAATGTCTTGCACCAGCCATAAAGGAGGCCGCAATGACGCTCTCGTCTCCCCGGATGAACCGGGTCCTCACCGCCGTCGTCGCCGGATCGGCCACGGTCACCCTGCTCGCCGCCTGCGGGAGCGACTCCGCCGGGTCGGGCTCCGGCTCGGGCTCCGGTGACGGAGCCGACCAGCCGGTCGCCGCCGTCATCAAGGGCCTGGACAACCCCTTCTTCCAGGCCATGGAAGAAGGGATCGAGACGGCCGCGGACGACGCCGGCGTCGACGTCGAGGTGCAGGCCGCGCAGAGCATCACCGACACCACCGGGCAGGCCGACCGGCTCAGCACCCTCGCCCAGCAGGACTTCGGCTGCTACATCGTCAACCCGATCTCGGGCACCAACCTGGTCCAGGGCCTGGCGCAGGTGGCGCGGCAGGACGTGCCGATCGTCAACATCGACAGCCCGGTCGACGCCGAGGCGGCCGAGGAGGCCGGCGCCGACATCGCCACCTACATCGGCACGGACAACACCGAGGCCGGCGCCAAGGCCGGCGAGACGATGATCGAGGCGATCGGCTCCGGCCAGGTGGCGGTCATCGGGGGCATCGCCGGTGACGTCACCAGCGGCGCCCGGGTGGACGGCTTCACCGCGGCCGTGGACGGCACGCTCGAGGTGGTGCAGACCGTCGCCGCCGACTGGGAGCGCCAGCGGGCGCTGACCGCGGCCACCGACATCCTCGCCGCCAACCCCGACCTCGCCGGGTTCTTCGCCGCCAACGACGACATGGGGCTGGGCATCGCCCGCGCGGTCGCCAACGCCGGGCGCACCGGTGAGATCGCGATCATCAGCGTCGACGGCAACCAGGAGGCGCTCGAGGCTGTGCAGGCCGGCGAGCTGACCGCCACCGTCGCGCAGTACCCGTACGCCATCGGCCAGATGGGCGTCGAGGCCTGCGTGGCAGCCGTCTCGGGGGCCGAGCTGCCCGAGACCGTCACGGCCCCGACCGCCGTCGTCACCCAGGACGTCGCCGAGCAGGCCCTGGCGGCGTTCCCGGCTCCGTTCGAGGAGTTCGAGGACCCGCTGGCCGACCTGGCCGGCTGAGCCTCGGCCGGGCCGGGGCGGACCGCCCCGGCCCGGCCGGGACCGCCGTTCCACCGGCTGCCGCCTGCCGTAGGAGAGGAATCCCGTCGTGACCGCCATCAACCACAGTCCGGCCGAGTCCGCGCCGGACGACGCGCCACCGCCCGCACCGGACGGGGCCGGCCAGGACGCCTCCCGGCGCTCGCTGGGCAACCGCCTCGCCGCGGCGCCGTGGGCCGAGCTCGCCGCACCGGTCGGCCTGGTCGTCCTGGTCGTCGTCTTCGGCCTGCTCACCCCGACCTTCCTCACCGGCGGCAACATCGAGGCCATCCTGCTGGCCAGCGCGATCCTGGTCGTGCTGGCCGTCGGGCAGACCTTCGTGGTCGCCACCTCGGGGATCGACCTCTCGGTCGCCTCCTCGATGACCCTGGGTGCGGTGGTCCTCGGCCAGTTCGCCGCCGCCGGGGTCAGCATCTACCTGGCCTGCCTCGCCGGGATCGCCGCCTCCGCGCTCGTGGGCCTGGTCAACGGCCTGCTCGTCGCCCGCGGCCGGATCACCGACTTCATCGTCACGCTGGCCACGCTCTCGGCGGCCTCCGGGCTCGCGCTGATCATCGCCGACGGCAGGCCGCAGCCCGTTCTCGACGGCTTCCTGCTCGCGATCGCCGCCGGCGGGCTCGGTCCCGTGGCCTGGCCCGTGCTGGTCGCCGTCGTGGTGGCGGTCGTGGCCCACGTCGTCCTCTTCCACAGCCGCTTCGGGCTGCGGCTGCTGGCGACCGGTGGCTCGGAGGAGGCGGCTCGCAAGACCGGCGTGCACACCGTCCGCATCAAGATGGCGGCGTACGTGATCTCCGGCGTGCTGGCCGGGATCGCCGCCATCCTCCTGGTGGCCCGGGTCGGGGCGGCGGAGCCGGCGAGCAACACCAGCTTCCTGCTCAACTCGGTCGCCGCGGTCGTCCTCGGCGGAGTCAGCCTGTTCGGCGGGCGGGCCACCATCGCCGGCCCGGTCATCGGCGCGGTCCTCCTGACCGCGCTGGTGAACGGCCTGACCCTGGTCGGGCTGTCGCAGTTCTACCAACCCCTCGCCGTCGGTGTCGTCGTCGCCGCGGCCGCCTTCCTGACGAGGTTCTCGCGATGACCACCGACCCGACCGCGCCGACCGGCACCCCGGCTCCCGAGGTGGCTGCCAGCCCCGGCGACGAACTCCTCGTGGCGCGGAACCTGCGCAAGGCCTTCGGCAGCGTGCAGGCCCTCAAGGACGGCAGCATCACCGTCCGGCGGGGGACCGTGACGGCCCTGATCGGCGACAACGGCGCCGGGAAGTCGACCCTCGTGCGGTGCCTGTCCGGCGTGCACGCCCCCGACGCCGGCGAGCTGCTGTTCGACGGCCGTCCGGTGCGGTTCTCCGTGCCGGAGCAGGCCCAGGCGGCGGGCATCGAGACCGTCCACCAGGACCTCGCCCTGGTGGAGGAGCTCACCGTCTGGCAGAACCTCTTCCTCACCCGGGAGATCACCAGGGGGCTGGGCCCCATCCGGCTGCTGGACCGCCGGGCGATGCGCGAGCGGGCGCGGGAGCTGGTCGGTTCCCTCGCCATCAACGTGCCCGGCGTGACCCAGCGCGTCAAACGGCTCTCCGGCGGGCAGCGGCAGGCCGTGTCCATCGTCCGGGCCGCCGGGTGGGGGTCCCAGATGGTGATCATGGACGAGCCCACGGCCGCGCTCGGCGTCCAGGAGACCGCGCGCGTCGAGGAGCTCATCCGCGACCTGCGCTCGCGCGGGCTGACGGTGCTGCTGATCAGCCACAACTTCGACCAGGTGCTGCGGCTGGCCGACGAGGTCTGGGTCATGCGGTCCGGCCGGAGCGTCGCCCACCGCCGGACCGAGGGCACGACCGGTGAGGACCTCGTCGGCCTCGTCACCGGCGCCATCACCGCCTGACCCACCGTTCGCGGCCGCTCCCGGCCGCGACTTCCCGTACAGCTGAGAGGAACTCTTCCGTGAACCCGCTGGGTGTGCACGCCCTGGTCTGGACCGGCGACTGGACGCCCGAGTCCGCGCGTTTCGCCATCGAGTCGACGCGCGAGACCGGCTTCGACCTGATCGAGATCTCCCTGCACGACACCGCCTCGTTCGACGCCGCCGGCACCCGGCAGCTGCTCGCGGACAACGGCCTCGGCGTCGCCTGCTCGCTGGGCCTGGCCCCGGACGCCGACGTCTCCAGCGAGGACCCGGCCGTGGTCCAGCGCGGTCGTGACCTGATCGCCGCGGCGCTGGAGTGCGCCGCCGACGTCGGGGCCTCGCACCTGTGCGGCGTCCTCTACAGCGACCTGCGCAAGTACATGGCGCCGGTCTCGGAGAAGGGGCGGCGCAACGCCGTCGAGGCGATGGCCTGGCTGTCGGAGCAGGCGGCCGGTGCAGGCATCACCCTGGCGCTCGAGGTGGTCAACCGGTACGAGACCAACGTCGTCAACACGGCGGCGGAGATGCGGGACTTCGTCGCGGAGACCGGGCGGCCGATCACGCTGCACCTGGACACGTACCACATGAACATCGAGGAGAACGGCTTTGTCGCCCCCGTCGAGGAGACCGGCGACCAGCTCGGCTACGTGCACATCGGCGAGTCGCACCGCGGCTACCTCGGCAGCGGCACCATCGACTTCGACGGCTTCTTCGGGGCGCTGAAGGCCACCGGCTACACGGGGCCGGTGACGTTCGAGAGCTTCTCCTCCGCGGTGGTGGCGCGGGAGCTCTCCAACAAGCTCGGTGTCTGGCGCAACCTCTGGGACGACGGCCGAGACCTGGCCACCCACGCCCGGGCGTTCATGGCCGAGCGGCTGGCGCGGTGACGGCCCCCACCACCGCCACGGCCTGAAGGAGGCAGCGATGGCTGACGTCGTCCTCGGTGCGGACCTCGGGACCAGCGGGCTGAAGCTCGCGGCCGTGGCTCCCGACGGGGAGATCGTGGCCGAGGCCGAGGTCGACTACGCCGTCGACGCCCCGCAGCCGGGCTGGGCGCAGACCGAGGTGGGCACCTGGACGGCGGCGCTCGAGGAGGCGTCCGCGCGGATCGCTCCGGCGCTGGACGGGCACCGGGTGCGCGCGCTCGGGCTGTCCGGGCAGATGCACGGCGCCGTGCTGGTCGACGCGGTCGGCCGGGCGCTGACCCCTGCGCTGCTGTGGCCGGACCGGCGGGCGACCACCGAGCTGGCGCGGTGGCGGGCCCTGCCCGCGGCCGACCGCGCCGCGCTGGCCAACCCCCTGGTGCCGGGGATGACCGGGCCGCTCGCGGCCTGGTGGGCGGCGCACGAGCCGGAGCTCGTCGCCCGTGCCGCGGCGGTCGTGCTCCCCAAGGACGCGCTCCGGGCCGCCCTCGTCCCGGGCACCGACCCCCGGGTCACCGACCGCAGCGACGCCT
This sequence comes from Blastococcus sp. SYSU DS0619, assembly GCF_054051035.1. Lineage (NCBI taxonomy): Bacteria > Bacillati > Actinomycetota > Actinomycetes > Geodermatophilales > Geodermatophilaceae > Blastococcus > Blastococcus sp. SYSU DS0619. Next base: position 289,789 of record NZ_JBJHAM010000003.1, on the reverse strand, counting down.
CCGCCACGCTGCTCTGGGACCTGCCGGGGGATCGCTGGTCGGTCGCGGCGACCCGGGCCGCCGGGCTGCGCCCGGACCTCCTGCCCGCCGTCCGGCCGGGCACCGACCTGGTGGGGACGACCCGGCTGCCCGTCGGCGAGGTGCCCGTCGTGGTCGGCGGTGCCGACACGCCGCTCGCGCTGCTGGCCGCCGGCACCACGGCCGGGGTGCAGGTGAACCTCGGCACCGGCGCGCAGCTGCTGCGGCCGGGCTGGACGCCGGAGCCCGTGGACGCGCCGCTCGTGCACGGCTACGCCGATGCGACGGGGTCCTGGTACGCGATGGCGGCGCTGCAGAACGGCGGGCTGGCGTGGTCCTGGGTGCGGCAGGTGCTCGGCCTGTCGTGGGAGGAGCTGCTGGCCGCGGCTGCGGACACGCCCCCCGGGGCCGGCGGCGTCGTCTTCCGGCCCTTCCTGACCGGCGAGCGCGGCGGGGTGGCGGGCGCGGCCGAACGCGGGAGCTGGACCGGTCTGCACGCCGGCACGAGCCGTGCGGACCTCGCCCGCGCGGCCGTCGAGGGCGTCGTCCTCGCCGTCGGTGCGGCGCTGGAGCTCCTCGCCTCCCCGGATGACGACGCCCCCGTGGTGCTCACCGGCGGGGGCGCCCGCTCGCCGTTCGTGCAGCAGCTGCTCGCCGACGTCCTCCGGCGTCCGGTGCGTCACCTGCGCCTGCGCAGCGCCTCCGCGGTCGGCGCCGCCCAGCTCGCCGGCCGGGGCATCGGCATCGAGGTGACGCCTCGCCGCGACGTCGGCCCGCTCGTCGAACCCCGGTCCGACCCGGAGCTGGACCGTGCGGCCGAGCGCTGGCGGTCGGCCACCCCGGGTCCGGGCGGGGAGCCTGCGCGCTCCTGAGCCACCGTCCGTCCCGCCGGCCGGGTGTCCTCGTGCCCGAGGCCGTGCCGGCGTCAGGCGGTGCCCTCTGGCCTGAGTCCGTCCGCAGTCCGCTCCTCGCTCGCTGCGGTGCTCCCCCGGCCGTCGTCAGGCGGTGCCCTCTGGCCTGAGTCCGTCCGCGGTCCGCTCCTCGCTCGCTGGCGCTCGCTGCGATGCTCCCGCGGCCGTCGTCAGGCGGGGCTGGGCCGGCCGCCGGTCCGCAGCTGCTCGAGGGCGGCGTCGTGCAGCTTGCCGTTGGTGGCCAGGGCGCTGCCGCCGGCCGGCCCGGGGGCGCCGTTCACGTCGGTGAACCGGCCGCCGGCCTCGCGCACGATCACGTCGAGGGCGGCGAGGTCCCAGATCGACACCTCGGGTTCGCAGGCGATGTCCACCGCGCCCTCGGCCAGGAGCACGTAGCTCCAGAAGTCGCCGTAGGCGCGGGTGCGCCACACCGAGCGGGTGAGGCCGAGGAACCCGTCGAGCCCGCCCCGCTCCTCCCAGCCCGACAGGCTGGAGTAGCTGAGGCTGGCGTCACCGAGCCGGGCGACCTCCGACACCCGGCAGCGGGTGGCCGACTCCAGCCGGCGCCCGGTCCAGGCACCGACGTCCTTGGCCGCCCACCAGCGCCGGTTCAGCGCCGGCGCCGAGACCAGGCCGACCACCGGCTCGTCGCCGTCGAACAGCGCGATCAGCGTGGCCCACACCGGCACGCCGCGCACGAAGTTCTTCGTGCCGTCGATCGGGTCGAGCACCCAGCGGCGGGACCCGTGGCCGGTCGTCCCGTACTCCTCGCCCAGCACCGCGTCCCGGGTGCGGGCCCGGCTCAGCGTGATGCGCAGCATCTCCTCGACCGCCCGGTCGGCGTCGGTGACCGGCGTCAGGTCGGGCTTGGTCTCGACCGTCAGATCCTGCGCCTTGAACCGCTCCATGCTGATCGAGTCGGCCTGATCGGCCAGCACGTGTGCCAGCCGCATGTCCTCTGAGAAGCCCCGACCCGACGTCATGGGCACCCAACCTAGCGGGCGGTCAGTCGAAGACGGCGGAACTGACCCCGCTCGGCCCCTCGTACTCGCGGTCGTCGATCTTCTTCAAGGCGTCGAGCACCTCCTGGTCGCCGCCGTGCGACTCCGCGTGCTTGACGATGTCGTCCTTGCCCGCGGGGTAGTCGATGCCGGACAGGGCCTTCTGGATGTCGATGGGGCTCACCATGGTCCGGGTCCTACCCGGCACCCGGGCACCGATGCACGGATACCGTCGGGTGCGTGGACGCAGCGACGATCGCGGGGCTGCTGGCCGACCCGGTTCGGCTGAAGGTGGTCGCCGCCCTGGCCCTCGGCGCCACCACGATCGAGGAGGTGGCGGCCGCCTCCGGGCTCTCGCTGAAGGAGGTCGCGCTCGCGGCCCGGCGGCTGGCCCGGGCGGGGCTGGTCGACCGCGACGGGCACTCCCTGGCGCTGCACGCCGAGCGGTTCGGCGCGGCCGCCCGCGCGGCTGCGGAGGCGGCGCCGGCCGCAGAGCCGCTGTCGGACGACCCGGTCGAGAACGGGGTGCTCACCACCTTCGTCCGCGACGGCCGGCTGGTGTCGATCCCCGCCCAGCGGAGCAAGCGGCTGGTGGTCCTCGACCACCTGGTGCGCGTGTTCGAGCCGGGCGTCCGCTACCCCGAGCGCGAGGTGAACGCGCTGCTGGCCGTCTGGCACCCCGACGTGGCGGCGCTGCGCCGGTACCTGGTGGACGAGGGGCTGCTCAGCCGGGAGGCCGGGGTCTACTGGCGCAGCGGCGGCTACGTGGAGGTCTGAGGAGGCCCCTCCACTCGATCCCGACCCGCCGTGGCGTCCCGGGCGGTCGACAGCACGACGAGTCGACGAGCCGTGGTGTCGACAAGTCGCTCGTCACCGAGCGCCCGGCCGCGCAGACTGGCCGGGTGCTCACCCCGTCGGCCGATGCCTTCGCCGCCCTCGCGCGCTCGTCGCCGTGGCGGTGGACGACGCTGCGCTTCACGGTCTCCTGGCCGGGCAACCCGTGGCAGACGACGCCGGTGCGGGCGTGGCTGCGCCGGCCCGACGCCCTGCGGGTGGAGACGCCGGACGGGGAGCTGCTGCAGGCAGGCCGCACGTCCCGCCCGCGGATCGGCCTCCTGACGGTGGGGGGTGGCCGCACCGTCGAGCTGCCCTGGCCGCTCGAGGACGGGGCGCCGGCCCCGGTGCGGCGGCCGGACGGCCTGGTGGCCCACCGCCCGTCGCAGGGGGACCTCTCCTTCGACGACCCGATGTACCAGAACTACGCCTGGGTGGCGATGCTCGACCCCGCCGAGCTCGCCGATCCGGGCCTGGACGCCGAACCCGACGAGGCGCCGCTGCTGCTGGACACGGTGACCGCGACCGAGCACGGCGGGCGTCCGGCGTGGGAGGCCGTCGTCCGCACGACGCCGGCGTACGAGCCGCGCTGCGGGTGCTGCCCGCTGCTCCGCTCCCGGGACGTGGACCTGCTCGAGTACCGGGACCACCCGGAGCACGTGCTGGCCGCCTACCCCACGGCGCACCGGGTCCGCCTGGACGTGCAGACGGGGGTGTGCGTGCTGACCGAGGCCGTCGGGGGAGACGTGGCGGGGCAGGGCCACGACCTGCGCATCGAGGCGGTCGACGAGCCGATGGCCGACGACCTGTTCACCGAGCCGCGGCGGAGCTGGTTCCGCCGTCAGTAGCCGGGGCCGACCTGGCCGACCGCACCGAGCAGGACCCGCAGGGCGGTCAGCTGCTCCTGCCGGCGCGGCGGGCCGGCGGCCGCCCACGCGTCGAGGGCGCAGTCCGGGTCCTCGGCGGTGTGCCCGCAGCCGGGCGGGCAGTCGGTGGCGGCCTCGGCGATGTCCTCGAACGCGGAGAGGACGTCGTCGGCGGTGACGTGCGCCAGGCCGAACGAGCGGATGCCGGGGGTGTCGATGACGGTGCCGCCGCCGGGGAGGTCGAAGAGCACGGCGGACGACGACGTGTGCCGGCCCTTGCCGATCTTGCTGACGTCGCCGGTGGCCCGGAGCGCATCGGGCACCAGCCGGTTGACCAGCGTTGACTTGCCGACGCCGGACTGGCCGACGAAGACGCTCATCCGGTCGCGGAGCCGGCCGACCAGGTCCTCCAGCGGGAGCTCACGGGACATCGGCACCGCGTCCAGGCTCAACCCGGCGTAGCGGTCCAGCAGCGGCTTGGCCGATGCGAGGTCGGTCTTGGTGAGGCACAGCAGCGGCTCGAGGCCGCCGGCGTAGGCGGCGACCAGGCAGCGGTCGAGGAAGCCGTACGCGGGCTCGGGGTCGGTGACCGAGGTGACGACGACGAGCAGGTCGGCGTTGGCCACGACGACCCGCTCGGTGGGGTCGGTGTCGTCGGCGGTGCGGCGCAGCGACGTCGCCCGCTCCTCGATGACCACGATCCGGGCGAGGGTGTCCGTGCGCCCGCTGGTGTCGCCCACGACCCGCACCCGGTCGCCGACGACGACGCCGTGCCGTCCCAGTTCCCGGGCGCGCATGGCGGTCACGTCGACGGCGCCGCCGTCCGGGCCCTCGACCCGCACGGTCATCCGCCCGCGGTCGACGGCGATCACCAGCCCGGGGACGGCGTCGGCGTGGGTGGGGCGGGTGCGGGTCCGGGGGCGGGAGCCGCGGCGGCTCGGCCGGACCCGGACGTCGTCCTCGTCCATCCGCCGCGCCCCGCGCTGGTTGCCGCTCAGCGGGTGGCTCCCAGCATCCCGGCCCACCGCTCCCGGAAGTCGGGCAGCGTCTTGGTGACCGCGCCCGGGTCGGCGACGCGCACGCCGTCGACCGCCAGCCCGAGGACGGCGGCGGCCATGACCATGCGGTGGTCGGCGTAGGAGTCCACCAGCGCGGGGCGCCGGGGGCCGGGCTCGATCTCCAGCCCGTCGGGCAGCTGGCGCACGCGGGCCCCGACGGCGGTGAGCACCTCGTCGAGGGCCTGCAGCCGGTCGGTCTCGTGCCCGCGGAGATGGGCGATCCCGGTCAGCCGGGAGGTGCCGTCGGCGAGCGCGCACAGCGCGGCCAGCACCGGGGTGAGCTCGCCGACGTCACCGAGGTCGGCGACCAGGGGCCGGACGACGCCGGTCCCGGTGACCTGCAGGCCGCCGTCGGGGGTGCGGGAGACGGCGGCGCCCATCTCCTTCAGCAGCCGGTCCAGCTGGGCACCGGGCTGGGTGGTGACCTCCGGCCAGTCCCGCACCGTCACCCGGCCACCGGTGACCAGCGCCGCCGCCAGGAAGGGGGCCGCGTTGGAGAGGTCGGGCTCCACCACGCGGTCGAGCGCGGCGATGGGGCCGGGGGAGACCCGCCACCCCCGGTCGGTGGCGACGACCTCCACCCCGTGCTCGCGCAGCGTCGTGACCGTCATCTCGACGTGCGGCAGGGAGGGCAGCCCGCCGGTCAGCTCCAGGTCCGCGCCGCGCTCGTAGCGGGCGGCGGCGAGCAGGAGGCCGGAGAGCACCTGGCTGGACTCGCTCGCGTCGACCACCGCGGTGCCGCCGGGCACCCGTCCGGTGCCGCGGACGACGAACGGCGCCCGGCCGCGCCCGTCGTCGTCGATGTCGACGCCGAGGCCGCGCAGGCCGTCGATCAGCCCGGCGTTGGGGCGCTCACCCAGCCGCGGGTCCCCGTCGATGCGCACCGGCCCGTCGGCCAGGGCGGCGACCGGCGGGAGGAAGCGCAGGATCGTGCCGGCCAGCCCGGCGTCGACGTCGACGCCCCCGCGCAGGGGGCCGGGGGTGATCACCTGGTCCTCGCCGTCGTCCTCGATCCCGATGCCGAGGGCGCGCAACCCGGCGGCCATGAGCTCGGTGTCGCGTGCCCGCAGGGGGCGGACGAGCCGGCTCGGGCCGTCGGCCAGGGCCGCCAGCACCAGCGCCCGGGCGGTCAGCGACTTGGACCCGGGCAGGGTGACGACGGCGTCGACGGGAGCCGGGTGGTGCGGCGCGGACCAGACGTCTGTCACGTCACCAGTCTGCCCGGTCGCCCGCACCGCACCGCCCGCACCCGGTCAGCCGCCGACCGGCCGGTCGGCCTTCTTCACCGGCACGGTGCGCACCAGGCGCCGGTTGGCGAACTCAAACATGGCCAGCTCGGAGAGCTCGCGGCCGTAGCCGGACCGCTTCACGCCGCCGAAGGGCAGCTCGGGGGATGAGCCGGTGGGCTGGTTGATCCACACCATGCCCGCCTCGAGCCGGTCGGCCACCGACCGCGCGCGGTCGAGATCGCTGCTCATGACGGTGGCGCCGAGGCCGAAGGCGCTGTCGTTGGCCAGCGCGACGGCCTCGTCGGCGTCCTTCACCTTGTAGACGACGGCCGCGGGACCGAACAGCTCCTCGCGGAAGGCCCGCATCTCCGGCGTGACGTCGGTGAGGACGGTGGCCTCGACGAACGCACCCGGGTGGTCGGGGCGCTTCCCGCCGGCGACGACCGTGGCGCCCTTGTCGACGGCGTCCTGGATCTGCGCGTGCAGGTCCTGGGCGGCCTTCTCCGACGACAGCGGGGCCAGCGACGTCGAGGCGTCGGCCGGGTCGCCCGGGGCGAACGTCGAGAAGGCCTGCTTGAGCCCCTCGACGAACGGCTCGTACAGCTCCTCGGTGACGATCAGCCGCTTGGAGGCGGTGCACGCCTGGCCGGTGTTCTGCATCCGGCCCATGGTCGCCGCCTTCACCGTGGCGGCCATGTCGTCGGCGTCGAGCACGATGAACGGGTCGCTGCCGCCGAGCTCGAGCACCGACTTCTTCAGGTGCTTGCCGGCCAGGGCGGCGACCGCGCTGCCGGCCCGCTCGCTGCCGGTCAGGGTCACGCCCTGGATGCGGGGGTCGGCGATGACCTGCTCGACGTCGGAGATCCGCAGGAAGGTGTTGGTGAAGACGCCCTCGGGCGCGCCCGCGTCGGCGAAGAGCTGCTCGATCGCGACCGCGCACTGCGGGGTGATCTCCGAGTGCTTGAGGATGACGGTGTTGCCCAGCACCAGGTTGGGGCCGGCCACGCGGACCACCTGGTAGAAGGGGTAGTTCCACGGCTCGATGGCCAGCAGGGCGCCGATCGGCTGGGTCTCCACGACGGCCTCGCCCTTGCCCATCAGCGGCGTGATGGACGTGGGCTGCAGGAAGCCGGGGCCGTTGTCGGCGTAGTACTTCAGGATCATCGAGCAGAGGTAGAGCTCGCCGGTGGCCTCCTCCTTGCGCTTGCCCATCTCCGTGGTGATGAGCCTCGCGAGGTCGTCCCGGCGCTCGTCCATCAGCTCGGCGGCGCGCCGGACGACGGCGGCGCGCTCCTCGACGGGCCGGTTGCGCCACTCCTGGTAGGCGGAGTGGGCACGCCCGACGATCCCGTCGATCTCCGAGGTCTCGGTGAAGGGGAACTCCTTCTCGGTCTCCCCGGTGAACGGGTTGACCGTGGCGTAGCGCCGGTCGGCGCTGTCGCTGGCCGTCTTGGGGTGATCGGTCGGTGGCTTCTGCGTAGCGGTCACGCGCGTGATCCTCGTCTCTCGTCGGCTGTTCCCACCAGGGGCCTACCCCTGGTGATCCGGTGCACGCACGAGCCACCCGGCGTCGTCGGCGCCACCTAGAGTTCGGACGGTCAGCCCGACCCGTCCCCGAGGAGGCGCCCGTGTGCGGTCGCTACGCCGCCAGCCGCAGCCCCGACGACCTCGCGATCGAGTTCGAGGCGGTGCGCGCCGAGGGCCAGCCGGCGCTGCCGGCCGACTACAACGTCGCACCGACGAAGGACGTCTACGTCGTGCGGCACGCCAAGGAGCGGGACGCCGAGGGCCGGACCACCGGTGGTGGCCACCGCGAGGTGCGGGCCGTCCGGTGGGGCCTGGTCCCGTCCTGGGCCAAGGATGTCTCCGTCGGCAACCGGATGCTGAACGCGCGGGTGGAGTCGCTGACCGAGAAGCCGGCTTTCCGCACGGCTGCCCGGTCGCGGCGCTGCCTGGTGCCGGCCGACGGCTGGTACGAGTGGGCCAATCGGCTGGACGCGCCCGCCAAGCAGCCCTACTACGTCACCCCGGAGGACGGGTCGGTGCTCGCCCTGGCCGGCCTGTGGGAGGTGTGGGGGAAGGGCGAGGACCGGCTCTACACCTGCACGGTCGTCACCGCGCCGGCCACCGGCGCCCTGACCGGGATCCACGACCGGATGCCCCTGGTGCTGCCGCGTGACCGCTGGGCTGCGTGGCTCGACCCGTCCCGGGAGGACGTCGCGGAGCTGGCGCAGCCCACGCCGCCGGAGGTGGTCGCCGGCCTGGAGCTGCGGCCGGTCGGGCCCGCGGTGGGCAACGTGCGCAACAACGGGCCCGAGCTGATCGCCCGCGCGGACTCCGTCGAGGCGCCCGCCGACCAGCCCGCACTCTTCTGACGTGGCCGCGGACGAGGCGCCGGCCGCCACCGCGCCCCCCACGGCACCGCCGCCGGGTGGTGCGCTGCCGCCCTGGATCGCGGCCGGGCTGACCTTCCTCAGCTCCGGTGCGGTCCTGGTGCTGGAGATCGTCGGGCTCCGGCTCATCGCCCCCTACGTCGGCGTCACCGTGCAGACCAGCACGGCGGTGATCGGCTTCGCACTGGCGGCGATCGCCCTCGGTGCGTGGGTCGGGGGAGCGACCGCCGACCGCACCGATCCCCGCCGGCTGCTGGCACCGCTGCTCGTCGCCGGGGGCGCGCTGGTCGTCGCGGTGCTGCCGCTGGTCCGGTTCACCGGGGCGCTGCTCAGCGGCGCCGACGCCGGCGGCGTGCTGCTGCTGGCGGCGGTGGCCGTCGTCGTGCCGGCGGCGCTGCTGTCGGCGGTGCCGCCGATGGTGGTGAAGCTCCAGCTGGCCAGCCTGGACGAGACCGGTGCCGTGGTCGGCCGGCTGTCCGGCATCGGCACGATCGGCGGCATCGCCGCGACGTTCGCCACCGGCTTCGTGCTGGTGGCGGTCCTGCCCAGCAGCGTCATCCTGGTCGCCACCGGTGCGGTCACCGTCCTCACCGGCCTGGCGGTCGCCCTGCTCCTCCGGGGCGGTCCCGGTGCCCGTCCGGTGCCCACCGGGCTGCTCGTGCTGGCGGTCGTCGGCGGGTTGCTGGCCGCCGTCGCGCCGACCCCGTGCGAGGAGGAGACGGCCTACCACTGCGCGCGCGTGGTGGCCGATCCGGAACGGGACTCGGGTCGGGTGCTGCTGCTGGACACCCTCCGGCACTCCTACGTCGACCTCGCGGACCCCACCCACCTGGAGTTCCAGTACGTGCGGGCGATCGCGGCGGTGACCGACGCGGTGTTTCCCGCCGGGGAGCCGATCTCCGCGCTGCACCTCGGGGGCGGCGGTCTCACCGTGCCGCGCTACCTCGCGGAGGTGCGCCCGGGCACGGAGAGCCTGGTCGTGGAGGTCGACCCCGGGGTCGTGGACATGGACCGCGAGCAGCTGGGCCTGGAGACCTCGGCGGACCTGCGGGTGCGGGTGGCCGACGGCCGGGTCGGGCTGGCCGAGGAGCCGGCGGGGGAGCGCGACCTCCTCGTCGGCGATGCCTTCGGCGGGCTGTCGGTGCCGTGGCAGCTCACCACCCGCGAGGCGCTGGAGCTGGTCGACCGCGCGCTCGCCGACGACGGGGTGTACGCGGTGAACCTCATCGACCACCCGCCGCTGTCGTTCGTCCGCGCCGAGCTGGCCACGATGCGGTCGGTGTTCGGCCACGTGCTGCTGCTCGCCCGCGCCCCCGTGCTCGCCGGGGAGGACGGCGGGAACCTGATCGCCGTCGCGTCGCAGCGCCCCCTGCCGAGCGCGGAGATCGCCGCCGCGCTGACCGAGCGGGACCTGACCTGGCAGGTGGCCGAGGGCGCCGAGCTGGAGCGGTTCGTCGGCGGGGCCGACGTGCTGACCGACGACTTCGCGCCGGTCGACCAGCTGCTGACCCCGTACGGGGCGCCCTGAGCTCAGCGGCCGATCGGCGCCGTCCGGGCCCGGGTCAGCCGCACCAGCTCCCCGGGCGGCAGCTCCAGCTGCAGCCCGCGCTTCCCCGCGCTCACCAGCACCGTGGGGAACTCCAGGACCGAGGCGTCGACCACGGTCGGCAGGGCCTTCCGCTGGCCGAGCGGGCTGATCCCGCCGAGGACGTAGCCGGTCGCGCGCTCGGCGTCGGCCGGGTCGGCCATCGCCGCCTTGCGCCCCCCGGCGGCCGTGGCCAGCGCCTTGAGGTCGAGCGTCCCGCTGACCGGCACCACCGCGACGGTGAGGCGGCCGTCGACGCGGGTCACCAACGTCTTGAACACCTGGCGGGGATCGGCGCCGAGCGCGGCGACGGCGGCCTCGCCGTGCCCCTGGTCGGCCGGGTGCTCGGGCTCGTAGGCGTGCAGCGCGTGCGCCACCCCGGCCTGCTCGAGGACCCGCACCGCGGGGGTTGCCGCCACGGCGCCGCAGCGTAGCGATTCGCGGCCAGGAGGGAATGGTCGCGGGCGGCCGTGCCGTTGCACCGGCCGTGAGCAGCACCGTCTCGACCGCCCGCACACGGGCCGCGCACCGACGTCCCCCGGGCCGTCCGGACGCCGCGCGGCTAGGATCGAACGACGTGGCGCCCCGCGTCCGGGGGCCGCAGAGAGGACGGTCGGTGCCCGAGGATTCCGCGGTCGACAACGCAGGCCAGCTGCCCGAGGCCGCCCCGGTGGAGGTCCCGGAGGCGCGCGAGGGCGGTAGCCGCACCGAGCTCGCCGAGACCCGCGCCGAGCGGGACGCCCGGTTCGAGCGCGACGCGCTGCCCTTCCTGGACCAGCTGTACCCGGCGGCCCTGCGGATGACCCGCAACCCGGCCGACGCCGAGGACCTGGTGCAGGAGACCTTCGTGAAGGCCTACTCCGCGTTCCACCAGTTCGCCGAGGGCACCAACCTCAAGGCCTGGCTGTACCGGATCCTGACCAACACCTACATCAACAGCTACCGCAAGAAGCAGCGGCAGCCGCAGCAGTACCCCACCGAGCAGGTGCAGGACTGGCAGCTGTACGCGGCCGAGGAGCACAGCTCCTCCGGGCTGCGGTCGGCCGAGATCGAGGCGCTGGACCACCTGCCGGACTCCGACATCAAGGACGCCCTGCAGCAGCTGCCCGAGGACTTCCGGCTCGCGGTCTACCTGGCCGACGTCGAAGGCTTCGCCTACAAGGAGATCGCCGAGATCATGGGCACGCCCATCGGCACGGTGATGTCCCGGCTGCACCGCGGACGCCGGGGGCTGCAGAAGCTGCTGGCCGACTACGCCCGCGAGCGCGGCTTCGTCCGCGCCGGAGCCGGTGAGGAGGCGAGCCACTGATGAGCGACGACGCCGCCCGGGCGGGCGAGCCGATCGAGATCCACTCCTGCGACGACGTCCTGTCGCACGTCTTCGAGTTCCTCGACCACGAGACGGGGGACGAGCGCCGGGCGCTCATCGCCGAGCACCTCGAGGACTGCTCGTCCTGCCTGCGCGAGTTCGGCATCGAGCAGGAGTTCAAGGCGCTGGTGCGCCGGCGCTGCGGGGGCGACAAGCCGCCGTCGGGTCTCCGCGAGCGCATCAAGATGCAGCTGACCAGCGTCTCCTTCGAGGAGGACGGCACCCAGGTCAGCGTGGAACGGCTGACGATCGAGCGGTCGGGGGAGCGCCCCACCGCGTAGCCCCGGCCGAACGCCAGAGGCCCAGAACCCGACGGGTTCTGGGCCTCTCGCATGGTGCCCCTCTGCAGGGCGAAGGGGCACTTGCTCAAGCGTTGGGGCGCTTGCCGTGGTTGGCCTTGTTCCCCTTGCGGGAGCGACGCTTGCGTCCACGCTTGGACATCGCTGCCCTCCTCTCACACTTCCCGGTGGGCCGCTCGGCCCGTGGATCCCGCGGGGCCGCGACGCGGCGCACGTAGGGTGCGCGTGGCCGACGGACCCGCCAAGCTGACCAGACAAGCCTCTCACGGGGAAAGCCGGCCGTGCGCCGGGCAGGGCTACGCAGGAGGAACAGCAGTGCCGCAGCTGGGGATCGAGACCGTCCTGGTCGCGGGACGGGGCCCGGCGGGCTGCGCCGCCGTGAGCGCGTGCCAGCGTCTCGGCCTCAAGGCCGTGGCCGTGCACAGCGAGACCGAGCGCTCCGCACGGCACGTCCGCCTGGCCGACGACGCGGTCCTGCTGGGTCCCGCCCCGGCCGCGGAGTCCTACCTCGCGGTCGACCGGATCGTGGAGGCGGCCCGGCGCAGCGGAGCCGACACCGTGCTGCCCGTGCCGCCCGCACTGGCAGGGAACGCGCGACTGGCGAGCGCGGTCCTCGCCGCGGGACTGCGCTGGGCGGGCCCGGCCCCCGAGATCCTGGAGCGACTGGGCGGCGACGGCGTCGAGCCGGCCAGCGAGCGGGGCTTCCTGGCGTGGGTGACCGCCGAGGGGCTGCGCTTCACCACACCGGTGGCCCGGGACCGCGCGGCCGGCATCGCCCGGGTGTCCTGGACGCCGGCCGCGCCCGGGGAGCTGCCGCCGGCGGCGAACCGGCTGGCCGACATCGGCTGGCGCGGCCTGGTGACGGTGGGCATCGCGCCGGACGGCGAGCTGGCCGAGGTCGCCGCCGGGTTCTCCCTGGACATGGCGGTGCTGGAGCGGTCGCACGACGTGGACGCCGTCGAACTGGCCCTCCGCAGCGCCGTCGGTGCGCAGGTTTCCGGGCCGGGGCCTGCGGCCCGTACGGATGCGCGCCCCGCGGTCGCCGTCCAGCTGCGGTCCACGCTGCCGCCGGGCACGGCGGGCCGGATCACCGGCCGGCTGCCCGGCTCCGGACGCCGGCCGGTGACCGAGGCGGACGTCGACCTGGTGGCGGTGACCGGGTACGACCCGGGCGACCGGCTCGACGGCTGGTACGACGCGCTGCTCGCCACGGTGAGCGCCGGGGCGGCGGACGTCGCGACGGCCGCCCAGGCCGCCCGTCTGGCGCTGACCGGGCTGCCCGAGACCGGCGTGCCGCACGACGGCCCCGAGGTCTGCGCCGTGGTGGGCCGACTCGCCCAGGAGCGGGCGGTCCCGCAGGCCTGAGCTGCTGGTCACGTGCTTGGATGAGGTCTCACGGACGGTGAGCGCGGGAGGTACCGGTGGCGGTCGAGGAGATCCACGCAGAGATGGTCTCCAGCGTCTGGAAGGTGCTGGTCGCGCCCGGGGCGCAGGTCTCCGCCGGTGACACGCTGGTCATCCTCGAGTCGATGAAGATGGAGATCCCGGTGCTCACGGAGCGCTCCGGGACCGTGCAGGAGCTGCACGTGGTGGAGGGCGAGGTCCTCCAGGAGGGCGACCTGATCGCCACCGTCTCCGACTCCTGATCCCGCACCCCGGCCGACTGGGCGCGTGCCTCAGAGGTCGCGGGCGTAGACCAGCAGGTCGACCCCCGGCACGGGGGCCCAGTCCCGCTCGGGCAGCCGGGTGAAGCCCAGCCGCTCGTACAGCCGGTGCGCCGCGGTCATGCGGGTGCCGGTGGAGATCACCACCCGCCGTCTGCCCGCCCGCCGGGCGCGGTCCAGGCACGCCGACACCAGCGCCGCGCCGAGGCCGCGCCCCTGCGCACCGGGATCGACCACCAGCATGCGGAAGCCGGCCTCGTCGGCGGACTCCAGGACCTCGCCGAACTCGCCTCCCGGCACGAACGCGACGCTGCCGACGATCCGGCCGGTCCCGTCGCGGGCGACGAGCAGCTCGGCTCGGGCCGCCCGGCCGGCGACGTCGGCCAGTTCGGCGGCGTACCCGGCGGAGGCGAGCCCCCCGGCCACGTACACGCCGACGGTGAGCTCGGCGATGCGGTCGTGGTCGCCGGGGCCGGCGGGCTCGATGTGCGGGGCGGGAGGGGTGACCACGGTCGAAGCGTAGGAGGGACCGGGTCCTAGGCTCGGCGCACCATGAGCAGCCTCTCCGAGCGACTCACCCGCGGAACGGCGTCCAGCCCCGCCCAGATCGACCACGTCCGGCGCCTGGTCGCCGACTGGCAGCTGCTGGCCGACCTCGCGTTCGCCGATCTGACGCTGTGGGTGCCGCTCCCCTCGGGAGCCTGGTGGTGCGTGGCCCAGGTGCGGCCGCTCACCGCACCGACCAGCCGGCCGGAGGACATGGTCGGCGCCGAGGTCGGCCCGGACGAGGCCCGGCCGTTCGGCCTGGCCCTGCGCGACGGCCGGCCCGTCACCGGCGGGGAGCCCGACCGGACGGGACACCGGCCGCGCCGCCGGGAGGTGATCCCGGTCCGGCACGAGGGGGTGGGCATCGCCGTCCTGGCGAAGGACACCAACCTCGCGGTCACCCGCTCGCCGTCGACGCTCGAGCTGACCTACCTGGACATCGCCGCCGACCTCTGCCTCATGGTGTCGGCCGGCACCTTCCCGCCCGGAAGCCTCACGGATGCGGAGATGAGCCCGCGGGTGGGCGACGGACTGGTGCGCCTGGACGGCGCGGGGCGGGTCTCCTACGCCAGCCCCAACGCGCTGTCGGCCTACCGGCGGATCGGGGTGGCCGGCGATCTCGCCGGTGCGACGCTCGCGGACGTGACCTGCCGGGCGGTGACCGACCGGGTGGCGGGGGAGGCGGTCGCGGCGGGCATCACGGCGGCGGTCGCGGGCCGCTACCCCGGCCAGGTGGACGTCGAGGCGGCCAGCGCGACGCTGCTGCTGCGGGCCCTGCCGCTGCAGGCGCCCGGCGCCGCTCCCGGTGCGCTCGTGCTCGTGCGCGACGTGACCGACGTCCGGCGACGGGACCGGGCGCTGCTCACCAAGGACGCGACCATCCGGGAGATCCACCACCGGGTGAAGAACAACCTGCAGACGGTGGCCGCCCTGCTGCGCCTGCAGGCCCGCCGGATGACCGAGCCGGCGGCCCGCGCAGCGCTCGAGGAGTCGGTGCGCCGGGTGGCCTCGATCGCGGTCGTGCACGAGACGCTGGCCGGCAGCCGGGAGGACGTCGTCGCCGTCGACGACGTCCTCGACCAGGTGCTGCCGATGCTCGGCGACCTGACGTCGATCGGGCCGGCCGCCCGGACCCGCCGGACCGGCTCGTTCGGCGAGCTGCCGGCGGCGGCCGCCACACCGCTGGTCCTGGCGGTGACCGAGTTGCTGCACAACGCCGCCGAGCACGCGTTCCCCGAAGGGGAGCCCGGTGTCATCGAGCTGGTCGCCGAGCGGGACGGCGACGACCTGCTGGTGCGGGTCCGGGACGACGGCCAGGGCCTGCCGCCGGGGTTCGACCCGGCCGCGAGCGACGGGCTCGGCCTGCAGATCGTGCGGACGCTGGTGACCAGCGAGCTGGGCGGCAGCCTGGCGATGGGGGCGTCGGAGGGCCGCCCCGGGACCGAGGTGGTGCTGCACCTGCCGGGGAACGCCTGGCCGCGGCGCTGAGGACGTCGACGCCCGGACGTGCCGAGGCCGGTCCGGGGAACCCGGACCGGCCTCGTGGCGCTCGGTGCGTGTGCGGTGGTGCGGTCCGGCTGCCGGGGATCCCCGGCAGCCGTCGTGGTGCTCCTGATCAGGCGGTGTGCACCCGGGTGCGAGCCTGACGCCGCTTCAGCGCGCGTCGCTCGTCCTCGGAGAGCCCACCCCAGACACCGGAGTCCTGGCCCGAGCGCAGGGCCCAGTCCAGGCACGACGAGACCACCGGGCAGCGCTGGCACACGGCCTTGGCCTGCTCGATCTGGACCACGGCCGGGCCGGTCGTCCCGATGGGGAAGAACAGCTCCGGATCCTCGTCCCGGCAGAGCGCGCGGTGGCGCCAGTCCATGGCGTTGTACTCCTCGATGTCGTCTACGGTTCGGTGCGTCAGTCGCCCAGCTCGGTCTGCCATCGCCGGGCCGACACCGGGTTACCCAGCGCCATGGCGGCAGCGACTATCTGCTTTGTTACCGGCAGGTTGCGTCCCAGCAGCGATGTTTTCACGTGCCGGACGCCTGTCAAGGGAAACGCGGTCAGCGCTGACCCCCGCGTGAGCAACTTCACCACGGCCGTGCTAGGCCTGCCACTCGGCGGAGGGAACGGCCTTGCCGGCGGCTCGAGAGTTGCTGTCAGGCGATGACGCGCAGCGCGTCGGGGACGTTCCGGATCCGCACGCCGGTGGCGGTGCCGAGGTGGTCGCCGTCGACCTGCCAGCCCTGCGGTCGCACGGCGGTGATCGTGAGCTCCTGCAGGTCGTGCCACCGGTGCAGGCCGCGCCCGCGGAGGTCCGGCTCGGGCCGCATGGTCTGCCGCAGGGCGCGCAGCATGCGCGTCGTGCCGGTGCGGCCGAGGGCGAAGACGTCCAGCCCGGTCTCGAAGGACGCCTGGGGCGTGGGGTTCACCGGCCGGGCCCCCAGGTACGTCCACGGACTGACGTTGGACACCAGGCAGAGGAAGAGCTCCTCGAGGGGTGGCTCCCCGGGCACCTGCAGCGTCATCGCCGGTCGCCGGCGGTCCCAGCCGAAGAGGAACGCGCTGGTGCCCTCCCGGACGTAGAGCGCTCCGGTCGACCGGCGGCCCCGCGCGCGGCGGGCCTCCACCCGGGCGATGACCTCCGCGTCGAAGCCGAACCCGGCGGCGAAGACGAACCAGCGGGCATCGGTCCACCCGGGCTCGTCGGCCGCGGCGTCGGCGCGGGCGACCGCCTCGGCGGCGGCCGGCGCCACCCCGGTCACCGCCGCGGTGCTGGTCCCGGTGGCGCTCGCGGTGCCCAGCGACACCGACCGGGTGCGGCCCGCGCGCAGCGAGGCCAGGATCTCCGCAGTCGCCTCCACCGGGTCGCGCGAGCGGCCCAGGGCGCGGGAGAACACGTTGGTCGAGCCACCCGGGACGACCGCGAGCGTGGGCACCCGCGCCCCGGGGCCGTCGGTCAGCAGGCCGTTGACCACCTCGTTGACCGTACCGTCGCCCCCGAGGGCGACGACCACGTCGATCCCCTCGGCGGCCGCCTGGGCGGCGAGCTCCCGCCCGTGGCCGCGGTGGCCGGTCTCGGCGACGTCGACCTTGAGCTCGCTGGCGAGGGCGCCCACCAGCACGTTCCGCATCTTCGCGGTGGTGGTGGTCGCCGCCGGGTTGACGACCACGAGCGCGCGCATCCCGTCAGGCTATCCAGGGCGCGGGGTCCGTCGGACGGCGCCGGTGGACGGGCCCGGGCGGAGCGGTGCGCCGCGTAGTCTCGCCGTCGTGACCGAGGACCGCGGCGCGCCTGCCCAGCCGCCCCGTCGCCTGGCCGACCGGCTCTTCGGACCCACGGCGGCGCAGCCGGCCGCGCGGCCCGCGGCGCCGCGCACCGAGGCGCCCCCGTCCCTGCGCCGGGCGGCCCTGGCGGTCGCGCTGGAGGCGTCGCTCTTCGGCCTCGGCGCGCTGGTGCTGCTGTTCCTCACGCTGACCGCCGATCCCGACAGCGTGCCCCGGGCGCTGGCCGAGGTGGTGCTGGCCGCACTCGCCGCCGGCGTCCTGGGGGCCGCCGCGCGCGGTCTGTGGCGGGTGGCCGGCTGGGCCCGCGGCCCGGTAGTGGCCCTGCAGCTTTTCCTGGCGCTGACCGGCTTCACCTTCGCCTTCACGGCGCAGCAGCCGCTGATCGGCCTGCCCATCCTGGCGCTGGTGGGCGCCGTGCTGTACCTGCTGGCCACGCCCGAGTCCCGCCTGGCCTACCTCGACCGCTGACGGCCCCCCGTCCCGGGAGGACGGGGGCCTCGCTCAGACGAGGTCGATGACGTCGGCGATGGAGTCGCACACCCGGCTGGGCCGGAAGGGGAAGCGGGCGACGTCGGCGGCCGCCGTGGACCCGGACAGCACCAGCACGGTCTCCAGGCCGGCCTCGATCCCGGCGACGACGTCGGTGTCCATGCGGTCGCCGATCATCATCGTGGACTCCGAGTGCGCCTCGATCCGGTTCATCGCGCTGCGGAACATCATCGGGTTGGGCTTGCCGACGAAGTACGGCTTGGCGCCGGTGGCGGCGGTGATCATCGCCGCCACCGAGCCGGTGGCCGGTAGCGGGCCCTCCGGGGAGGGGCCGGTGACGTCGGGGTTGGTGGCGATGAAGCGGGCGCCGTTCGCGACCAGCCGGATCGCCCGCGTGATGGCCTCGAACGAGTAGGTGCGCGTCTCCCCGAGCACCACGTAGTCGGGGTCGGTGTCGGTCATCGTGTAGCCCACCTCGTGGAGGGCGGTGGTCAGCCCGGCCTCGCCGATGACGTACGCGGAGCCGCCGGGCAGCTGGGTGGTGAGGAAATCGGCGGTGGCCAGGGCCGAGGTCCAGATCGCCTCCTCGGGCACCTGCAGCCCGCCGCGGGCCAAGCGGGCGGCGAGGTCGCGCGGGGTGAAGATCGAGTTGTTGGTGAGGACGAGGAACCGGCGTCGCCGCTCGACGAGGCGGTCGAGGAACTCCTTCGCCCCCGGGAGGGCCTGGCCCTCGTGGACGAGGACCCCGTCCATGTCGGTCAGCCAGCACTCGATCGGTCCGCGCTCGGTGGTCACGGACCGAACGCTAGCGCGGCCGGTCAGCCGCGGGGGCGGAGGCGAACGACGGGAGCGCGTCGTCGGTGAGCCGGAACACCGTCCACCCGTCCATGGGCACGGCGCCGGCGGCCCGGTAGAAGTCGATCGACGGGGTGTTCCAGTCCAGCACCGACCACTCCAGCCGTGAGTAGCCGCGGTCCACGCAGACCTGCGCCAGCGTGCGGAGCAGCTCCCGACCGAGACCGGTGCCGCGGTGCTGCGGCTGCACGTAGAGGTCCTCGAGGTACACGCCGTGGGTGCCGCGCCAGGTGGAGAAGTTGAGGAACCACAGCGCCATGCCCACGACCTGGCCGTCGCTCTCGGCGACGTGGCCGTACAGGGCGGGGGAGTCGCCGAACAGGCAGGCGGCGAGCTGCTCCTCGGTCAGCCGGACCTCGTCCAGCGCCTTCTCGTACTCGGCCAGCTCGCGCACCAGCCCGACGACCGCGGGGACGTCGTCGGGCCGGATCGGGCGCACGCTCATGACAGGACCTCCTTGACCCGTGCCGGTACCAGCCGGCCGAGCGGCGAGAGCACCGGCACGAGCACCGGTGCGAGCAGGTACCCGTAGGCCAGCACGCAGCCGGTGACCACGGGCGCCACCGCCAGGCCGACGACCAGCAGCACGGCGGCGGCCACCAGCCCGTACGGCCGGCCGCTCTTCGGGCTGACCAGCGACCGGAACGACCGGAACCGGACGTTGGTCACCATCAGCACCGCCGGGACCGCCACGACCAGCAGCACCCAGAGCCGGTCGCGGCCCTGCATGTCGTCGCCGAAGGCGAACACCGAGGCCAGGACGACGCCGGCGGCGCCCGGGCTGGGCATGCCGATGAAGTACCGCTTGTCCGCCGTCGGGTCGATGGTGGTGTTGAACCGGGCGAGGCGGATGGCTGCGCAGGCCACCCAGAGGAAGCAGACGACCCAGCCGACCGGATCCCACTCGTCCCGGCCCTCGGAGAACAGCGTGAAGGCCAGCAGCGCCGGCGCCAGCCCGAACGAGACCAGGTCGGCCAGCGAGTCGAACTGCAGGCCGAAGGGCGTCACGGCGCCGACCAGCCGGGCGACGGCCCCGTCCACGATGTCGAACAGCACCGACAGCCCGATCAGCACCGCTGCGAGCGTGTACTGGCCGCGGATCGACACCAGGATGGCGAGGAACCCGCAGAACATGTTGGCCAGCGTGAACAGGCTCGGCAGGGTCGCCAGCGCTCGTCGCCGGCTGCCCCGCACCGAGCCACGGACGAACTCGACGGTGGCCGTGCGACGGGTCTGCGGGGGCCGGTGGCCGGAAGCGGAACTGGGCACGGCTGTCCCTCAGCGGGTCGCGGGCCAGCGGGCGATGACGGTCTCGCCGCCCCGCACGCGCTGCCCCTTCGTCACGGTGATCTCGCACTCGCGCGGGACGAACACGTCCATGCGCGAGCCGAACTTCATCAGGCCCATGCGCTCTCCGGTGGCGAGGTGCTGCCCCGTTCCGGTGCGGGTGACGATGCGGCGGGCCAGCACGCCGACGATCTGCCGGAAGACGACCGTGCGCTCGCCGGGGCCCTCGGCATCACGCAACCAGAGCTCGGTGCGCTCGTTGCGGTGCGCCGACTCCTTCCGGTAGGCGGCCAGGAAGCTGCCCTTGCGGTAGGAGCTCTCCACGACCTCACCCCGGTACGGCGAGCGGTTGACGTGCACGTCGACCACCGAGAGGAAGACGCTCACCTGCTGCCAGCCGCCCACGGGAGCCGGCTGGGGGGCGACGCCCTCCTGCGGCTCCCCGGCGACCATCACCACGCCGTCGGCGGGGGAGAGGACGTCGTCCGGGTCGGCCGGCTCGGTGTCGCACCGCCGGTCGGGATCCCGGAAGAACAGGGTCATGTAGGCGGAGAGGGCCAGGAACGGCCAGACGGCCCCTCGGCGTCCGGCCACGCCGAGGGCCGCGGCGGGGAGGAGGGGTCCGGTGATGAAAGGCCACCCGGCCCGGTCGATGCGCATGGTGACCGAACGGTACCGGCCTGCCCCTGGGTCGGTACGGACCTCGGGGTCAGGCGGGGGCCGAGGCGCGGCCGGGATCGGCCCCGAACTCGGTGGTGCGGCCGCGCGGCGGGCCCCCGTACCAGTCCAGGCACACCATCGTGGCGTCGTCCCGCAGGTCGCCGCCGGTGACCTTCAGGACCGCGGCACCCAGCTCGTGGACGACCTCCCGGGGGTGCAGGTCCGCGCTGTCGGCCAGGGCCGCCGCGACGTCGAGGGAGGCGGCGTTGCGCTCCAGCATGCCGTCGGTCAGGAACACGATCCGGTCGCCGGGCTCGAGCGGGAAGGGCTGGACGGCGAAGGACTTGCCCGGCAGGACGCCGAACGGCGCCTCCACGGCCAGGTCGATCTCCTCGACCTTCCCGTCGCGGAGCCGCAGCGGGAGCGTGTGCCCGGCGTTGACGATCTGGGCGAGGCCGGAACGCAGGTCCACCCGGAGGAGCTGCCCGGTCACGAACTGGCCGGGCGCGCTGTTCTCGGCGAGCGCGTCGTTGGCGTACCGCGCCTGCCCGGCGAGGTCGAGGCCCTGGCGGCGTCCGTTCCGGAGCGCGCCGACCAGCAGCGTCGCCAGCAGCGCCGCCTCCACCTGGTGCCCGACCGCGTCGGTGATCGACAGCTGCAGGGAGTCGCGGTCCAGGGTGTAGTCGAAGGTGTCGCCGCCCACGGAACTGGCCGGCTCCAGCCACCCGGCGAGGGTGAACTGCCCTGCCTCGCAGGTGTAGGTCGGCGGCAGCAGCCGGCGCTGGATCTCCGCGGCGAGCGCGAACGGGGTGGAGCGCTGGCCCCACTCGAAGACGTCGGTGTGCCGGCGCGCGGCGATGAGCACGTAGGCCAGGGCGTGCGCGGCGCTGCCGATGTCCTCGACCTCGTCGTCCGACGGATACCGCGGGAGGTCCAGCTCCAGCAGGCCGATGGCGTCGCCGCGGTCGGTCACCGGGACGAGCACCCGGGCCCCGTCGTCGATCGGCCGCACGTCGGGCTGCTGGGTGCGCAGCACCCGCTCGTAGCGCGTGCCGGGCAACGGCAGCGTCTCGGCGTGATCCGTGCCGTGGCTGCGCGCGCCCTCGACCTGGCCGGCCGAGGTGAGGCGGACGACCGCCCGCCCGCTGAAGTCGGCGAGGAGCAGCGTCACCGCCGTCGCGTCGACCATGTCGCCGAGCTCGGCCGCGACGACCTCGACGGCCTCGATGGGGGCTGCCTCCTCCACCTTCTGCAGCACCGCGCCGACGTCGATCACCGAGCCTCCAGTTCGATCAGGGGACGACCCAGGACGCCCGCGGTCCGAGGTGTGTGCCCTGACACTGCCGGCGGCGAACGTGCTGTTCACCACGGGTGCGGGCCGCAGGGCGCCGCCACGACGACGGACGGCGCCGGCCGACGGATGTCGACCGGCGCCGTCCGGGGCGCGGCGGGGAGGGTCAGGCGGCGGCCTTCGTCTCCCAGAAGATCTTGTCGATCTCGGCGATGTAGTCGAGCAGCTTCTGGCCCTCGGCGGGGTCCATGCTGTTCTTCGCCGCGCCGCCACCGGCCTGCTTGGTGGCCTTGTTGAACAGCTCGTGCAGCTGCGGGTACTTCTCGAAGTGCGGGGGCTTGAAGTAGTCGGTCCAGAGCACCCAGAGGTGGTGCTTGACCAGGTCCGCCCGCTGCTCCTTGATGAGCACGGCGCGCTGGCGGAAGACCGGGTCCTCGTTGCCCTGGTACTTCTCCTGGATGGCCTTGACCGACTCCGCCTCGATGCGGGCCTGGGCCGGGTCGTAGACGCCGCAGGGGAGGTCGCAGTGCGCGGTGGCCTCCACGGCGGAGAACATGCGGGTGAGACGCATGGATATGCCTCCGGTGATCGTGGGGTTGTGTCGTCTGCGACCCTACTCGCGGTGATCGACGGCGACAGTGCGGGAGAGCGCGGGGGCGGGGCGGTGGACCCGCTGCCGGCCGCGTGGACGCTGGTGCGGGTGACCGGGCCGTCGATGTCCCCGACCGTGCGTTCCGGGGAGCGGCTGCTAGCCCGCCGGCTGCGTCCCGGCGCCCGGGTGCGGCCCGGCGACGTCGTGCTGGCCCGGTTCCCGGCGCGGCCGGAGCTGCTCGTGGTCAAGCGGGTGCGCCGCGCCGTCGACGGCGGTCACTGGGTGGAGGGTGACAACGCCTTCGTCACCGACGACAGCCGGTCCTTCGGCGTCGCCGTCGTCGTGGGCCGGGTGGTCGGCCGGCTGTGGCCGCGCCCCGGCCGGGTCCCCGGCGCCCCGCCGTCGGACGACCGGACGTCAGACCTGCCGTAGCTGGGCGTACCGCGCGGCGCACTCGGCCATGGTCGGCAGCAGACCCTGCTCGCGCGCCTCGGCGAGGGTGGGGGCGCTGCGGTCCTTGGCCGACAGTTCGAGCTCGACGTCCGACGGCCAGGGCAGGTCCAGGTCGGGGTCCAGGGGGGAGACGCCGAACTCCCGCCCCGGGTCGTAGCCGGAGGAGACGAGGTAGACGACCGAGCTGCGGTCGGCCAGGGCGACGAAGGCGTGGCCGAGCCCCTCGGCGAGGTAGACCGCGCGCGGCTGCTCGCTGTCGAGCAGCACCGAGTCGTGCACGCCGAAGGTGGGGGAGTCGACGCGGACGTCGACGACGACGTCGAGCACCCGGCCCGCCGGGCAGTAGACGTACTTGGCCTGGCCGGGGGGCACGAGCGCGAAGTGGACACCGCGGAGCGAGCCCCGGGAGGAGACGCTGTGGTTCGCCTGGGCGAGCGGAAGCGGGTGTCCCACTGACTGGGACAGCACGTCTGCCCGGTACCACTCCGTGAAACTGCCACGCGTGTCGCCGTGGGGGACCAGGTCGAGGACGTAGCTGTCGGGCACGGCGAGTTCGCGGATCTCCACGACTGCACCGTAGCGACAGGCCGGTGCCGGCCCGCCGTTACGCTGCTGTGCCCATGAGCGGAAATCCGGCGCCCGAGGACCCCGTCAGCACCGACCGCTTCGCTGCTGACCCGGCGTTCGCGGTGCACGAGGGCGGCAAGCTCGCGGTGGCCTCCACCCGCTCGATCACCTCGATCGCCGACCTCGCGCTCACCTACACCCCGGGCGTCGCGCGGGTGTCGAGCGCCATCGCCGCCGAGCCCGCGCTCGCCCGCCGGTTCACCTGGGCGCCCCGGGTCGTCGCGGTCGTCTCCGACGGCACCGCGGTGCTGGGCCTCGGCGACATCGGTCCCGCCGCCTCGCTGCCGGTGATGGAGGGCAAGGCCTGCCTGTTCAGCGAGTTCGCCGGCCTGTCCTCGGTGCCGATCGTGCTCGCCACGACCGACGTCGACCAGATCGTCGAGACCGTTGCCGCGATCGCGCCGTCCTTCGGTGGCATCAACCTCGAGGACATCAGCGCCCCCCGCTGCTTCGAGATCGAGGCCCGGCTGCGCGAGCGGCTGGACATCCCGGTCATGCACGACGACCAGCACGGGACGGCGATCGTCGTCCTCGCCGCGCTGCGCAACGCCGCGACGGTGGTCGGCCGGGAGCTGGGCGACCTGCGGGTCGTGGTCTCCGGTGCGGGGGCGGCCGGGGTCGCCTGCACGAAGATCCTGCTCGAGGCCGGTGTCCGCGACATCGCCGTCGCCGACTCGCGGGGCGTCCTGCACGCCGGCCGCGAGGCGCTGACCGGCACGAAGCAGTGGCTCGTCGAGAACACCAACCCGTCCGGGTTCGCCGGCTCCATGGTCTCGGCCCTGCGGGGCGCCGACGTCTACCTCGGTGTCTCCGGCGGCTCGGTGCCCGAGGAGGCGATCGCGTCGATGGCCGAGAACTGCATCGTCTTCTCGCTGGCCAACCCCACGCCGGAGGTCGACCCGCAGATGGCGGCGCGGTACGCCGCCGTCGTCGCCACCGGGCGCAGCGACCTGCCCAACCAGATCAACAACGTGCTCGCCTTCCCGGGCGTCTTCCGCGGCGCCATCGACGCCGGCGCCACCCGCATCACCGAGGAGATGAAGCTGGCCGCCGCCACCGCGATCGCCGGCGTCGTCGGCGACGACCTGCGGGCCGACTACATCGTCCCGAGCCCCCTGGACCGCCGGGTCGCGGCCGCGGTCGCCGAGGCTGTGGGGGACTGCGCCCGCCGCGAGGGCGTCACCCGCTGAGCCGCACCCCGTCGGCGGTCGGCCGGTAGATCCGGCCGAGGACCCCGGCGAGCAGCCGTTCGGCGACCGGCCGGGGCAGCGCGGCGACCAGCGCGTGCACCGGCGCCATGCGGGCGGGGAGCGACCCGCCGGAGACCCCGGCGAGCTCCAGCAGCGCCTCGACCTCGGCGACGGTCAGGGCCGACGGGTCGACGGTGGCGGCCGCGGCCACCAGCTCCGGGTCGGGGACGGGGCGCGGGAGCGCGGCGGCCGCCCGGGCGGCGTCGCGGAGATCGGCCAGCAGCGCGTCCACCCGGCCGGCGGTGGCGGCCGTGACGGTCAGGTGCACGGTGGCGGGGAGGTCGCCACGCTCCTGGGCGAACGGCGGCTGTGGCTGGACCAGCCACCCGCGGGCGGTCATCTCGTCGGCCAGGTTGAGCACGTCCACGGCGTCCGGCCCGTCCTGCGCGATCGCGACGAGGGTCGCCACCGGGTGGCCGACGACGCGCAGCCCGTCGATGCCGGCGATCCCGGCAGCGAGCCGCACGGTGGCGTCCCGGGCCCGCAGGGCGAGCTCGCGGTAGCCCTGGGTGCCCAGCCGGCGGTGCACCGCCCAGGCGGCGGCCATGGCGCCGGCCGGGCGGGTGCCGGCCAGGGTCGGGTTGACCACCGGGTAGCCGGGCCAGCCCGCCGTGGCGAACCAGTGCGCGTGCCGCAGCTCCGGCGTGGTGGTGAGCAGCACCGAGACGCCCTTGGGGGCGTAGCCGTACTTGTGCAGGTCCACCGACAGCGAGGTCACGCCCGGCACCGAGAGGTCGAACGCCTCGGGGACGTCGTCGAGGAAGGGCAGCACCCAGCCCCCGATGCAGGCGTCGACATGGCAGGGCACCCCGGCCGCGGCCGCCAGCCCGGCGATCTCGCCGACGGGATCGAGGACGCCGTGCGGGTAGGACGGGGCGCTGACCACCACCAGCACCGTCCGCTCGTCCAGCAGCCGCACCACCGCCGCGGGGTCGGCCCGGCAGGTGGCCGGGTCCACCGGCACGTCCCGCACCTCCAGGTCGAACAGGTGCGCCGCCTTGCGGAACGCCGCATGCGCGGTCACCGGCAGCACCAGCACCGGGCGGCCGGTGCCGCCCGCCGCCCGCCAGCGCTCGCGGGCGGCGAGGACGGCGAGCTGGCAGCTCTCGGTGCCACCGCTGGTGAGCGTCCCGACGGCGTCCGGCCCGCCGCCGAGGAGCCCCAGCGCTGCGCCGACGAGGTCGTTCTCGAGCCTGGCCACGCTGGGGAAGGCGGTCGGGTCCAGGGCGTTCGTCCACTGGAACGCCGCCTGGGCGGCCGCGGCCAGCTCGTCGACGTCCGGGCGCCCGGAGTCGTACACGTAGGCCATGGTGGCGCCACCGTGCGTGGGCACGTCACCGGCCTGCAGCGCGGTGAGCTCTGCGAGCACGTCCTGCGGGTTCACGCGGGGGCCTCCTGGGCGGGGGTGGGAGCGAGCCGGTACCGGGCGAGCACCGGGATGCTGGCCAGCACGAACAGGGCCGGGACGACGGTGAACCCGAGGCGGACCGCGAGCACGGCGGTGCCGGACTGGGCGACGACCTCGTCCCCCGTCGTGGAGACGTAGCCGGCCAGCGCCAGCAGCCCACCGAGCAGGCCCGGCCCGACGGCGAGGCCCAGGGTCTCCGCCGCCGTCCAGACGCCGGTGAAGACGCCGGCCCGGCGCCGGCCGGAGGATGCCTCGTCGGCGGCGATGACGTCCGGGAGCATGGCCAGCGGGAACATCTGCATGCCGGCGTAGCCGATGCCGACGAGCACCACGAGCGGCAGCGCGACGGCGGTGCCCCCCGTGGGGACCACGGCGAGCAGTGCGGCGCCGGCGCCGAAGAGGGCCGAGGAGAGCAGCAGCCCCGGCCGCTTCCCCAGCCGGCGGCTGACCCGGAGCCACAGCGGCATGACGAGGATGGCCGGGGCGACGAGGGCGGCGAACAGCAGCGTGCCGGCCGCCGGATCGCCCAGCACCTGCTCGGAGAAGTAGGGCACCCCGGCGAGCATCACGCCGACGCCCAGGGCCTGGACGACGAAGCCGGTGATCAGCACCCGGAACGGGCGGGACCGCCAGGCGAGCGCCAAGGTGGCGCTCAGCCGGCCCTCGCTGCGCGCCCGCGTCAGGGTCGGCGCCCGCCGGGTGCCGGCGACGGCGCCGAGCATCCCGGCCGCCAGCAGCACCGCCACGAAGACCGCCATCGCCAGGTAGCCGCCGCGTCCGCCGCCGGCGA
The DNA here is from genome assembly GCF_054051035.1 of Blastococcus sp. SYSU DS0619. Lineage (NCBI taxonomy): Bacteria > Bacillati > Actinomycetota > Actinomycetes > Geodermatophilales > Geodermatophilaceae > Blastococcus > Blastococcus sp. SYSU DS0619. The sequence goes on along the minus strand of NZ_JBJHAM010000003.1, from coordinate 263,038 downwards.
GGTCGACGACGGCCGGGGCGCCGGCCCCGGCCAGCAGGATGCCCAGCGCCAGCGCGGCGACCCGCCACGACATGAGCGTCGACCGCTCGCCGGGGTCGTCGGTGATCTCCGCCGGCTGGGCGACGTAGGGCACCTGGAAGCAGCCGTAGGCGGTGGCGGCCAGCAGGAAGATGGCCGCCACCCAGCCGGCGGCGAGCGCCGGGGGAGCGCTGGGGCCGGCGAACACCAGCACGAACAGCGGGGGCAGGGTCAGCCCGCCCGCGAGCATCCAGGGCCGGCGAGGGCCCCAGCGGCTCGCGGTGCGGTCCGACCGGCTGCCGATCCACGGGTTGAGCCAGACGTCCCACGCCTTCGGGAGGAACACCACCAGCCCGGCGATCCCGGCGGCGACGCCCAGCACGTCGGTCAGGTAGTACAGGAGCAGCAGCCCGGGCACCGTCCCGAACGCCGCCGTCCCGATCGAGCCCAGGGCGTAGCCCAGGTGGGTGCCCCGGGTCAGCCGGGCGCTCGATGAGACGGCGGTCACAAGATCCGCACCGTAGCGGGTCAGTCGCCCTTCACGTTGACCAGCTGGCGCAGCGTGTGCCTGATCTCCACGAGGTCCGCGGCGTCGGCCATGACCCGGTCCACGTCCTTGTAGGCCGCGGGGATCTCGTCGAGGAAGGCGTCGCTGTGCCGCCACTCGATGCCGCGCATCGACTCCTCGAGCTGCGCCCGGGTGAAGGTCTTGCGGGCCTTGGTCCGCGAGAAGACCCGCCCCGCGCCGTGCGGCGAGGACTCCAGCGACTCGGGGTTGCCGAGCCCGCTGACCACGTAGCTCGCCGTCCCCATCGACCCGGGGATCAGCCCGGCCTGCCCCTTCTTCGCCTGGATGGCGCCCTTCCGGGACACCCACAGCTCCTCGCCGAAGTGTTCCTCGCGCTGGGTGAAGTTGTGGTGGCAGTTGGTCCGCTCGAGCTCCGGCGTCTCGTCGACGCGCATGTGCCGGGCCAGGCAGCCGGCGACCCGGTCCATCATCTCCTCGCGGTTGAGCAGCGCGAAGTGCTGCGCCCACCGCAGCTCGGCGATGTACCGGTCGAACTCCGGGGTGCCCTCGTCGAGCCAGGCGAGGTCGCGGTCGGGCAGGTCCAGGCCGTCGCGGCGGGCCCGCTCCTGGGCGATCGCGATGTGCTTCTGGGCGATCCGGTTGCCCACGCCGCGGCTGCCGGAGTGCAGGAACAGCCACACCCGCTGCTGCTCGTCGGCGGTCACCTCGATGAAGTGGTTGCCCGAGCCGAGGCTGCCCAGCTGCATCGCCCAGTTCGGCGCCGTCGTCGTCACCGAGTGCAGCACCCGGTCGCCGAGCTCGTCGGCCGTCGCCTCCAGCTCGGCGACCCGGCGCCGGGCCGACTCGGTGAGCTTCTTGTTGTACCGGCCGGCCGACAGGGGGACCGCGCGCTCGATGTCGCCGCGCAGCGGCGCCAGCGGGCCCCGCGCCCGCACCTCGTCCACCGACCACGGCGTACGGACGGCGATCATCCCGCAGCCGATGTCGACGCCGACCGCCGCCGGGATGATGGCGGCCCGGGTCGGGAGCACGGAGCCGACGGTGGCGCCCTTGCCCAGGTGCGCGTCGGGCATGAGGGCCACGTGCGGGTCGACGATGTCGAGGGAGGCGGTGCGCTCGGCCTGCTCCAGCGTCGCGTCGTCGAGGATGCTGGCCCAGTTCAGGAGTTTGTCGGACAGTCGTTCCACCCCTGGAGTCTGCGGTGCCCGGCCGATCGCGGCGAACGGTTTGTCGCCGGGGCCGGTCGTGGGTACCAGCGGCGCATGGGAGCCAGCAGGGCGGCGGTCGCCGCCTCGGGTCAGTGGATCGATCCCGACGACGGGATCCGGTACCCCGCCGGGGAGGTGCACGCATGGCAGCAGGGCCGCAACGAGACCGCCTGCGGGCTGGCGCTGAGCCGCTCGCGGCTGACCCGGTTCCCGCACGTCGGCTGGCCCGACGTGCAGCCGGAGTCCGGCCGGCACGCCGAGGAGGTGCAGGAGGTCTGCCGCCGCTGCCGGGCGGCCCAGGGCGCCCGGCGGGACGACCGCGGCTGGACCCGGGTCAACCCCCGCCCGTGACGGCGGGGCACACGCCCGTCACGGCTCGGCGGGCAGGCGCGCCCGGAGACGGTCGCTGAGCTCGACGTCGTAGGGCAGCCCCACGAGGTGCTCGGGCGGGACGTCGACACCTCGGGCGCGCAGGAGCTGGGCGAGCCACTCCCAGGGGTGCTCCTCGCCGGTGTCCTCCGCGTCGTCGGGGAGCACGGTCGCGCGCACGTCCTGCACCAGGCTCTCGACGGTGAGGTGCCGCCACGGGTCGGCTCCGGCGCTCAGCCCGAAGCCCCGCTCGGCATGCAGCCGGAGGCGACGACCGTCGGCCAGGACGGCGAACTCCTCGACCCGGAAGTTCAGACTCCCCGGAGGCAGCACCGGCTCCCCGGGGAGGGGGACGAACCTCCCCGGTCGCGGATCGCCGTCGTCGTCCGAGGGGCTGTCGTCGCCCGGTGCACCGGCGAGGAGCCGGTGGCGGGCCTCGTCCTCCAGTTCGAGGTCGCACCACGCGCCCAGGCGGACCACCGGCGTGCTCACGGCGGAACCGTAGCGCCCGATCGCCGGAACCCGCCGGCCCGTCCGCCGGGGTCAGCCAGAGCTGAGCAGCCGGTCCACCAGCGGGTCGACGGCCAGGTGCAGCTCGGTGTTGGAGTAGGCGAACACGACGGTGGCGACGACGAACAGCGGCACCAGCGCCATCTTCTCGACGGTGGCGCCGGTGCGGATGGGGGAGAGCGCCAGCCGCTTGCGCTTGACCAGCCAGAGCAGTGGCACCGGGACCCCCGCGGTGGTGATCGCGTCACCGGCGATGTGGGTGAGCACGCCGGCGGCGACCGCCCAGGGCAGCCAGGAGGGCGTGGTCGTGTGGGTCAGCAGCAGCCAGGCGCCGCCCCACGACAGCACCAGGTTGCCCAGGATCGTCGTCTCGGCGCGCCCCGGGATGACGAAGTGCAGCGCCCGCAGCGCGAGCCCGATGGCCAGCGCGAGCAGCAGCAAGCTGGACCAGAACGCGCCGGAGGCGGCCATGGCGAGCGCACCGAAGGCCAGCGGGGCGAGCACCGCGTCGTGGGTGCCCCAGCGGTGCCCGCCCGCGAGCGCCCCGATCGCCCCCGCGGGCACGTCGGTGACCGGGCCCCACATGTCCGACACGGTGGAGTTGCGGTGGTCCAGGTCGGGGAGCATCGCGAACCCGCCGACGGCGGCCACCCAGGCCGCCTGGCCGACCGCCCCCTGCACCGGGGCCCACGGCAGGGTCGCGGCGCCGGCGGCGAGGCCGGAGAGCGCGTGGGAGTGACCGAGCATGAACCCAGCGTCCCGCCACGCCGTCTGGTTCGCGGGAGGTGGAGCGGCGTGTCCCCGCCGTTCAGTCGTCGAGCAGGTGGCGCAGCAGCCGCTCGGGGGCGTCGAAGAAGGTCTGCCAGTCCCGCACCAGGTCCAGGTCGGCCCACGGGCGCTCGGTGAACCCCGCCTCGTCGAGCTCGTAGACGCGGGCGCCCGGCAGTGCGGCCAGCACGGGGGAGTGGGTGGCCAGCAGGACCTGGGAGCCGGTCGCCGCGACGCCGTGCAGCAGCGCCATCAACCGCAGCGACGACCGGAACGACAGCGCCGACTCCGGCTCGTCCAGCACCCACAGCCCGCGTTCGAGGGTGCGGGACTCGAGGAAGGCCAGGAAGCCCTCGCCGTGGGACCGCGCGTTGAGCGGGATCCCGTCGAAGGGGCGCAGCTCCACGGCCGTGCTGTCGATGCCGGCGAAGACGTCGTGCATGGCTTCCCCGCGCAGCCAGACGCCGCCCTGCGGCCGGGGGCGTTCGCCGACCAGCTCCAGATCCCGCCACAGCTCCGCGTCCTCGGTGGCGGGCAGCGGACCCCAGTGCTTCACCTGGGCGGTCAGCGACGACCGCCAGGCGTGCGCGACCGCCTCCAGCAGCGTGGACTTGCCGCTGCCGTTCTCCCCGACGAGGACCGTGAGCGGGGCGAGCTCCATCCCGTCGGCGCGCAGCTGCGCGACGCCCGGCAGCGCCCAGAACCAGGCGTCGGCATCGCTGACGTCGGCCCGTACACGAACCTGCGCCAGCGGGAGACCGGTTCCGTCGGGTGCGTGCACGGACCGGTCAGTCGTCGAGGTCGTCGTCGTCCGTGCCGCCGCGGGCCAGCCAGGTGGCCAGCCGCTCGACGGGCACCTCGAAGTCGGGGTGCTGGTCGACGAACGCCTGCATCTGGTCAGCCAGCCAGGCGAGGGTGACCTGCTCCGCGCCCCGCCGCTCGGCCAGTTCTTCCAGGCCCCGGTCGGTGAAGTACATGCCGGAGAACCTACGACGCCCGGCCCCCGAGGTGATCGGGGGCCGGGCGTCGGAGAGGGGACGGGTGGGACGCCGGGTCAGTCCGCGAAGGCCTCGGCGACCAGCTTGCGCTGCTCGACCTCGTGCACCTTCGCCGAGCCGACGGCCGGGCTGGCCGAGGCGCGACGGCTGACCCGCCGCAGCTTCCGGCCCTCCGGCAGCTCCTCGGGCAGGTTGACCGCCATGAACTGCCAGGCGCCCATGTTGGCCGGCTCCTCCTGCACCCAGACGACGTCGGAGGCGTTCGGGTAACGCTCCAGCTCCGCCCGGATCTGCTCGGCCGGCAGCGGGTAGAGCTGCTCGACCCGCACGATCGCGGTGTCTGCGGTGCCCTCGGACTCCCGCTGCGCCATCAGGTCGTAGGCGACCTTGCCGCTGCACAGCAGCACGCGCTTCACCGCGGAGGCGTCCAGCGGCTCGCCGCCCACCCCGGTGTCGGGCAGCACCGGCCGGAAGGACTCGTCGGTGAAGTCGCTGACCGGGCTGACCGCCGCCTTCGCCCGCAGGAGCGACTTCGGGGTGAACACGATCAGCGGCCGGTGCACGTCGGAGAGCGCCTGGCGGCGCAGCAGGTGGAAGTAGTTGCCGGGAGTGGTGCAGTTGGCGACCGTCATGTTGTTCTCGGCCGACAGCTGCAGGAACCGCTCGATCCGGCCGCTGGAGTGGTCGGGGCCCTGGCCCTCCATGCCGTGCGGCAGCAGCATCACGACACCGGAGCGCTGACCCCACTTGGCCTCGCCGGAGCTGATGAACTCGTCGATGACCATCTGCGCGCCGTCGACGAAGTCACCGAACTGCGCCTCCCAGAGGACCAGCGCCTTGGGGTTGGCCACCGAGTAGCCGTACTCGAAGCCGACCGCCGCGTACTCGCTGAGCAGCGAGTCGTAGACGAAGAACTTCGCCTGGTCGTCGGTGAGGTTGGCCAGCGGGGTGTACTCGTCGCCGTTCTCCCGGTCGATGAGCACCGAGTGGCGCTGCACGAACGTGCCACGGCGGGAGTCCTGCCCGGCCAGGCGGACCGGCACGCCCTGCATCAGCAGGGACCCGAAGGCGAGCAGCTCGCCCATGGCCCAGTCGATGCCGCCCTCGCTGACCATCGCGGCCCGCTTCTCCAGCATCTTCTGGAGCTTCGGGTGCGGGGTGAAAGCGGGCGGGAAGGAGACGTGCGCGTCGCCGATCGCCTTGAGGACCTCCTGCGTGGTCGCCGTCTGCACCTCCTGCGGCGTGCGCGGGTCCATGACCGGCTCCGGCTTGGAGGAGTCCTGCGCGTCGTGGGTCTCGGCGAAGGCGCGCTCCAGCTGGCCCCGGTAGTCCTTGAGGGCCTCCTCGGCCTCCTCGAGCGTGATGTCGCCGCGCCCGACGAGCGCCTCGGTGTACAGCTTCCGCACCGAGCGCTTGCGGTCGATGATGTCGTACATCTGCGGCTGGGTCATCGACGGGTCGTCGCCCTCGTTGTGGCCGCGGCGGCGGTAGCAGACGAGGTCGATGACGACGTCCTTCTTGAACTGCTGCCGGTACTCGACCGCGAGCCGGGCGACCCGCACGCAGGCCTCCGGGTCGTCGCCGTTCACGTGGAAGATCGGGGCGTTGACCATCCGCGCGACGTCCGTCGAGTAGAGGGTCGAGCGCGCCGAGCCGGGGCTGGTGGTGAACCCGACCTGGTTGTTGATGACCACGTGCACGGTGCCGCCGGTGCGGTAGCCGCGCAGCTGGGAGAGGTTCAGCGTCTCCTGGACGACGCCCTGGCCGGCGAACGCCGAGTCACCGTGCAGCAGGACGGGGAGGACCGTGTAGCCCTGGTCGCCCTTGTCGATCATGTCCTGCTTGGCGCGGACGATGCCCTCGAGGACGGGGTTGACGGTCTCCAGGTGGCTCGGGTTGCTGGCCAGGGAGACGGCGATCTCGGCGTCGGTGTGGAACGGGTTGCGGAACTTCCCGGTGGCACCGAGGTGGTACTTCACGTCGCCGGAGCCCTGGACCGTGCCCGGGTCGATGTTGCCCTCGAACTCGCCGAAGATCTTGGCGTAGCTCTTGCCGAGCACGTTGGCCAGGACGTTGAGCCGGCCGCGGTGGGCCATGCCGATCGCGACCTCGTCGAGCCCGTGATCGGTGCCGGCGATGAGCACCTCGTCGAGGATCGGGATGACCGACTCCCCGCCCTCCAGGCTGAACCGCTTCTGCCCGACGTACTTGGTCTGCAGGAAGGTCTCGAACGCCTCGGCGGCGTTCAGCCGGCCGAGCACGTGCTTCTGCTTCTCGCGGTCCGGCTGCTCGTGCTTGACCTCGATCCGCTGCTGGAGCCACTCGCGCTCCTCGGGATCGGTGATGTGCATGTACTCCACGCCGACCGTGCGGCAGTAGGAGTTGCGCAGCACGCCGAGGATGTCCCGCAGCGCCATGAGGCGCTCACCGGCGAACCCGCCGACCGGGAACTTCCGGTCCAGGTCCCACAGGGTCAGGCCGTGCTGGAGGATGTCCAGGTCCGGGTGGGTGCGGACCTTGAACTCGAGCGGGTCGGTGTCGGCCATCAGGTGGCCGTTGCGCCGGTAGGACTCGATGACCTCGATGACCCGGGCCTGCTTGTCGATCTGCCCCTCGCGCGTGATCCGCACGTCCGGCATCCAGCGCACCGGCTCGTAGGGGATCCGCAGCGAGCGGAAGACGTCGTCGTAGAAGCCGTCCTCGCCCAGCAGGAGCGAGTGCAGCGTGCGCAGGAAGTCGCCGGACTCCGCGCCCTGGATGATCCGGTGGTCGTACGTCGAGGTGAGCGTGATGATCTTCGAGACGCCCATCTCGGTGAGCACCTCGGGGCTCATCCCCTGGAACTCGGCCGGGTACTCCATGGCGCCCACGCCGATGATCGCGCCCTGGCCGGCGGTCAGCCGGGGCACCGAGTGGTTGGTGCCGATCGTGCCGGGGTTGGTCAGGCTGATCGTGGTGCCGGAGAAGTCCTCCATCGTCAGCTTGTTGTTCCGCGCCCGGCGGATGATGTCCTCGTAGGCGGCCCAGAAGCCGGCGAAGTCCATCTCCTCGGCGCCCTTGATGGAGGCCACCACCAGCGAGCGCGAGCCGTCCGGCTTGGGCAGGTCGATGGCCAGCCCGAAGTTGACGTGCTCGGGGGTCACGACCACCGGCTTGCCGTCGACCTCGGCGTAGGCGTTGTTCATGTTCGGGAACGCGTCGAGCGCCCGGACCAGCGCGTAGCCGATGAGGTGGGTGAAGGAGATCTTGCCGCCGCGCGCCCGCTTGAGGTGGTTGTTGATCACGATGCGGTTGTCGGCCAGCAGCTTGGCCGGCACCGCGCGCACGCTGGTCGCCGTCGGCACGGTCAGCGACGCGTTCATGTTCTTGACGACCGCCGCGGCGGCGCCGCGCAGCGGGGACTGGCTGCCGTCCGCGACCGGGAGCTTGGGCGCGGGCTTGGCGGCGGGGGCGGCCTCGGCGGGGGACGGGCTGGTCTTCTGCACGGGCGAGCTCCCCGTCGGCTGGGACCCGGCTGCCGGGCGCTGGACGTCGGGCTTCTTCGGGGCGGCGGGCGCCTGGGGCGCCGGAGCCGCCTGCTTCGGGGCCTTGTCGGGGGCCGCCTGCTTCGGGGCCGCCGGCTTCGGCTCGGCCGCGGGCGCTCCGCCGCCCGACGGCTGCTCCCGGTCGCCGCCGGCGGGCGTGCCCGGCCGGTAGTCGGCGAAGAACTCGTGCCACGCCTGATCGACGCTGGACGGGTCGGCCAGGAACTGCTGGTACATCTCCTCGACCAGCCACTCGTTGGTGCCGAAACCGGCGACCGGGGACGAGGTGGACGACGGGCGGGATGAGTTCACGCTTGACACGGGGTCGAGTGCCTTCTTCGTCTGGGGGCTGCGGCTGAGGGGCGTCGCTGGACCGGTTGTCGAGTCTACGCCCGTGGTGGGCCGCTGACCCGGCGCGGAGCCGGAACCGCGCGCCCGTCGGGTGTGGAGGTCAGTGGCTGGCGCCGTGGGCCACGAGCAGCTCGACCAGGGCGTCGTTGCCGCTGGCCTGGTCCTCGTCGGCCCGCCGGTGCCGGGCGGCCGCCACGCGGCTGATGTCGAGGGCGCTCGCGCCGTCGTGGGTGGTCGCGTCCACGTCGGCCCCCGCGTCGAGCAGGGCGCGCACGATCTCCGGCGCGTCGCCGGTCGCACCGGCCGCCACCGCGACGTGCAGCGGGGTGCGCCCCGTGTCGGGGTCGCGGCGGTCGACGCCGGCGCCGGCGTCCAGCAGCAGCCGCACCAGCTCCGCGCTGCCGCCGGCGGCCGCGGCGTGCAGCGCCCCGCCGTCGGCGTCGGCCCCCCGGGCGAGCAGCAGCCGGGCGGCGGCGCCCGCGCCACCGAAGGCGGCCCACGCGAGCAGGTCCACGCCGGTGGTCGGGTCGGTGAGGGCCGCGCCGCCGTCGAGCTCGGCGGTCAGCCGGTCGACGTCGTCGAGGTAGGCCGCGCTGGGCGCGTCGACGACCGCGCCGAGCTCGACCAGCACCGGCACGAGGTCGGGGGCGTGCTCCAGCGCCACGTGCAGCGGGGTGCGGTGCTGCTCGGTGCGGGCGGCGAGGTCGGCGCCCGCGTCGGCCAGCACGCGGACGACGCCGACGCGGTCGCAGGCCACCGCGAGGTGCAGCGGGGTCCAGCCGCCTTCGCCGTCCCGTTCGACGGTGCCGGTCAGCAGGCGCGGCGCCTCGGTGACGGCCGAGCGGACACCGTCCTCGTCGCCGTCGACGATCAGGCGGCCCAGCCGCTGGACGGTCATTCGAGTCGTCACGCGTTCTCCGTTCTCCGTTCGGGCCCGCCCCGGCACGTGGTCTGGGTGGGGGCGAGGGTCCTGCGGTACCGCCGGCGCCTCAGACGATGTCGCGGCGGACGCTCAGGAACGTGCCGAGCACGGCGGCCACCAGACCGTAACCGAGCAGGAGGACACCGCCCTGCCACGCCTCCAGCAGATCGGGGCCCTCGAAGGTCGCCGTGAGCGCTTCGAGCGCACCGCCCGGCATCCACTTGTACGCGCCGGAGGTGGCCGGGATCTGCCGGATGATCGGCTCGATGACGAAGAGGTAGACCAGGCCACCGACGATGGCGCCGACCTGGTTGCGCAGCAGCGCGCCGAGACCCACGCCGATCACCGCGTAGATGATCAGGGCCAGCGCCGAGCTGCCCAGCGTTGCCAGGTTGTCGGCGTCGAGGGCGGGGACCGCCCCGCGCGCGCCGGCGTGCACGGCGACCGCCGCGTAGCTGACCGCCGTCACGACCAGCGCGAGGAGCGTCGCGGCCAGCGCGTAGGCCACCAGCTTGGCGATCACGACGCGGCCGCGGCGCGGCGTGGTGAGGAACGTCGGCGTCGCGGTCCGGTGCCGGTACTCCTGGGTCATCCCGATGATGCCGAGGATGAGGAACAGCACGTTGACGTTCACCGGGTTCGCCATCGCCAGGTCCTCGTAGACCGGGGTGCCGACGGCCGGGATGCCGGACTCGGGGTTGCCGGCGAACGCGGTGAGCAGGACGGCGAACCCGATCGCCATGACGCAGGCGCCCAGGAGCAGGCCCAGCCAGACCCTGGTGGTGAAGAGCTTGGTCCACTCCGCGCGGATCAGGTGCGTCATCGCGTGGCCTCCGGGGACGGTGCGTCGGCGGACGGGGCGCGGAACTGCTCCCGGCCGGCGGTGAGCTGGAAGTAGATCTCCTCGAGGCCGCTGGTGCGCGACCGCAGCTCGTGCAGCTCCACCCCCGCGGCGAAGGCCCGGCTGCCGATCTCGGCGGTCGTCCGTCCGGTGACGGTCAGCGCGTCGCCGTCCCGGGTGATCCCCGTGCCGTCGGCCCGGAGCGCCTCCGCCAGCCGGTCGGCCTGCGGGCTGCGGACGAGCACCGTCCCGGCGCCGTCGGCCCCGGCCTGCAGCTGCGCCATGGAGCCCTCGCGCACCAGGTGCCCGGCGCCCACGATGACGACGCGGTCGACGGTCTGCTCCACCTCGGACAGCAGGTGGCTGGAGACCAGCACCGTGCGGCCCTGGTCGTGGGCGAGGTGGCGGAGGAAGCCGCGCAGCCACTGGATCCCCTCGGGGTCCAGGCCGTTGGCCGGCTCGTCGAGCACGAGCACGGAGGGGTCGCCGAGCAACGCCGTCGCCAGCCCCAGCCGCTGGCGCATGCCCAGGGAGTAGCCGCCCGCGCGCCGCCGGCCGGCGTCGGCGAGCCCCACCTGGACGAGCACCTCGTCGGCCCGCTGCAGCGGCAGCCCGGCGGCCCGGCAGTAGACCCGGAGGTGGTTGCGGCCGGTGCGGGCGGGGTGGAACGCGGTCTCCAGCACGGCTCCGACGGTGCGCAGTGGCTGCGGCAGCGACGCGTAGGGGGTGCCGTTGAAGGTGGCGGTGCCGCTGTCGGGCTTCATCAGCCCCAGCACCATGCGCAGGGTCGTGGTCTTGCCGGCTCCGTTGGGGCCGAGGAAGCCGGTCACCGTCCCCGGCTCGACGGTGAAGCTCAGGTCCGAGACGGCCCGGACGTTCCGGAAGGACTTGCTGAGCCCGCTGATCTCGACCCGTACCGGGTCGACCCGCGCGGCCGTGCCGCTGGAAATGGCCCTCTCCCGTCGTGCGTGCTGGTGATCTGGCCATCCAAGCGCACTGCGGGGTCCTGGCGGGAGCCCCCGCGCCGGGCGTCGCGCCGTGGCCACCTCCTCGTCGCCGCCCGGCAGCCCGGGGACCACCTGCCGGACGGCTCCCCGCGCGTGGTCTCCTGTCCGGGTGGGTGCACCGGGCCGGGCGCGGCTGGCCGTGACCGCCGTCTTCGCGGCGAACGGTGCGCTCTTCGGCAACTGGGCGGTGCGCATCCCCGCCGTGAAGAGCGACCTCGGGCTCTCCGACGCCGCGCTCGGGGGCGCGCTGCTGGTGCCCGCGATCGGTGCCCTGGTGGCCATGCCGCTGATCGGGGCGCTCAGCGCCCGGTTCGGCAGCCGGACGACGACGATCGCGGCGGCACTGCTCTTCTTCGCCGTCCCGGTGCTGCTCGGGCTGGCCCCGTCGCTGCCCTGGCTCGTCCCGGTCCTGCTCGTCTTCGGGCTGGCGTTCGGCAGTCTCGACGTCGCCATGAACGCGCAGGCGGTGACGGTGGAGCGGGCTCTGGCCAGGCCGGTGATGTCCTCGTTCCACGCGGCCTTCTCGGCCGGGGCGCTCGTGGGGTCGCTGACCGGGTCGCTGGCCGCCGCCGCGCAGCTCGGGTTGCCGCAGCACCTGGGCGGCACCGGCCTGGTGCTGTTCCTGCTGACCGCACCGCTGTTCCCGGCGCTGCTCCGGGAGGAGCGTGCTGCCGGGCCGGCGGGACCGCTGTTCGCCTGGCCCCGGGGGCGGTTGCTGCCCCTGGCGCTCATCGCGCTGGTCGTCCTCCTCGCCGAGGGGGCGGTGGGGGACTGGAGCGCCGTCCACCTCCGGGACGAGCTGGGTGCCTCGGCGGGGGTCGCGGGCCTGGCCTACACCGCCTTCAGCGTCACGATGGTGGCCGGCCGGCTCGCGGGTGACCGGGTCGTCGCCGCGTGGGGCCGGGTGCGGACGGTGCGGATCTCCGCGCTGGTCGCCACGGCCGGCGGGGTGCTCGTCGTGGCCGGCCCGACGGTCGCCGTCGCGCTGGCCGGCTTCGCCGCCCTGGGCATCGGCCTGGCGTGCACCGTCCCGCTCGTCTTCTCGGCGGCGGCCGAGGGCGAGGTCGAGGCCGGCCCGGCGCTGGCCGCGGTGAGCACGCCCGGGTACCTCGGCTTCCTCCTGGGCCCGCCGGTCATCGGCGGCCTGGCCGAGCTCGTCGGGCTCTCGGCGGCGCTCGCGCTGCTGCCGGTGCTGCTCGCCGGGGTGGCGCTGCTGGCCGGCCGGACGGCGCCCGTCCGCGTGACCCCGGGCACACGGCCGGTCCCGGTCCCATAGAGTGCGCGCCGTGAGCGAGCCCGCGAGCGCCTACTCCACGGTCGTCGTCGGAACCGACGGGTCGGAATCGTCCCTGCGCGCCGTCGCCCGCGCCGGAGCCCTGGCCGGGGCGTGCGGCGCGACGCTGGTCATCGCCTGCGCCTACCTCCCCACCGAGGGCGACGACCGCGAGCTGGCGCGGGCGCAGGACGTCCTCGGCGACGAGGCCTACCAGGTGGTCGGCTCGCACCCGGCCGAGGAGACCGTGCGCACCGCCGCCGAGCGGGCCGGCGCGGCGGGCGCCGGGAAGGTGCGGACCGTCGCGGTCATGGGGTCGCCGGTCGAGACGCTGCTCGACGTGGTCCGCCGGGAGGACGCCGACCTGCTGGTCGTCGGCAACCGGGGGCTCAGCAGCATCAAGGGCCGCCTGCTCGGCTCGGTGCCGGCCGACGCGACACGGCGCGCGCAGTGCGACGTGCTCGTCGTCCACACCACCGACTGAGGTCCGCGACGGGCATGGACGACCCCGGCGACGCCCCGGGCCCGGGCCCCCGCGAGGCGCTGGAGCGGCTGCTGCTCCACGGCCCCCGCCGGTACACCCGGCTGCAGGTCGGCCGGCTGGCCGGCATGCCGCCGGAGCGGACGCAGCGGCTCTGGCGGGCCCTCGGCTTCCCCGACGCCGCCGACGACGACCCGGCCTTCACCGACGCCGACGTCGCCGCCCTCGGCGTGCTCTCCACGCTCATCGACTCCGGTTTCGTGGGCCCGGACAGCGAGGCCTCCATCGCCCGGGCGATGGGCCAGTCGCTGTCCCGGCTGGCCGACTGGCAGACCGACATGCTCGCCGATGCGCTGCTCCGCGGCGCGCCGGAGGACGAGGGGCCGGCGGTCACCACCGAGCGGGCGGTCGCGGCGGCCGAGGCGCTGCTGCCCCGGTTGCGCGAGGTGCAGGACTACGTCTGGCGCCGGCACCTCGCCGCCAACGTCGACCGGCTGCTCGCCGCCACCGGCCCCGGCGACCGGCGCGAGCTCGCGGTCGGGTTCGCCGACCTGGTGGGCTACACCTCGCGCAGCCGCGGCATGGGCGGCCGCGAGCTGGGCGCGATGGTCGAGGACTTCGAGAGCACCGCCGCCGAGGTGATCGCCCGTCACTCCGGCCGGGTCGTGAAGACGGTCGGAGACGGCGTGCTGTTCACCGCCGCCTCGGCCACCGACGCCGCGGAGATCGGGCTCGACCTCCCGGACTTCTGGAGCGCCGCCGACCGGCCGCCGCTGCGGGTGGGGGCGGCGTACGGCGCGGTGCTCACCCGCCTCGGCGACGTCTACTCGCCGGTCGTGAACCTGGCCAGCCGGCTCACCTCGCTGGCCCGGCCGGGGGCGCTGCTGGTCGACCGCGAGCTGGCCGACCGGCTCCGCGGCCTGCCGGGCTACCGCGTCCGCCCGTTGCGCCGGGTGTCGGTGCGCGGCTACGACCACCTGCAGCCGTGGCTCGTGCGGCGCAGCCGGACGGCCGACGCCGGGCCCGGGCAGGACGCCGACATCGGCTACGACGAGGACGCCTTCGACGTCGACGGGGACGGCGCGGAGGACTGAACGGCCCGCCCGGCGCGCCGCAGCGGAATCCGCTGTCGGTCGGCCGGGGCGGCTTGGCAGGCTGTAGGGGTGAGCGCAACCCTCGTCGCCCGCGGACTGGCGGCCGGTCACGGCGCCCGCGTGCTCTTCTCCGACCTCGATCTCGTCATCGCCCCGGGCGACGTCGTCGGCCTGGTGGGGGTGAACGGGGCGGGCAAGTCGACGCTGCTGCGCACGCTGGCCGGGGACCTCCCCGCCGAGGCAGGCAGCATCGTGCTGAGCCCGCCGTCGGCCACCCTCGGCTACCTCCCGCAGGAGCACGAGCGGCGGGAGGGGGAGACGGTGCTCGCCGCCCTCGCCCGGCGCACCGGTGTCGCGGCCGCCCAGACGGCGCTGGACGCCGCCACGGAGGCGCTGACCGCCGGGGAGGCGGGCGCCGACGACGGCTACGGGGACGCGCTCGAGCGGTGGCTCGCCCTCGGTGGTGCCGACCTGGACGAGCGGGCCGCGGAGGTGGTGGCGGTGGTCGCCCCCGGGGTCGCGCTGGACGCGCCGATGACCGGGCTCTCCGGCGGGCAGGCCGCCCGGGTCGGGCTGGCCTCGCTGCTGCTCTCGCGTTACGACGTCCTGCTGCTCGACGAGCCGACCAACGACCTCGACCTGGCCGGGCTGGACCAGCTGGAGCGGTTCGTCACCGGCGCGCGGTCGGGCGTCGTCGTGGTCAGCCACGACCGCGAGTTCCTGTCCCGCACCGCCACCCGGATCGTCGAGCTGGACCTCGCCCAGCAGCTGGTCCGGGTGCACGACGGCGGCTACGAGGCCTACCTGGCCGAGCGTGAGGTCGCCCGCCGGCACGCGCGCGAGGAGTACGAGGAGTTCGCCGACACGAAGGCGGGGCTCGAGGCGCGGGCCCGGATGCAGCGCAACTGGATGGCCAAGGGGGTCCGCGACGCGGTCAAGAAGCAGAAGGACCCCGACAAGTTCATCAAGGCGCACAACCGGGCGTCGGCGGAGAAGCAGGCCGCCAAGGCCAAGCAGACGGAGCGGATGATCGAGCGGCTCGACGTGGTGGAGGAGCCCCGCAAGGAGTGGGAGCTCCGGATGGAGATCGCCGCCGCGCCGCGCGCCGGCGCGGTCGTGGCCACGCTGCGCGGCGCGGTCGTCCGCCGCGGCGGCTTCACCCTCGGCCCGGTCGACCTGCAGGTCGACTGGGGCGACCGGGTGGCCATCACCGGCGCCAACGGTTCGGGGAAGTCGACCCTGCTCGCGGCCCTGCTCGGCCGGGTGCCCCTCGACGAGGGTGCGGCGTCGCTCGGCCCGTCGGTCCGGATCGGTGAGATCGACCAGGCCCGCGGCCGGTTCCTCGGCCCGGAGCAGCTGCTGGACGCGTTCGGCGCCGAGGTGCCCGACTGGCCGACGGCGGAGGTGCGGACCCTGCTGGCCAAGTTCGGGCTCACCGCCGACCACGTCCTGCGCCCGGCCCTCACCCTGTCGCCGGGGGAGCGCACCCGCGCGGCGCTGGCGCTGCTGCAGGCCAGGGGCATCAACGTGCTGGTGCTCGACGAGCCGACGAACCACCTCGACCTGCCGGCCATCGAGCAGCTGGAGCAGGCGCTGGCCGGCTACTCCGGCACCCTGCTGCTGGTCACCCACGACCGCCGGATGCTCGAGGTGGTGGCCACCGACCGCCGGCTGGAGGTCGACGGCGGGCAGGTCATCGAGCGCTGACCCCGTTCAGTCCCCCGGAGCGCCCAGCTCGTCGGCGATGCCGACGGTGTCCATGCCCGCCCACGTGTCGGAGACGTGGTGCGCCAGCACCATCAGGTCGCGGAGCTCGCCGCTGCGGTCGCGGATGTGGTCGCGCAGCAGGGCCTCGCCGCTGAAGCCGAGGTCGCTGAAGAGCGCCAGCGCCGACCCCTGCTCGGCGACCACCTCGACGACGACCTTCCTCAGCCCCGAGGAGACGGCGCCCACCAGGGCCTGCCGGGCCAGCTCGCGGCCCAGCCCGCTGCCGCGGCGGGACGGCGCGACGACCAGCCGCACCTCGCCGACGTGGTCCGACCAGCCCGGGAGCGGCCGGACGGCGACGTAACCGGTCACCTCGTCGCCGTCGACCGCCACCCAGCGGCCGCCCGAGGAGTCGCCGCTGGCCCAGGAGCGCACCGTCTCCGGGTCGGTGACCTCCTCCTTGATGAAGGTCAGGTCCCCCTCGGGGAGGTCACCGAAGAACGTCAGCAGCGCGTCGCAGCGCTCGGGTCCCAGTTCCACCACCGTCACGTCAGGCCTCCTGCAGCGTGTCGTCGGCATCCAGCGGGTCGCTGCGCCGCCGGACGAAGTCGATGATCGTGGGCACCGTCGTCTTCGCCGCGGTGCGCCCGACGACCAGCCCCATGTGGCCGGCGTCGAGGCAGAGCTCGTGCTTGTCGGGGGACCCCACCAGGTCGATCAGGGGCGCGGTCGCGTCCGGCGGCACGATGTGGTCGCGGTTGGCCCGCACGGTCAGGAACGGCACCTGGATGTCGGAGAGGTGCACCGGGTCCCCGCCGACGGCGAGCCGGTCGTTCACCATGCCGTTGTTCCGCACCAGCATCTCCGCCGTCTGCCGCGCGGCGGCGCCGGGGAAGGGCACGTGGTCGTCCGACCAGCCGGTCATCGCCTGGTAGGACGCGACGTACTCGTCGTTCCAGAGCCGCTCCCACAGGGTCACGTACCGGGTCACCTCGGCGGTCGGGGTGAGCGCCCGGAAGCCCTGGACGACGACGGAGGGCGGGACGTTGCCGTCCGCGTCGAGGACGGAGCCGACGTCCATCCCGCCGACGGCGAAGATGTTGGCGAGCGGACCCATGTGCCGGAAGTCGACCGGCGTCGCCAGCACGGTGAGGCTGCGCAGCGGTGCGTCGGGGTGGTGCGCGGCGTAGAGCAGGGCGA
The DNA here is from genome assembly GCF_054051035.1 of Blastococcus sp. SYSU DS0619. Taxonomy (NCBI): domain Bacteria; kingdom Bacillati; phylum Actinomycetota; class Actinomycetes; order Geodermatophilales; family Geodermatophilaceae; genus Blastococcus; species Blastococcus sp. SYSU DS0619. The sequence continues at coordinate 246,238 of NZ_JBJHAM010000003.1, read as the reverse complement.
GGTCCCCGCCGAAGCAGTAGCCGAACAGGTTGACCTCGTCGGCGCCGGACAGCTCGAGGACGCGGTCGACCCCGGCGGGGATGTAGTCGTCGACGTAGTCCTCGAGCCCGTTCCCCGCGTCGCGCTCGTCGGGCTCGCCCCAGTCGAGCATGTAGACGTCGAAGCCCGCCTTCAGCAGCTGCTCGACGAAGCTGTTGCCCGGCGTCAGGTCGAGGATGTAGCTGCGGCTGACCATGCTGAACACGATCAGCAGCGGCGGCCCGTAGCGGACGCCGCCGTAGGTCTCGGGGTCGTTCCGGTAGTGCCAGAGCTGGGTGCGGCCGCGCTGCCAGACGACGTCCTTGGGTGTCTGGCCGACGCCGGGCCGGTCGACGCCGGCGACGAGCTTGATGCCGTTACGGGCGCGGAGGGTGTTGCGCTCGACGTCGCGCCGGACGCGGTCGAGCACCGTCTGGGGGCTGGGCACCGTCGGCATCGCTGTCCTCCGTGCTGGTGGTGGGTCGGGAAGAGCCGGGGCGGGACGAGGAGCTGCGTCGCCGCTCCTGCTCGAGCTGGATGGTCAGCCGCCGCACCTCGCGGTCGAGCGAGCCGATCTGCGCCCGCAGCCGGCTGATGTCGCTGCCGGCCGGCAGGTTCAGCAGGTGCCAGGCGCGGGCGCTGAGGCCCTGGACCGATCCTCCCGCGACGTTCTGGGCGCGGCGGAGCAACGCGGTGGCCAGCGAGAAGTACTCGCTGCGCACCAGGTCCTCGGCGCGCGGGGCGACCGCGCGTTCGGCTGCGTCGAAGGCCTGCCGCCACAGCGGCGGCGACGGCGGGGGCGTGCGGGGGGCAGGTGGCCGGCTCATCGGCTCCCCACCTCCTGCGGGACCTCCACGGCGCGGCGCAGGATCTTGCCGGTCGGCCCCTTGGGCAGCGCGTCGACCAGCCAGAGGTGCCGGGGGTACTTGTAGGCGGCCACCCGCGCCTTGACGAACTCGCGCAGCTCGTCGACCTCCGCGGTGGCCCCGGGCTTCAGCGCCACCGCGGCGGCGACCTCCTCGCCCAGCTCGGGGTGGGAGATGCCGACCACGGCGACCTCGGCCACCGCCGGGTGCTCGTAGAGCGCCTCCTCGATCTCCCGCGGGTAGACGTTGTAGCCGCCGCGGATGATCATCTCCTTCTTCCGGTCGACGATGAAGAAGTACCCGTCCTCGTCGGTGCGGGCGAGGTCGCCGGTGCGGAACCAGCCGTCCGGGATGGACTTCGCCGTCTCTTCGGGCCGCGTCCAGTAGCCGCGCATCACGTTCTCGCCGCGGATGGCGATCTCGCCGACCTCGCCGCCCCCGACCTCGTTGCCGTCGTCGTCGACCAGCCGCATCTCCACACCGCGGATGGGGGTCCCGATCGAGCCGGGCTTCCGCTCGGCGTGCGGGTGGTTGAAGGAGGCGACCGGCGAGGTCTCGCTCAGGCCGTACCCCTCGAGCACGATGCAGCCGAACCGCTCCTCGAAGGACCGCATGATCTCCACCGGCATGGCCGAGCCGCCCGAGACGCACAGCCGCAGGCTCGAGACGTCCCGCTGCCCGGCCTCGGGGGAGTGCAGCATCGCGGCGAACATCGTCGGGACGCCCTCGAAGATCGTGACCCGGTCGCGCTCGATCACCTGCAGCGCCTTGGCGCCGTCGAAGCGCGGGACGAGCGTGAGCAGCGAGCCCCGCAGCACCGCGGTGTTGAGCCCGCAGGTGAGCCCGAAGACGTGGAAGAGCGGCAGACAGCCCATGATCACGTCGTCGGGGGTGTTCTCGGCGAGGGTTTCCGCGGTGGTCAGCGCGTTGCGGCCCATGTTCGCGTGGGTGAGCTCCGCGCCCTTCGGCTGCCCGGTGGTCCCCGAGGTGTAGAGGATCACGGCGAGGTCCCCGTCGGACCGCTCCACCGCCGCGCCCAGCGGCTCGTCGGCCATCAGCTCGGTGGGGGAGGCGGGCCCCACGACGACGGCCTCGGCGCCGACGACGTCGGCCGCCTCGCGCACCGGGCCGGCGGTGGCCTCCAGGGTGGCGACGAGCCGCGCGCCGGAGTCCTCGAGGAAGTACTGCACCTCGCGCGCCTTGAGCAGCGGGTTCATCGGCACGACGGCGGCGCCGGCGAGCAGCGCCCCGTAGAAGACCACCGGGAACGCCAGCACGTTCGGCAGCACCAGCCCGACCCGGTCACCGGGCTGCACCCCGCGCGCCTGCAGGGAGGCGGCCACGCGGAGGGCGGCCTCACGGAACTCGCCGTAGGTCAGCTCGGCGTCGTCCATCCGCAGGGCGGGCCGCTCGGCTCCCTCGGCTGCGGAGTCGAGCAGGTTCTGCGCGAGGTTGGTCACGGTCGTCCTCCCTGTGCCCGGTGGCTGGACGGACGAGGCCCTACCCGGCTCACCCGGTGATCTACCGCACACGACGGATACGGTGACGACGACCGCACGCCGTCGTCCGAGGGAGACCCCCGCTCATGCCCGACCGCACGATCCTCGACCTGTTCCGCCTCGACGACCGCGTCGCCATCGTGACCGGTGCCTCCTCCGGGCTGGGCGCGGTCTTCGCCCGGACGCTGGCGGAGGCCGGCTGCGACGTCGTCCTCGGTGCCCGCCGGGCCGACCGGCTGGCGGAGACCCAGCGCGCGGTGGAGGCGGCCGGCCGGCGCGCGATCAGCGTGGCCACCGACGTCTCCCGGCCGGAGGACTGCCAGGCGCTCGTCGACGCCGCGATGGCCGAGTTCGGCAAGGTCGACGTCCTGGTGAACAACGCCGGGGTCGGCACCGCCGCGCCCGCGACGCGGGAGGCCCCCGAGCAGTTCCGGCAGGTCATCGACGTCAACCTCAACGGCTGCTACTGGATGGCCCAGGCGTGCGGCCGGGTGATGCAGCCGGGCAGCTCGATCGTCAACATCTCCAGCGTGCTCGGGCTGACCACCGCGGGGCTGCCGCAGGCCGCTTACGCCGCCAGCAAGGCGGGCCTCATCGGGCTGACCCGCGACCTCGCCCAGCAGTGGACCGGCCGCAAGGGCATCAGGGTCAACGCGCTGGCGCCGGGCTTCTTCACCTCGGAGATGACCGACCAGTACCCCGAGGGCTACCTGGAGTCGCAGCTGTCCCGGGTGCTCGTGGGTCGCAAGGGTGAGCCCGAGGAGCTCGCCGCGGCGCTGGTCTTCCTGGTCAGCGACGCCGGCGGGTACGTCACCGGCACCACCATCCCGGTCGAGGGCGGGATGCTCACCAGCTGAGCGGCTCCCCGGCGGCGCGGTCGGTGCGGGCGGTGCACGGTCGCACGAGGTCGGCGTCCGGGTCCGGCTCCGGCAGCGCCGCCGCACCGACCCCGCGCAGCGGACGCGGACGACGCGGCTGGCGGCTGCCGCTGCCGCCACCCCGGTGCGGGTAGACCAGCACGCCGTTGACCGGGTCGGGCGCGGCGTCGAGCGCCGCGCGGACGGCGGGGGAGTCGCGGAAGGCGTCCCGCCGGCTCTCCTCGTCGAAGACGAATTCCAGGACGACGCCCCACCGGTGCGCGTGGTCGTCCCAGAAGCGGGCGCCCGAGGTCACCGCGGTCTCGACGATCAGGTCGTGCCAGGCGCGCAGCCACCCGGCGGCGGGCGTACCGCCGTCGAAGACCTCGATGGTGACCCAGTGCACAGCTGGGGACGCTACGAGCGCCGGCGCCCCTGCGGAAGGGGCGCCGGAGCGGCGGTCACGCTGAGCGCTCGGCGCCTTCGACGAGCGCGGTGATGCGGTCGGTGAGCTGCGGCCACACCTCGCGCGGCAGGTCGTGGCCCATGCCGTCGACCACGAGCAGCTCCGCACCGGGGACGGCGGCCGCCGTGGCCCGGCCGCCGCTCACGTCCACCAGGCTGTCCTGCGCGCCGTGGATCACCAGCGTCGGGACGGCGACGCCGCCCAGGTCGGCGGTCCGGTCGTGGGTGGTCAGGATCGCCGCGAGCTGGCGGGCGACGCCGGCGGGGTCGTAGGCGCGGTCGAAGGAGAGCCCGGCGCGGTCGCGGACGGCCGCCTCGTCGAACTCGAACCCGGGGGAGCCGATCACCCGGTAGGTGTCGACGACGCGCTGGACGGCACCCTCCCGATCGCCCGCCGGTGCCGCGAGCAGCACACCCATCGCGGCCTCGTTCGGCGCACCGACGCCCGGGGCGCCCGTGGTGGACATGATCGAGGTGAGGCTGCGCACCCGCTGCGGGTGGGCGATGGCGACCAGCTGCGCGATCATCCCGCCCATGGAGGCGCCGACCAGGTGGACGCTGTCCAGCCCCAGGGCGTCGAGCAGGCCGACGGTGTCCTCGGCCAGGTCGGGCAGCCCGTAGGCGACCGAGGAGCGGTCGCCACCGAGGATCGCCATGACGTCGGGGGCGCCGCGGTCGGCCACGTGGGTGGACAGGCCGATGTCGCGGTTGTCGAAGCGGACGACGAACAGCCCGCGCTCGGCGAGGCCGCGGCAGAAGTCGTCGGGCCAGCCGATCATCTGCGTGGCCAGCCCCATGACCAGCAGGACGGGCGGGTTCGCCGCGTCGCCGAAGGTCTCGTACGCGATCTCGATGTCGCCGACCGGTGCCGTGCGGATGCCGCTGCTCTCCATGGCCGCGGACCGTAGTGCAGCCTGTCGGGGCCGAGCTCACCGACCCGCGTGCGCGGGGGTCAGTGGTCCCGTCGGACGTCCTCGGCGCGCTCCTCGACGGCGCCGTGGCGCACCAGGCTGGCGATGGCCAGGGCGAGGCCACCCCAGATGACGATCATCGCCACCACCATCATCACGATCGCGGCGGTGCTCATCGGAGTCCTCCCTCGTGGCCACCGGTCGCGTGCAGCGGCGCCGCCGGGTCCGAGCCCGGTGGCGGGCCGTCCAGGTGGGTCCCGGCGCGCCAGGGCAGCCGGGCGACCAGGAAGGCGACCAGCGGCAGCGCCACGACCAGCAGCCAGCCGAAGACCAGCAGCAGCCAGCCGGGGTAGTCCTCGTACGGCGCGGCCAGGTCGTCCCGCAGGGCGAAGCCGAGCACGAGGGCCAGACCCGCCGGGGCGACGAGGCTCACCAGCACGCGCCAGCCGGTGCCGACCCGGGGACGGCCGTGGACGTTGAGGTGCCCGCCGAGACCGGGCAGGGCCCGGAGCGCCCAGGCGACGACCAGCATGCTGACCAGCGCCACGACGAGGATGCCGTACTGGTTGACGAAGTGGTCGACGACGTCGAGCACGTAGATGCCGCTCGTCGTGCTGAAGAGCGCCAGGCTCAGCACCGCGGCCGGGACGCCGACCGCCAGGGTGGCGGTGAGGCGGCCGGTGTCGAGCTTGTCGCGGACGGCGGAGATGACGACCTCGATCACGCTGACCAGCGAGGTGATCCCGGCGAGGACCAGCGAGCCGAAGAACAGGACGCCGATGAGGGCGCCGGCCGGGGCCTCGCTGATGATGGCCGGGAAGGCGATGAAGGCCAGCCCGATCCCGTCGTCGGCGACCTCGCCGACCGGGACCCCGCCGGCCTGGGCCATGAAGCCCAGGGCGGCGAACACGCCGATGCCGGCGAGGAGCTCGAAGCCGGAGTTCGAGAAGCCGACGACGAGCCCGGAGCCGATCATGTCTTCGCGACGCCGGACGTAGGAGGCGTAGGTGATCATGATGCCGAAGCCGATGGACAGCGAGAAGAAGATCTGGCCGAACGCGGCCGCCCAGACGGGGGCCGAGGTGAGCGCCGACCAGTCGGGCGTGAAGAGCGCGTCCAGGCCGGCCCCCGCGCCGGGCAGCAGCAGCGCCTGCACGACGAGGGCGGCGAAGGCGAGCACCAGCACCGGGATGAAGACCAGCGACACCGCACCGATGCCGCGCTGGACGCCGAGCGCCATGATCACCAGGACGGCGAGCCAGACGATCGCGAGGGGCACGAGCACCCCGGGCACCACGTCGGCGGTGACCTCGACGTCCCCGGCCTGGAGGAACTCGCCGAAGAAGAAGCCCTGGGGGTCGTCGCCCCACGCCTCGTCCAGCGAGAAGAAGGTGTAGCGCAGCGCCCAGGCGATGACCGCCGCGTAGTAGACGGCGATGAGGAAGCAGATGCCCACCTGCCACCAGCCGAGCCCCTCGGTGCCGCGGCGCAGCCGGGCGAAGGAGAGCGGAGCGGAGCCGCGGTGGCGGTGACCGATCGCGTAGTCCAGCAGCAGGAACGGGATGCCGGCGGTCAGCAGCGCGACCAGGTAGGGCAGCAGGAAGGCGCCGCCGCCGTTCTCGTAGGCGACGTAGGGGAACCGCCAGATGTTGCCCAGCCCGACCGCCGAGCCGATCGCCGCCAGGATGAAGACGCGGCGGGAGCTGAACGCCCCACGCCGGCTCTCCTCGTGGTCCTGTGCCGCGGCGCGCCCCGCCGACGTGCTCATCCGACCTCCCGCATCGTGGTCCGCCGAGCCGGCACGCACCGTCGAGTACCGCCCGGGACGGGCCGTCGGAGGAAGGGTGCCAGAACTCGGGCCCACGTCCAACGGGTTCGGGACGCTCGGGCTGCGGACGTCGGGTCCGTGGCCGGACCGGGCGTCGGTGCGTGGAGGGTGCCCCCGGCAGGATTCGAACCTGCGCACCCGCCTCCGGAGGGCGGTGCTCTATCCCCTGAGCTACGGGGGCTCGGTGGTGGGGCAGGAGAGAAGTTACCAGCCCACCGCGCCGGCCCGGGAAGCGGCTCCCGGGCCGGGGGTCACGGCTCGGGGAGCGGCGTCCCGCCCCGCGCGGTGAGCATCCGGGTCATCGTCGTCGTCTCCACGCCCTGGGACTGCTCGATGGACCGGGCGAGGTCCCGCACGGCCGCCACCTCGGCGTTCTCGGCGGCGTAGCTGGCCATGTCGAAGCCGCCCTGGTGGTGCCGGATCATCAGCCGGAGGAACTCGACGTCGAACGCGGTGCCCGACAGGCTCCGCAGCTCGGCCAGCTCCTCCTCCGTGGCCATGCCGGGCATGAGCGTGCCCGCGGCCATCTCCATCCCGTCCATGTCGTGCCCGGCGTGGCCGGTCCCGCCCATCCAGGCCATCGTGTCGCCGCCGGTCAGCGGTACGCCCCAGAGCGCCAGCCAGCCCTGCATGCGCCCGGCCTGGTTGGTCTGGGTGGCGGAGATGTCGAAGCCGAGCTGCTCGACCTCCGGGTCCTCGCTGCGCTCGGCGACGAGGTTGGCCATCTCCACGCCCTGCAGGTGGTGGCGGGACATGTCCCGGGCGAAGCCCGCGTCCACCGAGTCCGCCGCGGGCGTCGGCGTGCCGTCGCGGCCGAGGCCGAGGACGACGGCCAGCCCGCCGCCCAGCACCACGAGCCCGACGGCGATGAGGGCGAGCAGGGCGGTGCGCAGCGCGCTGCCGCGCCGGGGACCGGTGGTGCTGGGGATGGGGATCGCCTCCGCGGGACGGGAGTGGGTCGACGGGCCGGGGCCGCTCAGGGCGCGGTGGTCATGCCGGCGTCGGTGTCGGTGTCCAGCCCGGCGGCGCCGCTGGCGTCACCGGCGACCAGGGGAGCGGCGAGGAAGTCCGGGTTCTCGCAGGTGGCCCCCGGCTCGGGGAAGTCGCCGGCCTTGGCGGTCATCAGGTCGGCGAACTGCTTGACGCGGATGTCGTCGGCGCTGTCCACCTTCAGCTGCTCGCCCCAGGACTGCAGGCTGATGGGGGAGTCCAGGCCCTCGTAGGGCGACATCATCCGGTAGGACTCGCCGTCGACCAGCTCGGCGAGCGTGGCGATGTCGGCGTCGGTCACCTCGTCGGGGTTGTAGGTGATCCAGACGGCGCCGTGCTCGAGGCTGTGCACCGCGTTCTCGTGCCGGATGTCGACGTCGTAGACCGTGCCCGTGCAGTCGGCCCAGTAGGGGTCGTGCTCGCCACCCACCGGCGGGGACTCCGTGTAGTCCACCGTCGTCGTGACGTGGTTGCCGCCCTCGTACTCGTAGACCTGGGCGCCGTCGATCTCGTCGATGGAGTCGACCTGCAGGGCGTCCGCCTCGTTCACCTGCACCACGGCGTAGGTGATGACGGCCGCGGCGAACACGACGACGGCCACGGCGGCGGCGATCAGGCCCCAGGGGCGCTGCTGCGCGACCACCTGCGTGGGTGGCCGGGTGCGCCCTCCGGCGCCGCGCCCGCCGGACCGGGTGGCCCCACCGCCGGTGGCTCGGCTCTTGTCGGGCGTGCGGTCCTTGGCCAAGGCCTCTCCTCGGTACGGGGCGCGCGTGCGCGCCGCTGCGGCCGGGCCCGGGCGGCCCTCTGCCGGGCGCGAGTCTAGGTCGGCGACCTGTGCGGGAGCTGGCAGCCGAGCGGTGCGGCGGGGCCCGTGGACGCGGGAGGCCTGCTGCTGGTGGGTGGAGCCGCAGGGCGCCGGCGGGCGATCAGTACGCTCGCCCGGTGACACCGGAGCAGCTGCAGGACGTCGTTCGTACCGCCGTGGGCGCGGTCGTCGAGCGAGGCGCGCTGCCCGTGGAGGTGCCGGCCGACGTCGTCATCGAGCGGCCGAAGAACCCCGAGCACGGCGACTACGCCACCAACGTCGCCCTGCGGCTGGCCAAGCCTGCCGGCCGGCCACCGCGCGAGGTGGCCGAGCTGCTGGCCGCGGAGCTGCGCGCGCACGACGGCATCGCCGCCGTCGACGTCGCCGGTCCCGGGTTCCTCAACATCACCCTGGCCCAGGGCGTGCTCGGCAGGATCGCCGTCGACGCCGTGACGGCGGGGGAGGCCTACGGCCGCACCGCCACCCTGGCCGGCCAGCGGCTCAACCTGGAGTTCGTCTCGGCCAACCCGACCGGTCCGGTGCACATCGGGGGCACGCGGTGGGCGGCGGTGGGCGACGCCATCGCCCGGCTCATCCAGGCCAGCGGCGCGGCGGTGACCCGCGAGTACTACCTGAACGACGCCGGGGCGCAGATCGACCGCTTCGCCCGGAGCCTGCTCGCCGCGGCGAACGGCCGGGAGGTGCCCGAGGACGGCTACGCGGGCAGCTACATCGGCGACATCGCCGCGCAGGTCGTCGCGGCGGAGCCCGGCGTCCTCGACCGTCCGGAGGCCGAGCAGCTGGCGGTCTTCCGCGCCCGGGGCGTGGAGCTCATGGTGGCCGAGATCCGCGCCACGATGGAGGCGTTCGGCGTCCACTTCGACGTCTGGTTCTCCGAGACGTCGCTGCACCGGGCCGGTGCCCTGGAGAAGGCGGTGGCCCGGCTGCGCGAGCAGGGCCACGTCTACGACTCCGACGGCGCGGTGTGGCTGCGCACGACGACCTTCGGCGACGACAAGGACCGCGTCCTGGTGAAGGCCGACGGCGAGCCGACCTACTTCGCCGCCGACTGCGCCTACTACCTGGACAAGCGCGAGCGCGGCTTCGACAAGGTCGTGATCATGCTCGGCGCGGACCACTCGGGGTACGTCGGCCGGTACAAGGCGCTGGCGGCCGCGGCCGGGGACGACCCCGCCGTCCACCTCGAGATCCTGCTGGGCCAGCTGGTGAACCTGCTGCGCGACGGCGAGCCGGTCCGGATGAGCAAGCGGGCCGGCACCGTGGTCAACCTCGAGGACCTCGTCGACGCCATCGGCGCCGACGCCGCCCGGTACGCGCTCGCGCGCGCCTCGGTCGACCAGCAGATCGACATCGACATCGACCTGTGGACGCGGCAGAGCAACGACAACCCGGTCTTCTACGTCCAGTACGCGCACGCGCGCATCTCCTCGGTGCTGCGCAACGCCACCGACCTCGGGCTCGCCCTCGGTGCGGCCGGCGAGGTCGACGTCGCCCTGCTGGCGCACGACCGGGAGAACGACCTGCTGCGCGCCCTCGGCGACTTCCCGCGCGTCCTGGCGAGCGCCGCCGAGCTGCGCGCGCCGCACCGGGTGGCCCGGTACCTCGAGGAGCTGGCCGGCACCTACCACCGCTTCTACGACTCCTGCCGCGTGCTGCCGCGCGGCGACGAGGAGGCCACCGCGCTGACCACCGCCCGGCTGTGGCTGTGCGCCGCGACCGCGGTCGTGCTGCGCAACGGCCTGGCCGTGCTCGGGGTCTCCGCGCCGGAGCGGATGTGACCGTCCGGCCCGCAGGCCCGGGGACCGACCGGGTGTCTGCGCGAGCCGTCGGAGAGGAGGCGTGATGCGGGCGCACCCCGCGGGACCGCTGCACGGGAACATCTCGCCACCCTCGGCCGCCGGCGCCCCGCCGGCCGAGCTGGGCGTCCTCGACCCCCAGGTCTGGCCGCGCTCGGCGGAGCGGGTCGACGGCGAGCTGCACCTGGCCGGCCGGGCCGTCACCGACCTCGCCCGCGAGCACGGCACGCCGCTGTTCGTGCTCGACGAGGCGGACTTCCGCGGCCGGGCCGCCGACTTCGCGACCGCGTTCGCCGACGCCGACGTGCACTACGCCTCCAAGGCGTTCCTCTGCGGCCAGGTGGCCCGCTGGATCGCCGAGGACGGGCTGCACCTGGACGCCTGCAGCGGCAACGAGCTCGCCGTCGCGCTGGCCGCCGGGTTCCCGGCGGAGCGGATCGCGCTGCACGGCAACAACAAGTCGCTGGTGGAGCTGCAGCTGGCCGTCGACTCCGGCATCGGGCACGTGGTCCTCGACTCCTTCGACGAGATCGACCGGCTGGTCCCGCTCGCCGGCGCCCGGGTCGCCTCCGGCGGCAGCCCGGTGGCGGTGCTGATCCGCACCACCGTCGGCATCGAGGCGCACACCCACGAGTTCATCGCCACCGCCCACGAGGACCAGAAGTTCGGCTTCTCCCTCGCCACCGGTGACGCGCTGGAGGCAGCCCGCCGGGTCGTGGCCGAGCCGGCCCTGCGCCTGGCCGGCCTGCACAGCCACATCGGCTCGCAGATCTTCGACACCGCCGGCTTCGAGGCCGCCGCGCACCGCGTCGTGGGGCTGCTCGGCGCCGTCCGCGACGCCACCGGCGAGGTGCTCGGCGAGCTGAATCTCGGCGGTGGCTTCGGCATCGCCTACATCCCCGACGACGACCCGGTCAGCCCGGCCGACGTCGCGACCAGGCTGCGCAGCGTCGTCGCCGCGGAGTGCGCCGAGCTCGGCCTGCCGGTCCCGCGGCTGGCCGTGGAGCCGGGCCGGGCGATCGCCGGACCGGGCACGGTGACGCTGTACGAGATCGGCACCATCAAGCCGGTGCGACTGGGGGCCAGCGGCGCGCCGGGCACCCCGCTGGTGCGCAACTACGTCTCCGTCGACGGCGGGATGAGCGACAACATCCGCACCTCCCTCTACGACGCCGCCTACACCTGCGTGCTCGCCAACCGCACCTCCGACGCCCCGCCGGCGCTGTGCCGGGTGGTGGGCAAGCACTGCGAGAGCGGCGACATCCTGGTGCGCGACCTGTGGCTGCCCTCGGACGTCGTGCCCGGCGACCTGCTCGCCGTCGCCGCCACCGGCGCCTACTGCTGGTCGATGGCGAGCAACTACAACTACCTGCTCAAGCCGCCGGTGGTCGCCGTCCGGGACGGCGCCGCCACCGAGATCGTGCGACGTCAGACACTGTCCGACGTGTTCGCCCTCGACGCGGTCCTCGCCGACCGCCCCGCCCCCTCGCCGGCCATCGACCAGCCGGCGCCCGAGCACCCCGCGGGAGCGACCTCGTGAACCGACCCCTCAAGGTGGCGCTGCTCGGCTGCGGCACCGTCGGCAGTGCGGTGCTGCGCGCGCTGCAGGAGCAGGCCGAGGACCTCGGCGCCCGCATCGGCCGCCCCGTGGAGGTGGCCGGCGTCGCCGTGCGCCGCCCGGCGCACCACCCCGACGTCCCGGCCGACCTGCTGACCACCGACGCGCACGGCCTGGTCACCCGCGACGACGTCGACCTCGTCGTCGAGGTGATCGGCGGCATCGAGCCGGCGCGCTCGCTGATGCTGGCGGCGTTCGAGGCCGGCAAATCGGTGGTGAGCGCCAACAAGGCGTTGCTGGCCGAGGACGGCGTCGCCCTGCACGCCGCGGCCGCGAAGGCCGGCGTGGACCTCTACTACGAGGCCGCGGTCGCCGGGGCCATCCCGATCCTGCGGCCGCTGCGCGAGTCGCTGGTCGGCGACCAGCTGTCCCGGATCGTGGGCATCGTCAACGGGACGACGAACTACATCCTGTCGCGCATGGCCGAGACCGGGGCCGGCTTCGGCGAGGCGCTGGCCGAGGCCACCGAGCTGGGCTACGCCGAGGCCGACCCGACCGCCGACGTCGACGGCTTCGACGCCGCCGCGAAGGCCGCGATCCTGGCGTCGCTGGCGTTCCACACCCCGGTGGCGGCGGTCGACGTGCACCGCGAGGGCATCTCCACGGTCACCGCCACCGACGTCGCCCGCGCCGCGGAGATCGGCTGCACCGTCAAGCTGCTGGCCATCTGCGAGCGGGTCGCCGGCGCGGACGGGGACTCCGTCGCCGTCCGGGTGCACCCCGCGATGATCCCGACCGCGCACCCGCTCGCCTCGGTCGGCGGGGCGTTCAACGCCGTCTTCGTCGAGGCCGAGGCGGCCGGCCAGCTGATGTTCTACGGGCAGGGGGCCGGCGGGGAGCCGACGGCCAGCGCCGTCCTGGGCGACCTCGTCGCGGTCGCCCGCAACCGGGTCACCGGCGGCCCCGGCCCGGGCGTCACCGGCTACGCCAACCTGGCCGTCCGGCCCATGGCGGAGACGCCGACGCGGTACCACGTCAGCCTCGACGTGGCCGACAAGCCCGGTGTGCTCGCCGCGGTCGCGCAGGAGTTCGCGCGGCACGAGGTGAGCATCTCCACCGTCCGTCAGACCGGCCGCGGCGACGCCGCGACGCTGGTCATCGTGACCCACAGCGCCCCCGACGCGGCGCTGTCGGCCACCATTGCCGCGCTGCGGGAGATGCCCGCGGTCCGGGGGGTCACCAGCGTGCTGCGCGTGGAAGGGCTGTCATGAGCGTCTCGCCGAACGTCTCCCCGGGGTGGCCCGGCCTGATCGAGGCCTACCGCTCCCGCCTGCCGGTCAGCGACGCCACCCCGGTGGTGACCCTGCACGAGGGCGCCACCCCGCTGGTGCACGCGCGCGAGCTCTCCCGGCGCACCGGCTGCGAGGTCTACCTCAAGGTCGAGGGGGCCAACCCGACCGGCTCCTTCAAGGACCGCGGGATGACGATGGCCATCACCAAGGCCGCGGAGGAGGGCGCCCGGGCGGTCATCTGCGCCTCCACCGGCAACACCAGCGCGAGCGCCGCGGCCTACGCGGTGCGGGCCGGTCTGGTCTGCGCCGTCCTGGTGCCGCAGGGCAAGATCGCGATGGGCAAGCTGGCCCAGGCGCTGGTGCACGGCGCCAAGCTGCTGCAGGTCGACGGCAACTTCGACGACTGCCTTGCGCTGGCCAGCAAGCTGGCCATCGACTACCCGGTCAGCCTGGTCAACAGCGTCAACCAGTTCCGGATCGAGGGTCAGAAGACCGCGTCCTTCGAGATCGTCGACGTGCTGGGCGACGCCCCGGACATCCACTGCCTCCCGGTGGGCAATGCCGGCAACATCACCGCCTACTGGCAGGGCTACCGCGAGTACTGCGCCGACTCCCCGACGCCCGGACCCGCCACGCACACCCCGCGGATGTGGGGGTTCCAGGCCGCGGGCGCCGCCCCGATCGTCACCGGCCAGGTGGTGGAGAACCCGAGCACGATCGCCACCGCCATCCGGATCGGCAACCCCGCGTCCTGGACCAAGGCGCTGGCCGCCCGCGACGAGTCCGGCGGGCGGATCGACGCCGTCACCGACCGCGCGATCCTGTCGGCCTACCGGCTGCTGGCCCGCAGCGAGGCCGTCTTCGTCGAGCCGGCGTCGGCGGCGTCGGTCGCGGGCCTGCTGCAGGTCGCCGCCGCCGGGGAGCTCGAGCCCGGCCAGCGGATCGTCTGCACCGTCACCGGCAACGGCCTCAAGGACCCGGAGTGGGCGATCTCCGGCGCACCGGCGCCGGTCACCGTCCCGGTCGACGCCGCCGCGGCCGCCGCCCAGCTCGGCCTGTGAGCGCGCACGACGGCGGCGCGACGAGCCGGCTCGACCCCGACCGGGTCACGGTGCGCGTCCCGGCCACCAGCGCGAACCTGGGGCCGGCCTTCGACTGCGCGGGTCTGGCGCTGGCGCACCACGACGTCCTCGAGTTCTCGGTGCAGGCCGACGGGCTGGCCGTCGAGATCCAGGGTGTGGGCGCCGGCGAGCTGCCCACCGACGAGTCGCACCTCGTCGTGCGCGCGTTCCGTGCCGCGTGCGCCGAGCTCGGCTGGGCGCCGTCCGGCCTGCGGGTGGTGGCGGAGAACGCCATCCCGCAGGGCCGGGGGATGGGCTCCTCGGCCGCGGCCGTCGTCGCCGGGGTCATGGGTGCCTGGGCGCTGTGCCCGGACGCCGAGGCGATCGACCTGAACGCCGTCCTGCGGCTGACCACCGAGATGGAGGGTCACCCGGACAACGTCGCCGCCTGCCTGCTCGGCGGGCTGACGCTGTCCTGGGCCGGTGACGGGGGCGTCGGTGCGGACGGCCTGACCGTGCACGAGAACGTGCTGCCGGTCGTCCTGGTCCCCGACGCGACGCTCTCGACGGAGGTGGCGCGCGGGCTGCTGCCCGACGTCGTGCCGCATGCCGACGCAGCCTTCAACGCGGGGCGCGCCGCGCTGCTGGTGCACGCGCTGACCTCGGGGGACTCCCTGCTCATGGAGGCGACGGAGGACCGGCTGCACCAGCGGCAGCGCACCGCGGCGATGCCCGGGTCGCTGGCCCTGGTCGACCGCCTGCGGGCGGCCGGGCACGCCGCCGTCATCTCGGGAGCGGGCCCGTCGGTGCTGGTGCTCGGCCGCCGCACCGAGACGGGGCCGGACGAGCGACCGGGCGACAGCGAGGTGCGGGCCATCGCCGGGCTGGCCCCGGAGGGCTGGTCGGTGCTGCCGCTGGAGGTCGATCCGACGGGGGCGCGGATCGACCGGCCGCTGCGCCAGGTATCGTCTCGATAACGAGGAACACACTGGAGATCACCGGTGTTGTCCTGCCCGTGAGCTGCGACTAGGCTCACGGCGTAGCCGCCCACTCGGGCGAGCCTCGCGCGGGGCCGAAGCAGACGATCGATTCTCTTCGCCGCTCATCCGCCTCGCACCTCTCAACCCGATCTCCAGTCGCGCACCCGCCTCCCGGGCCGGTCCGCCGGGGACCGGGGCACCCCCTGCGCTGAGACGGCGCAGGTCACCGCAGGGAAGGACCTGTACGTGAGCGAAACCACTGACCTCAGCGTGACCGGCGCGCCCGACGCCGCCGCCTCCGCCGAGGGCACTGCCGCTTCTGGGACGGCGGGCCGACCCCGCCGCCGCGGCAACGGACTGACGGGCATGCTCCTGCCCGAGCTGCAGCGACTGGCCGGCGAGCTGGGCATCCCCGGCACCGGCCGGATGCGCAAGAGCGATCTGGTCGCCGCCATCTCCGCCCGCCAGGTGGGCGGCTCCGAGGGCGGCGCCCCGGCGCAGCCCACGGAGACCACGAGCACCGACGGCGCCGACACCGCACGGGGTGCGGCTGCGACCGCGGCCCCCCTCGAGGCCCCCGTCAGCGGTGGCGCCAACGGTGGCCCCCTGACCGGCGAGGCGACGGCCGCACCGGCCCGGACCCGCCGTTCCGCCAGCCGCCCGGCCGGATCGCCCGGCAGCGCGAGCGGGCCGACCACCCCCGAGGCGCCCGCGGCCGCCCCCGAGGCGTCCGCGGTCACCGCCACCCCGGCGGAGGCGCCGGCCGACGCGACCGCGCCGGGCACGGCCGAACCCCGCGACGACGACCAGCGCGGTGACCAGCAGCGCGACGACGACCAGCGCGGTGACCAGCAGCGCGACGGCGACCGTCCGCAGCGCAACCGCGACCGCAACCGCACCCGCGGTGACCGGGACGGCGGCCGTGAGAACAGCGACCGGAACGCCGGTCAGGACGGCGGCGACCGCACCGAGCGGGGTAACCGCGACGGCGGCGACCGGAACGAGCGGAACGCCAACCGGGACGAACGCAACGCCAACCGGGACGAACGCAACGCCAACCGGGACGAACGCAACGCCAATCGGGACGAGCGCAACGCCAATCGCGACGCCAACCGGGACGAGCGCAATGCGAACCGCGACGAGCGGAACGCCAACCGGGACGGTGCGAACCGTGACGGCAACCGCGGCCCCGACCGCGACCGCAACGACCGGGGCGGGCGTCCGGACAACCGGAACGACAACCGCACCGACAACCGCAACGACCGGGGCAACGACCGGGCGGGCGAGGACGAGGACGACGACTTCGAGGGTGGCCGCGGCCGCCGGGGGCGCCGGTACCGCGACCGCAACAAGCGCGGGAGCAACACCCGGGACCGCTTCGACCAGGGCGAGCCGACCGTCAGCGAGGACGACGTCCTGCTGCCGGTGGCCGGCATCCTCGACGTGCTCGACAACTACGCGTTCGTCCGCACCTCGGGCTACCTGACCGGCCCCAACGACGTCTACGTCTCGCTGTCGCAGGTCCGCCGCTACGGCCTGCGGCGCGGCGACGCCATCACCGGCGCCGTCCGGCAGCCGCGCGAGGGCGAGCGCAAGGACAAGTACAACGCGCTGGTCCGGCTGGACACGGTCAACGGGCTGGATCCCGAGCAGGCCCGCAACCGGCCGGAGTTCACCAAGCTGACCCCGCTCTACCCGCAGGACCGCCTGCGGCTGGAGACCGAGCCGCACCTGCTCACCACCCGGGTCATCGACCTCGTCATGCCGATCGGCAAGGGGCAGCGCGCGCTCATCGTGTCGCCGCCCAAGGCCGGCAAGACGATGGTCCTGCAGTCGCTGGCCAACGCCATCACGACGAACAACCCCGAGTGCCACCTGATGGTCGTCCTCGTCGACGAGCGTCCGGAAGAGGTCACCGACATGCAGCGCTCGGTGAAGGGTGAGGTCATCGCCTCGACCTTCGACCGGCCGCCGGCCGACCACACCACGGTCGCCGAGCTCTCCATCGAGCGGGCCAAGCGCCTGGTCGAGATGGGCCACGACGTCGTCGTGCTGCTGGACTCGATCACCCGCCTGGGCCGCGCCTACAACCTGGCGGCCCCCGCCAGCGGGCGCATCCTCTCCGGTGGTGTCGACTCCACGGCGCTCTACCCGCCCAAGCGCTTCCTCGGCGCGGCCCGCAACATCGAGAACGGCGGGTCGCTGACGATCATCGCCTCGGCGCTGGTCGAGACCGGCTCCACGATGGACACGGTCATCTTCGAGGAGTTCAAGGGCACCGGGAACGCGGAGATCAAGCTCGACCGCCGGCTGGCGGACAAGCGGGTCTTCCCGGCCGTGGACGTCAACGCGTCGGGCACGCGCAAGGAGGAGATCCTCATGTCGCCCGACGAGCTGGCCATCGTGATCAAGCTGCGCCGGGTGCTCGCCGCGCTCGAGCCCCAGCAGGCGCTGGAACTGCTGCTCGACAAGCTGAAGAAGACCCGCAACAACGTCGAGTTCCTCATGCAGATCCAGAAGACGACGCTGGGCCCCGGCCAGGAGTAGCAGAAGGACCCCGTTCCAGCACCTCGCTGTCGGCGGGGCTCGGGCATCAGGGATACTGGTCGACCGAGCCCCCACCGGCGGCGCGGAATACCTCCCGCCGGCCGGCGTTCCACCACGTGAACCGCACAGACTTCTCGGAAGAGGCAACAGGCATGAAGCCCGACATCCACCCCACGTACCACGAGACCACCGTGACCTGTGGTTGCGGGAACACCTTCACCACCCGCAGCACGGCGCCCAGCGGTCAGCTGACCGTCGAGGTCTGCTCGGCGTGCCACCCCTTCTACACCGGCAAGCAGAAGATCCTCGACACCGGTGGTCGCGTGGCCCGCTTCGAGAAGCGCTTCGGCAAGCGCAACGCCGGCGCCACGGCCGACGCCCAGTAGCACCCCCGACGGCGCCCGCTCCCACCTCGCGGTGGGGCGGGCGCCGTCGTCATGTCCGGCCGGATGTGCACACGACGCCCTCAGGAGAGACCGATGAGCAGCACCGAGACGTCGGCACCGGACCGACTGGCCGGGCTGCTGGCGGAGCACGCGCGGCTGGAGCAGGAGCTGGCCGACCCGGCGGTGCACGCCGACCAGTCCCGGGCCCGCCGGATGGGCCGCCGGTACGCGCAACTCGCCCCGCTGGTCGAGACGGCGCGGGCGCTGGAGGAGGTCCGCGGTGACCTCGCGACCGCGCGCGAGCTCGCCGCCGAGGACTCCTCGTTCCGCGCGGAGGCCGCCTCGCTGGAGCAGCGGATCCCCGAGCTGGAGGACCGCCTGCGGGAGCAGCTGCTGCCCAAGGACCCCGACGACGACAAGGACGTCATCCTCGAGATCAAGGCGGGGGAGGGCGGCGCGGAGTCGGCGCTGTTCGCCGGCGACCTGCTCCGCATGTACCTGCGCTACGCCGAGCGCCGCGGCTGGGCGACCGAGGTGCTCGACGCCGTCGACGCCGAGCTGGGCGGCTACAAGGACGTCGCGGTCGCGATCAAGTCGCGCACCGACGAGGGCATCTGGTCCCGGCTGAAGTTCGAGGGCGGGGTGCACCGCGTCCAGCGCGTGCCGGCCACCGAGAGCCAGGGCCGCATCCACACCTCGGCCGCCGGCGTCCTGGTGCTGCCCGAGGCCGAGGAGGTCGACGTCACCGTCGACCCGAACGACCTGCGCATCGACGTCTTCCGCTCCTCCGGCCCCGGCGGGCAGAGCGTGAACACCACCGACTCCGCCGTCCGCATCACCCACCTGCCCAGCGGCATCGTGGTCAGCTCGCAGAACGAGAAGAGCCAGCTGCAGAACCGGGAGTCGGCCCTGCGGGTGCTGCGTTCCCGGCTGCTCGCCGCCGCCCGGGAGGAGGCCGCCGCCACCGCCAGCGACCAGCGGCGCAGCCAGGTGCGCACGGTCGACCGCAGCGAACGGGTGCGCACGTACAACTTCCCGGAGAACCGGATCTCCGACCACCGCGTCGGCTACAAGTCGCACAACCTCGACCAGGTCGTCGACGGCGACCTCGACGGCGTCATCGACGCGCTGGTCAGCGCGCACACCGCCGAGCTGCTGGCGGCCGGCTCCTGAACGCCCGCACGCTGCTCACCGCGGCGGCCCGCCGCCTGACCGAGGCGGGCGTGGCCTCGCCGCGGGTGGACGCCGAGCTGCTGCTCGCCCACGTGCTCGGCGTCGCGCGCACCCGGCTGATCACCCTCGACGGCGTCGAGGACGAGGCGGCCGCCCGGTTCGAGACGCTGGTCGCCCAGCGGGCCGACCGGGTGCCGCTGCAGCACCTCACGGGACAGGCGGCCTTCCGCTACCTGGAGCTCGCGGTCGGTCCGGGCGTCTTCGTGCCGCGGCCGGAGACCGAGCAGCTCGTCGGCTGGGCGCTGGAGCAGCTGGCCGGTACCGCCGAGCCGGTCGTGGTCGACCTGGGGTCGGGCTCGGGCGCCATCGCGCTGTCGATCGCCCACGAGCACCCCGGCGCCCGGGTGACGGCGGTCGAGCGCGACCCCGGCGCGATCGAGTGGACCCGGCACAACGCCCGCGCCCGCGCCGCCGCGGGCGACACCCCCGTGGAGGTCCTCGCCGGGGACATGACCGATCCGCAGCTGCTCCGCGCGCTCGACGGCCGGGTGGACCTGGTGGTGAGCAACCCGCCTTACGTGCCCGACGGCGCGCGGGTGCCGCGCGAGGTCGCCGACCACGACCCGCCGCTCGCGCTGTG
Source organism: Blastococcus sp. SYSU DS0619 (assembly GCF_054051035.1). Taxonomy (NCBI): domain Bacteria; kingdom Bacillati; phylum Actinomycetota; class Actinomycetes; order Geodermatophilales; family Geodermatophilaceae; genus Blastococcus; species Blastococcus sp. SYSU DS0619. The sequence goes on along the minus strand of NZ_JBJHAM010000003.1, from coordinate 226,545 downwards.
GGGAGGCCCCGACGGGCTCGACGTCGTCCGGGGGCTGCTGGGCACCGCCGCCCGCCTGCTCCGGGCCGGTGGGGGGCTGGGCATCGAGCACGCCGACCAGCAGGGCGGTGCGCTGCCGGCGCTGGTGCGCGCGCACGGCGGGTTCGCCGAGGTGGACGACCACCCGGACCTCGCGGGCCGGCCCCGGTACACCACCGCCCGTCGTGATTGACCTGGCTGCCTGTATCGGTGAGCGGACTTTAGTCTCGGTCCGAGATGGGGAAGCGGCGTCGTGGCGCCAAAGTGGCATCATCTCGCGATCGCTCTTCGACCGAGTGGACGGACGTCAGGTAGGACGATGCGACCGCATAGCGATCCACGCGCGAACCCGTGAGCCCGCCGGAAACTCGTCGTACCGACGACCTATCTTCTCTGCGTGACGGGGACCGCGGGAGGGGAAGACCCTGCTCGAGAGCAGGAGCAGATGGCGGCTCTGCTGCCGTTGCTGTGGTCAGATCCGCAACTCTGGCAGCACCGGCTCGTCTACCGGATCGAGTTGTCGACGATTACGCATGCTCGGGTCTCCGCGCATTACCACCTGGTGATCCCACCGGCTCTATTGGACCTTGCTGGCGTGGAAGCGGGCGCCTCAGCTGTGCGTGCGCTTATTCCGTTGACATGGCGACCCAAGGAGCTGTTGCTCAACCTCGCGCTCACGAGTAGTGCCGACAGCCCGGTGCACCTACTTACTCGCGTGGACGTGGCGTGGCTACAGGCTGACATGTTCATCCGCGCGTTGTCCGAGACAGACCTGATGACGGACGTCGACGTTGACGACCTGCTGTCCATGGTTGAGGCGGTGGCCAAGTTCATGCCCCGCCGCGTTCGGGCAGCGGCGGATCTAACGGAAGACAGCACTGCCGACGAGGTTGGGACGCGTCTCCAGGACGCCACTTTTCTGGCGAGGTTCCTGACCGACGCGACCGGCCTCGCGATCGGGGCGCATGAGATTGAGGGCTGGAAGCGCACGCTGCGCTTGCCGCAGGACATCTTGGCCCGCACCCTCGATGCTGCACCATCACCCGAGAGCTCCTCGGAGAACTTCCTGTTGGCCATGAGCGAGTTGGAGCCGAGAAATCTGGCGGAGCTTGACTACTTCGCCTCCGCGTTCCGATCAGTTGTTCTGGGGCTGTCGGCCCGCAGCGAGTTGTCGGTGCTAAGGCACTTGGCGCGCCTTGGTAGGGAGTGGCGGGTCATCATCGACACCGAGGTGCCGACTTACAGGCCGGTCACAATCACCATGTCGGACGACAGGCCCCTAGGGGCAGTGAACGTGCGCCACCAAGTGCTCAAGGTTCCCGTTCCGCTCGCGGACGGCAGCAGCTTGCACGTGGAGACCCAGCTTCTCGATCCGTCAGCGAGGCTGAAAGATGTGAAGGTGGTCGGCATCAGGCGGGCAGAGGTGCAGTTGCCCCTGTCAGACGACGTTCGAGAGACCGACGACCGTCATGCTGTCTACCTGTCGTCGACGGAGCGCCCTGATCATGGGATTGCACGCATCTCCGTGGGGCTGACAAGTGACGTTCGTTGGACGAACGGGGTCGTCCTCGTGCTCGCCTGGACGGCTTTGGCCTTGTCCTGCCTGGTGAGCAACAGTGCAGACATCTTCGCGCTCTTGGTCATCCCAGCGACCTTGGCGGTGTCCGTCGTGCAGGTCCGCGAGCGGACATCGATCGTCCGTGGGCTCACGGCGGGAAGCCGGCGCGTTCTCTTCGGCGTGGCGATCGCTCTCTGGCTAGTCGCCGCCTTGCGTCTTCTCATACAGTCTGAGGGAGCAGACGGCCTCTACGACCTTGTGGGAGACCTGCTTCGTGAGGAGTCTTGATGGCGACGAACTCAGGCCGCGGGAAGGCTCGCGTCGGTGCGGTCAAGGGGCGCAGTCAGATGCTCAACCCCAAGACCGGACGGTGGACGAAGCGTGACACCACCACGGGCCGGATCGTCTCAATGAAGGAGTCTCCGGGGCCGTACAAGGGTGTCCGTAAGGAACGGTGACGCCCGACCAGGTAGGCGCTGGCGTCGTCCGGTGACGACCACCCGGACCTCGCGGGTCGGCCCCGGTACACCACCGCCCGTCGCGCCGGCTGAGGTCTGCGGAAGACTGCTGCCTCGTGGCCGAGTTCTACGACTGCTCCGATCCCGAGACCCGCACGAGCGGCCTGCAGGCCGCCGCGGAGGCGATCACCCGCGGCGAGCTGGTGCTGCTGCCCACCGACACCGTCTACGGCGTCGCCGCCGACGCGTTCACCCCCGCGGCCGTCACCCGCCTGCTCGCCGCCAAGAACCGGGGCCGGGCCATGCCCGTGCCGGTGCTGATCGGCGAGGCGTCGACGCTGGCCGGGCTGGTCGTGCGCACGCCGGACGTCGCGCTCCGGCTCGCCCAGGAGTTCTGGCCGGGTGGGCTGACGCTGGTCCTGGAGCACGCGCCGTCGCTGGCCTGGGACCTCGGCGACGCCGAGGGGACGGTGGCCGTCCGGCTGCCCGGCGACGAGCTCACCCGGGACCTGCTGCGCCGCACCGGGCCGTTGGCGGTGTCCAGCGCGAACCGGTCGGGTCGGCCGGCGGCCACCTCGGCGCAGCAGGCGGACATGCAGCTCGGTGCGCACGCGGCCGTGGTCCTGGACGACGGGCCCCGGACCAGCTCGGCGGCGAGCACGATCGTCGACTGCACCGGTCCCGCCCCGCGGGTGCTGCGCGTCGGCGCGATCCCCGTCGACCGCCTCCAGCAGGTCGTCCCCGAGCTCACCGACTGACACCGGCGAGTGGGCCCCGGAAGGGTCCGCGAGAGGGGTCGACGCAGGCCCGCGGTGCAGGTCGCCGACGAGTCGGGCCCGGAGGGTCCGCCGAGGAGCGTGCGGACGCGCTCGGCGCACCACAGGCACGGCAATCGGCCGCGGTGCGACGCGGAGCGTCGCGATGTCGCAGTGTCATGATTAGGCGACCGCCGCGCCGCCCGAGCCCGGGCATCGCGGGCGCCCGCACCGACTTCTGGAGTGCGCCTGAGATGAGCACCCCCTACTGGGGCCCGGACTTCGACGCCCTGGCCGCCTTCGACCCCGACATCGCCGACGTGGTCACCGGTGAGCTGGACCGGCTGCGCGGAGGGCTGCAGCTGATCGCCAGTGAGAACTTCACCAGCCCCGCCGTCCTGGCCGCCCTGGGCAGCACCCTGTCGAACAAGTACGCCGAGGGCTACCCCGGCCGGCGCTACTACGGCGGCTGCGAGGTCGTCGACCGCGCCGAGGAGATCGGCATCGCGCGTGCCAAGGAACTGTTCGGCGCCGAGCACGCCAACCTCCAGCCGCACTCGGGGGCGAACGCCAACCTGGCCGCGTACGGCGCGTTCCTCCAGCCGGGGGACACCCTGCTGGCCATGGCGCTGCCGCACGGCGGTCACCTGACCCACGGCGCGAAGGTCTCCTTCTCCGGCAAGTGGTTCAACGCCGTGCAGTACGGCGTGAACCCGCAGACCGAGCACATCGACTACGACCAGGTGCGCGACCTGGCCCGCGAGCACCGGCCGAAGATGATCATCTGCGGCGGCTCGGCCATCCCGCGGCTGATCGACTTCCCGCTGTTCCGGGAGATCGCCGACGAGGTCGGCGCGATCCTCATGGTCGACGCGGCGCACTTCATCGGGCTGGTCGCCGGCAAGGCGATCCCGAGCCCGGTGCCCTACGCCGACGTCGTCACCTTCACCACGCACAAGGTGCTGCGCGGCCCCCGGGGCGGCGCCATCGTGTGCAAGGCGGAGCACGCCAAGGCCATCGACAAGGCCGCCTTCCCGATGATGCAGGGCGGGCCGCTGATGCACGCCGTCGCGGCCAAGGCGGTCAACTTCAAGGAGTGCCTGCAGCCCGGGTACGAGGCCTACGCCCGCCAGGTGATCGCCAACGCGCAGGCGCTGACCGAAGGCCTGGCGGCCGAGGGGCTGCGGCCGGTGGCCGGCGGCACCGACACCCACCTGGCGCTGCTGGACCTGCAGGAGACCGGCGTGACCGGTGCCGACGCCGAGGCCCGGTGCGGTGCCGCGGGCATCGTGCTGAACAAGAACGCGATCCCGTTCGACCCGCAGCCGGCCTCGGTCGCCTCCGGCATCCGGGTCGGCAGCCCCGCGGTCACCACCCAGGGCATGACGGAGCCGGAGATGAAGTCGATCGCCTCGCTGATCGGGGCCGCCATCCGCGACGCCGACGGCAGCCGGACGGCCGAGGTCGCCGCGGGTGTCCGCGACCTGGTCGGCGCCCACCCCGCGTACCCCGAGCCGGCGAAGACCGTCTGACCCGTGCGCGAGTACGTCGTCGTCCTGCTCACCGCCGCGCTGGTCACCTTCCTGGCCACGCCGGTGGTGCGGATGATGGCGGTCCGGCTGCGCATGATGGCCGCCCCGCGGGAGCGTGACGTGCACGTCATCCCCACCCCGCGGGGCGGCGGCGTGGCCATGTACCTCGGGGTGGTCGCCGCCGTCCTGGTGGCCTCCCGGCTGCCCGCGCTGCAGCGGACGTTCGACGACACCCAGGTCTACGCGGTGCTCGTCGCCGGTGGGCTCATCTGCCTGCTGGGGGTGCTCGACGACAAGTGGGGCCTGGACGCCCTGACGAAACTCACCGGGCAGATCGCCGCGGCCGGCGTCATGGTGCTGCTGGGTGTGCAGCTGGCGTTCCTGTTCCTGCCGTTCGCCGACATCGGCACGCTGATCCTCGGCCCGGACGTCGGGGTGCCGCTGACCATCCTGCTGACGGTCTTCGCGGTCAACGCGCTCAACTTCATCGACGGGCTCGACGGGCTGGCCGCCGGGGTGTCGGCGATCGCCGCACTGGCGTTCTTCGCCTACAGCTACAACCTCGGGCAGATGCGGTACGAGGAGGCGGCGAGCGCCCCGGCGCTGATCACCGCGGTGCTGGCCGGCGCCTGTCTCGGGTTCCTGCCGCACAACTTCAGCCCGGCCCGGATCTTCATGGGCGACTCGGGTTCGATGCTGGTCGGGCTCATGCTGTCGGCGGCCGCGGTGACGGCCACCGGGGGAGTGGACGCCCAGACCTTCGGCTCGGCGGCCAGCCTGCTCCCGCTGACCCTGCCCATCCTCGTGCCGATCGCGATCCTCTTCATCCCCTTCATCGACCTGCTGCTGGCGGTGGTGCGGCGCACCCGCCAGGGCCGGTCGCCGTTCGCGCCGGACAAGATGCACCTGCACCACCGGCTGCTGTCGATCGGGCACTCGCACACCCGCGCGGTGCTGGTCATGTACTTCTGGGCCGCGCTGCTGTCCTTCGGGGCGGTGGGGCTGTCGATCACCGGTGGGCGGGTGGAGCTGGTCGTGGCCATCGCCGTCCTGCTGGTCGTCGGCGTCGTGGTCGTGCTGAGTCCCCGCGCGCGCCGGGCCGCGCGCGAGGCCCGCGCCGCCGAGCTGGCGGCCCAGCGCCGCCGCAGCCGCGCCAGTCACCCGACCGCGCGCGCCACGCGTCCCGCGGCCGAGCCCGACCCGACGCCGACGGGGGCAGGCCAGCCGGCCCGGTGAGCCCGTGCCGTCGCGCCGATCGCGGCTGGTGGAGGGACGGATCGGTGCAGGTACCCTGAGGCGTGCTCGACAGAAGCGATCCGGCCGCCCGTCCCGACCCGTACGGTGCGATGCTCCGGGGCGGCGCCCTGCCCTCCCTGGGGGTCGCGGTGGTCGCGATCGCGGTCTTCACCGCCGTCCAGGGATCCCTCGGTGCGGCGGGCAGCGCTCTCGCCGCGGCGCTGGTCATCGCCAGCACCGTCTCGACGATGCTCATCCTGCGCAGGATGGCGGGCCTGGATCCGCGCGTGGTCTTCATGGGCGCGATGGTCAGCTACTTCTTCAAGGTCATGCTGCTCGGGGTCTTCCTCGTCCTGTTCCGGAACGCCGACTGGCTGTCGCCGATCGCCTTCGCGGTGACCGCGATCGTGGTCTCCCTCGCCGGCACGATCGGCGAGATCGTCGCGTTCACCCGCGTCAAGACGTACATCTACGACGAACCCGCCGCGTCGTCCGAGGCGCGGTCGTGACCCCTGGCGCGGACGGCGCCGGCGAGGGGCCGTCGTCGGTGCACGGCCAGCTGGTCGCCGGGGCGCACCTGCGCCAGGGCTGGGACGCCCTGGGCACCCTCCTGTCGGGGGTGCTGGTCTTCGGGCTGCCGGCCTGGTGGCTCAGCGAGGCCACCGGCCAGGTGTGGATCCTCCCGGTCGCCCTGGTGCTGGGGATGGCCGCCGCGATCTACGCGGTATGGGTCCGTTACAGTGACCCCGGCCCGTGAGGCGCGCCTCTCCGCTGGAGGTGGGCGACCCTCCGGGCCGTGGCACGAATCCACCCGCAGCAGTTCGTGACGGAGGCTGAGTAGTGACGACCGAGGTCTCGGCCGCCGAGGAATTCGCCCCGCCGAGCGCGCCCGACTTCTGGCAGCCGCTCGTGGGTGAGGGCGCCTTCGCCATCACGCGGAGCATGGTCGTGATGGTGCTGGTCACCATCGGTCTCGCCGTCGTCATGATGCTCGCGACGCGGCGCCTCGCCGTGGTGCCCGGGCGCGGGCAGTACCGGCTCGAGGGCATGTACGGCCTCGTCCGCAACTCGATCGGCCGGGACATCATCGGGTCGGCGCACTTCCGCCCCTACGTCCCGCTGCTGTTCACCCTTTTCACGCTCATCCTGGTGAACAACCTGATGGGCATCATCCCGTTCGTCCAGTTCCCGACGATGAGCCGGATCGGCTTCCCGCTCGCGCTCGCGCTCGGCGTCTACATCGTCTACCTCGTCGCCGGTGTCCGGCGTCGCGGGCTCGGGGGGTTCCTCAAGAACCTGGTGCCCAGCGGGCTGCCCTTCTGGGTCGTGCCGGTCGTCTTCGTCCTGGAGCTGGTGACGTTCCTCGTCACCCGTCCGGTGACCCTCACGCTGCGTCTCTTCGGCAACATGTTCGCCGGCCACATCCTGCTGCTGCTGTTCGCGCTGGGTGGGGAGTTCCTCCTTCTGGAGGGCGGAGGCCTGCTGAAGCTGGTGTCCATCCCGGCCTTCCTGATGTTCTTCCTGTTCAGCGCGTTCGAGATCCTGATCGCGTTCCTGCAGGCCTACGTCTTCATCCTCCTGGCCTCCATCTACATCGCCGAGGTCTACGCGGACGACCACTGACGTCCGCGGAGCCACCCCCGAGTTGCACCACCATGTGCGCCACCCGGCCGCACAGACCGACTGAGAGGAACGGACACACCCAATGGAAGGCAATCTCGCGATCATCGGCTACGGCCTGTCGGCCATCGGGCCGGGCGTCGGCATCGGCCTGATCTTCGCTGCCTACGTGGCCGGCGTGGCGCGTCAGCCCGAGGTCCGCGGTGTGCTGCAGACCATCGCCATCCTGGGCTTCGTGCTCTGTGAGCAGCTGGCCATCTTCGGCATCGCCCTGGCCTTCGTCTTCAGCTGACCGAGGACCGGAAGGAGTACATCTGATGGCGATCGACAACGCGGTCGGCGTCCTGGCCGCTGAGAGCGGTGAGGGCGGCTTCTGGGCGGACATCTACCCGGTCGTCCCGCACCCGGGTGAGCTGATCGTCGGCATCATCTCCTTCGCGATCCTCTACTTCCTGTACAAGAAGTACGTGGTCCCGCGCCTGGAGACCATGCTGGCCGAGCGCCGGCGGGCCATCGAGGGCGGCATCGAGCGGGCCGAGGCCATGCAGGCCGAGGCCAAGGCGTCGCTGGAGCAGTACCGGGCCCAGCTGGCCGAGGCCCGCAACGAGGCCGCGCAGATCCGGGACCAGGCACGCGCCGAGGGGCAGCAGATCCTCGAGGAGCTGCGGGCCCAGGCGCAGGAGGAGTCGGCGCGGATCGTCGCCCGGGGCGAGGAGCAGATCGCTGCTTCCCGCAGCCAGGTGGTCAACGAGCTGCGCGGCCAGATCGGGGCGCTCGCCGTCGATCTCGCCGGCCGGGTCGTCGGCGAGTCCCTCGCCGACGAGGCGCGCCGGCAGGGCACCGTGGACCGGTTCCTCGACCAGCTGGAGGGCATGTCCGCCGCCAGCCCGGACGGCCGGGGTGGCAGCACCGTCGCCGGGGGCACCCGCTGATGGATGCGTCGAGCCGCGCGGCGCTCGTGGTCGCCCGGGAGCGGCTGGAGGAGCTGACCCACGACCCCTCGGGGTTCCTGGGGAAGGCCAAGGACCGGCTCACCGGCCAGGCGCGGGCCACCGAGACCGGTGACCAGCTGACGCTGGCCGAGGAGCTGTTCGCCGTGGCGCGGCTGCTGCAGGCCCAGCCGTCGCTGCGCCGGGCGCTCTCCGACCCCTCGGGCAAGCCCGAGGAGCGGGCCGCCCTCGCGCAGCGGCTGTTCGCCAGCCGGCTCTCGCCGGTCGGTCTCGACCTCGTCGAGGTCAGCGTCCGGCAGCGCTGGTCGCGGCCCCTCGACCTGGTCGAGGCCGCGACCACGCTCGCGACCGAGGCGGCGCTCGACGCCGCTGCCGGCCGCGGTGAGCTGGACAGCGTGGAGGACGAGCTCTTCCGGTTCGGCCGGATCGTCGGTGGTGACCAGGAGCTGTCCCGCATCCTCAGCGACCGGCGGGCCCCGGCCGAGGGCAAGGCGGCCCTGCTGGACCAGCTGCTCTCCGGCCGGGTCAGCCCGGTCACCGAGCTGCTGCTCCGGAACGTGCTCACCACCTCGCACGCCGGCACGGCAGGTGTCGCGGTCGAGCGGCTCTCCGATGCCGCCAGCCGTCGTCGCGGTCAGTCCGTGGCCCGGGTGACGACGGCGGCGCCGCTGACCCCCGCACAGGAACGACGACTGATCGACGTGCTCGGTCGCATGTACGGGCGCACCATCGGGTTGCAGGTGACCGTCGACCCGACGGTGCTCGGCGGACTCCTCGTCCAGGTGGGCGACGAGGTCATCGACGGCAGCGTCGCCCACCGGCTGGAAGCTGCCCGACGGCAGCTCGCCGGCTGACCGCCCACCACTCCAGATCACGACCCCCGCAGGGAAGAGGACTCAGAGCCATGGCCGAGCTGACGATCTCCGCAGACGAGATCCGCAGTGCCATCCAGAACTACGTCACCGAGTACTCGCCTGACGTCTCCCGCGAAGAGGTCGGGATCGTCACCGAGGCCGGCGACGGCATCGCCCGGGTCGAGGGGCTGCCCTCGGTCATGACCAACGAGCTGCTCGAGTTCGAGAGCGGCGTGCGCGGCCTGGCGCTGAACCTCGACGTGCGCGAGGTCGGTGTCGTCGTCCTGGGTGACTACTCCGGCATCGAGGAGGGCCAGCAGGTCCGCCGCACCGGCGAGGTGCTCTCCGTCGCCGTCGGTGATGGCTACCTCGGCCGCGTCGTCGACCCGCTGGGCAACCCCATCGACGGTGCCGGCCCGATCGCCACCACCGGCCGCCGCGCGCTCGAGCTGCAGGCGCCCACCGTGGTCCAGCGGCAGTCGGTGCACGAGCCGATGCAGACCGGGATCAAGGCCATCGACGCCATGACCCCGATCGGCCGCGGCCAGCGCCAGCTGATCATCGGCGACCGGCAGACCGGCAAGTCGGCGATCGCGCTCGACACGATCATCAACCAGAAGCAGGCCTGGGCGACCGGCGACCCGACGCAGCAGGTGCGCTGCATCTACGTCGCCGTCGGCCAGAAGGGCTCCACGATCGCGGCGACGAAGGCCGCGCTCGAGGACGCCGGTGCGATGGAGTACACGACCATCGTCGCCGCCCCCGCGTCCGAGGCCGCCGGCTTCAAGTACATCGCCCCCTACACCGGCTCGGCCATCGGCCAGCACTGGATGTACGAGGGCAAGCACGTCCTCATCGTGTTCGACGACCTGTCCAAGCAGGCCGAGGCCTACCGCGCCGTCTCGCTGCTGCTCCGCCGCCCGCCGGGCCGCGAGGCCTACCCGGGCGACGTCTTCTACCTCCACTCCCGCCTGCTGGAGCGCTGCGCGAAGCTGAACGACGAGCTGGGCGCCGGCTCGATGACCGGCCTGCCGCTCATCGAGACCAAGGGCAACGACGTGTCGGCCTACATCCCGACCAACGTCATCTCCATCACCGACGGGCAGATCTTCCTCGAGACCGGTCTGTTCAACTCCGGTGTCCGTCCCGCGATCAACGTCGGCATCTCGGTGTCCCGCGTGGGTGGCTCGGCGCAGATCAAGGCGATGAAGTCGGTCGCCGGCCGCCTGCGCCTGGACCTCGCCCAGTACCGCGAGCTCGAGGCGTTCGCCTCGTTCTCCTCGGACCTGGACGCCTCCAGCCGGGCCACCCTGGAGCGCGGCCAGCGCCTGGTCGAGCTGCTGAAGCAGGGCCAGTACTCGCCGTACCCGGTCGAGCGCGAGGTCGTCTCGCTGTGGCTGGGGACGACCGGCAAGCTCGACCGCGTGCCGGTCGCCGACGTGCGCCGCTTCGAGTCGGAGTTCCTCGACTACGTCGCCCGCGGGGACAACGCCGTCTACGAGTCGATCCAGCAGAGCAAGAAGCTCGAGGACGACGCGGTGTCCAGCCTGGAGCGGGCGGTGGAGAACTTCTACGGCCAGTTCACCACCACCGACGGCGAGTCGCTGACGGCGAACGAGCCCGAGGCCGAGGCCATGGACGCCTCGGAGCGGGGTCAGGAGCGCGTCCAGGTCAAGCGGGGCAGCTGACCCATGGCCGGTACCCTCCGCGCGCTGCGGCGCCGCATCCGCTCCACGAAGTCGACGAAGAAGATCTTCTCGGCGCAGGAGCTGATCGCCGGTGCCCGCATCGTCCGCGCCCAGGCCCGGGTGGAGGCCTCCAAGCCCTACGCCCGGGAGATCACGCGGGTGCTGTCGGCGCTGGCCTCGTCGGCGTCGCTGGACCACCCGCTGCTCACCGAGCGGGAGAACCCGCGGCGGGCGGCGGTGCTGGTCATCACCTCCGACCGCGGCTTCGCCGGCTCGTACAACGTGAACGTGCTCCGGCGCACCGAGGAGCTGCTCTCCCTGCTGCGGCAGGAGGGCAAGGAGCCGGTGCTCTACGTCGTCGGCCGGAAGGGGGAGACCTACTACTCCTTCCGTGACCGGGCGACGGCGGCCACGTTCACCGGCTTCTCCGAGCAGCCGAACTACCCGGACGCGCAGGAAGTCGGTCGCGCGCTCATCGCCGCCTTCACCGCAGGGGCGGACGACGAGGACGGCGGCGCCGGTGCCGACGGCATCGCCGGCGTGGACGAGCTGCACATCGTCTACACCGAGTTCCGCTCCCTGCTCGCGCAGGTCCCGGTCGCCAAGCGGATGGCTCCGCTGGAGGTCGAGGAGGTCGACGAGTTCGACTACGAGCGCGAGGAGCGGGAGCAGGGGACCGCCGGCGACGACGGCGTCCCCGCCTCCTACGAGTTCGAGCCCTCCGCGGAGGGCCTGCTCGACGCGCTGCTGCCGAAGTACATCACCACGCGGATCTACGCGGCGATGCTCGAGGCGGCCGCCTCGGAGTCGGCGTCGCGCCGCCGCGCGATGAAGTCGGCGTCCGACAACGCCGAGGAGCTGGCGAAGAACCTGTCCCGGCAGGCCAACCAGGCCCGCCAGGCGGAGATCACGCAGGAGATCAGCGAGATCGTCGGCGGCGCCGACGCGCTGGTCTCGTCCGGCTCGAACGACTGACCACCACGAACAGCAGAACACCGAGCCCCAGGGCAGGAGAGCAGTACAGATGACCGTCACCGAGGACCGTCCGACCAGCTCGCAGACCACGGCCGCCGGCCGGGTCGTGCGGGTCACCGGGCCGGTCGTCGACGTCGAGTTCCCGCGCGACGCGATGCCCGACCTGTTCAACGCCCTGAAGGTCGATGTCACGCTGGCCGACCTCAGCAAGAGGCTGACCCTCGAGGTCGCCCAGCACCTCGGCGAGAACGTCGTCCGCACCATCTCGATGGCGCCGACCGACGGCCTCGTCCGGGGCGCCGAGGTCACCGACACCGGTAACCCGATCATGGTCCCGGTCGGTGACGTGGTGACCGGGCACGTGTTCAACGCCCTCGGGGAGTGCCTGGACCAGCCCGGCTACGCCGAGGACGCCCTGCACTGGTCGATCCACCGGCACGCGCCGAAGTTCGACCAGCTCGAGGGGCGCACCGAGCTGCTCGAGACCGGCATCAAGGTCATCGACCTGCTGACCCCCTACGTGGCCGGCGGGAAGATCGGGCTGTTCGGTGGCGCCGGTGTCGGCAAGACCGTGCTGATCCAGGAGATGATCCGCCGCGTCGCCCAGGAGTTCGGTGGCGTCTCGGTGTTCGCCGGGGTCGGCGAGCGCACCCGTGAGGGCAACGACCTCATCACGGAGATGACCGAGTCCGGCGTCATCAACTCGACCGCGCTGGTCTTCGGCCAGATGGACGAGCCGCCGGGCACGCGTCTGCGGGTGGCGCTGTCGGCGCTCACCATGGCGGAGTACTTCCGCGACGAGATGAACCAGGACGTGCTCCTCTTCATCGACAACATCTTCCGGTTCACCCAGGCCGGCTCGGAGGTGTCGACCCTGCTGGGCCGCATGCCCTCCGCCGTGGGTTACCAGCCGACGCTGGCCGACGAGATGGGTGAGCTCCAGGAGCGGATCACCTCGACGCGGGGTCGCTCGATCACCTCGCTGCAGGCGATCTACGTGCCCGCCGACGACATCACCGACCCGGCGCCGCACACCACGTTCGCCCACCTCGACGCGACGACCGTGCTCTCGCGGCCGATCTCGGAGAAGGGCATCTACCCGGCCGTGGACCCGCTGGACTCCACCAGCCGGATCCTCGACCCGCAGTACGTGGGCCAGGAGCACTACCAGATCGCCCAGACGGTGAAGCAGATCCTCCAGCGCTACCAGGAGCTGCAGGACATCATCGCGATCCTCGGCATCGACGAGCTCTCCGAGGAGGACAAGGTCACGGTCAACCGGGCCCGGCGCATCGAGCGCTTCCTCTCGCAGAACATGTTCGTGGCCGAGGCCTTCACCGGTCAGCCCGGCTCCTACGTGCCGCTCTCGGAGACCCTCGAGGCGTTCAAGGCGCTCACCGAGGGCACCTACGACAACGTGCCGGAGCAGGCGTTCTTCATGTGCGGTGGTCTCGAGGACCTCGAGAAGAACGCGAACAAGCTCAAGAAGGCCTGACCGCCTCCCCGGACCACGCGCAGCGGCCGGGTCGCCCTTCGGGGCGGCCCGGCCGTCGTCGTCCGTCGCCCCGGACCCTCGCCCGTCCGGGTGATCTTCGTGCCCAGGCCTACGGGCGGGGCAGCGGTGTGCCGAGCATCTGTCGCAGGCGCGCCCGTCGACGGGCGCCGACGTGGGGGGCGACGTGGACCGGGACAGCGCGGTGCGTGCGACCGGAGGCCGGGCGGCCGCTGACTGGACGTGGCCCCCGTACGCGCCGGTCGACGCCCCGATCACCGCCTTCGACACCGATCGCTGGGCCTCGTCCACCTGCGTCCGCCACCCGTGGGTCCGCGTGGGCCGCTACACGCTGCTCTACCGCCGCGCCGCCTGACGGAGGACCCGCCCCCCGGGGCGCCGCGCGACACGCCGCTAGAGTGGGCCCGTCCGTCGTCGGCTCGCCCGGGCCGGCGTACCCGAACGCACCACACCTCCCCGGCGGGGAGGTGGACCCCGAGGAGTGTCGTGGCGACCCTGCAGGTCGAATTGGTGGCCGTCGAGCGCAAGATCTGGTCCGGCGAGGCCACCAGCGTCATCGCCCGCACCACGGAGGGCGAGCTCGGTGTGCTCCCCGGCCACGCCCCGCTGCTCGGTCAGCTGGCCGACGGCGGCGTCGTGACCATCCACACCGAGTCGGGTGAGGACCTGGTCGTCGCGGCCCACGGCGGGTTCCTGTCCGTCACCGAGCGCGGGGTCTCCATCCTCGCCGAGACGGCGGAGATCTCCTCCGAGATCGATGTGGAGCGCGCTCGCGAGGCGCTGCGCCGGGCGGAGGGCGAGAAGGACAGCCCCGAGGGGCTGGCCGCGGCCCGTCGCGCCGAGTCCCGGCTGAGGGCGGCCGGCCAGAGCGCCTGATCCACCCGGCGAGCGCGCAGGATGACCACGGCCCTGCTGGTCCTGATCGGCGTCCTGCTGCTGCTCGTCGTCGTGGTCTTCCTGCTGCGCCGCCGGTTCCTGCTGTCCGGCCTCGGCGCGGTCACCATGTGGACCCGGGCGGGGAGCTCGCCCCGCTGGTCGGTGGGCGTCGCCTGGTATGGCGACGACGCGCTGCTGTGGTACCGCGCGCTGTCCCTGTCGGTCCGCCCGCAGCTCCGGCTGCACCGGGCGGGGTCTCGCGTCCTGGCCCAGCGGCCGGCCGGCCGCGACGACCTCGCCCTGCCGGGTGACGTCGTCGTCCTCTCCTGCAGCACGTCCGAGGGGCTCCGCGAGCTGGCCATGGAGCCCTCGACGCTGACCGGCTTCCTGTCCTGGATGGAGGCCGCGCCACCCGGGAGCTGAGTGCCGGCCGCGCCCTCAGTCGGATGCCGGCCCGGCCGCCGCCTCGCGCTGGGCGTGCACGCCGCTGTGCGCGCCGGGCTCCCAGAGGATGTCGCCGTCGGGGTTGGCCACCCGGCCCAGGATGAACACCAGGTCCGACAGCCGGTTGAGGTAGCGCGCCGTCTCCGGGTTGGTGCGCTCCGGCTCGGCCTCCAGGAGGGCCCACACGCTGCGCTCGGCGCGCCGCACCACCACCCGCACCTGGTGCAGCAGGGCGGCCAGCGGGGTGCCGCCGGGCAGGATGAAGCTGCTGAGCTTCGGCAGCGTCTCGTTGTGGGCGTCGCAGGCCGACTCGAGCCGCTCGGTGTAGGCGGCGGTCACCCGCAGCGGCGGGTACTGCGGGGCCTCGACGATCGGCGTGCACAGGTCCGCACCGACGTCGAACAGGTCGTTCTGGATGCTGCGCAGCAGGTCGGCCACCGCCGGTGCGGCCGAGCCGAGCGCGAGCGCCACACCGATCGCGCTGTTGGCCTCGTCGACGTCGGCGTAGGCGACCAGGCGCGCGTCGGTCTTCGACACCCGGCTCATGTCGCCCAGGTGCGTCTGACCGGCGTCGCCGGTCTTCGTGTAGATGCGGGTGAGCCGGACCGTCATGCCCGCAGCCTAGGCGGCGCAGGCCCGCGGTGACGCCGGTGCGCGGACCCGGCGCCGTAGGGTGGGCCGGTGGAGTGCTTCGAGGTGGCCGGGGGAGCGAGGCTCGCGGGCCGGGTACGGGTCACCGGTGCCAAGAACAGTGCCCTGAAGCTCATGGCGGCGGCGCTGCTGGCCACGGGGCGTTCGACGATCGACGAGGTCCCGGACATCCTCGACGTGGCGATCATGAGCGAGGTGCTGCGCCGGCTCGGCTGCGACGTCTCCTACGAGCGCGCGCCCGGGACCGGTGGCGGCCGGCTGACCATCGACGTCCCCGAGAAGCCGTCGACGGAGACCGACTACGACCTGGTGCGCCGGATGCGCGCCTCGATCAGCGTGCTGGGCCCGCTCGTGGCCCGCTGCGGGAGCGCCCGGGTGGCCCTCCCCGGCGGGGACGCCATCGGCTCCCGCGGCCTCGACATGCACATCTCGGGCCTCGAGCGGCTCGGCGCGACCATCGTGAGCGAGCACGGGTTCCTGGTGGCCACCGCGCCCCGGCTCGTCGGCACCTCGATCTGGCTGGACTTCCCGTCGGTCGGGGCCACCGAGAACCTGGTCATGGCCGCGGTGCTGGCCGAGGGGACCACGGTCGTGGACAACGCCGCGCGGGAGCCCGAGATCGTCGACCTGTGCCGGATGCTCGGCGAGATGGGCGCGCGGATCGACGGCGCCGGCACCTCCACGATCACCGTCGAGGGCGTCGACGCGCTGCAGCCGGTGGCGTACTCGACGGTGCCCGACCGGATCGTCGCCGGCACCTGGGCCATCGGTGCCGTCATGACCCGTGGCGACGTGGTCGTCGAGCGCGCCGTCGCCGAGCACCTCACCGTGGCGCTGGACAAGCTCGTCGACGCCGGGGCCACCGTGGAGGCGCTGCCCGACGGCATCCGGGTGGCGATGGACGGCCGGCCCCGCTGCGTCGACGTCGTCACGCTGCCGTTCCCCGGCTTCCCGACCGACCTGCAGCCGATGGCCGTGGCCCTCGCCGCGGTGTCCACCGGGACGGCGCTGATCACCGAGAACGTGTTCGAGGGCCGGTTCATGTTCGTCAACGAGCTCGTGCGGCTCGGCGCGGACGTCCGCATCGACGGCCACCACGCCGTCGTCCGCGGCCGGGAGCGCTTCTCCAGCGCACCGGTGCTGGCCACCGACATCCGGGCCGGTGCCGGGCTGGTGCTGGCCGGGTTGTGCTCGGACGGGATCACCGAGGTGCAGGACGTGCACCACGTCGACCGCGGCTACCCCGACTTCGTCGACCAGCTGCGCGGACTGGGCGCCGACGTGACCCGCACCCAGCGGCCCGACTGAGCCGCCGCGGTCCGGGTCAGCCGCCGCCGAAGGAGACGGCCAGCGCGCGGGCCCGGTCGGCGTCCTCCGGGAAGACCAGGATCTCGGCGCGGTGCGCACCGGGGAAGCGGACGGTGGAGCGGATGCCGGCGTCGGACAGCACCGCCCGCAACGCCAGGGCCGACTCCCGGCGGCTCAGCGTGGCGATCCGGGTGAGCAGCCCGTCGTCCCCGGCCGTGCCGCCCCCGCGGGCCAGGCCGCCGGTGTCGCCGCCGCCGAACGCCCAGCGCGCGAACAGCATCAGCAGCACGAGCACGACGACGGTGACCAGCGGCCCCACCAGGTAGCTGAGGCGTCCGACGTCCACCCGTCTGCCCCCTTCCGTCCGACCCGATCGAGTGTGCCACCGCGCGCCCTCCGTGGGCGGGGCTGCTACCGGCCGGTAACCGCCCTACACTCCGCCGGTATGCCGTTCCCGAAGACGCCGAACGAGCGCGACCGCCCCTGGGTCATGCGCACCTACGCCGGGCACTCCTCGCCGGCTGAGTCCAACGCCCTGTACCGCCGCAACCTGGCGAAGGGGCAGACCGGCCTCTCGGTCGCCTTCGACCTGCCCACGCAGACCGGATACGACCCCGACGACGAGCTCGCCGTCGGCGAGGTCGGCAAGGTGGGCGTCCCGGTCACGCACATCGGCGACATGCGCGCCCTGTTCGACGGCATCCCGCTCGACGAGATGAACACGTCGATGACCATCAACGCCACGGCCATGTGGCTGCTCGCGCTCTACCAGGCGGTCGCCGAGGAGCACGGGCACGACGTCGCGAAGCTGGCGGGGACGACGCAGAACGACATCATCAAGGAGTACCTGTCGCGGGGGACCTACGTCTTCCCGCCGGCTCCGTCGATGCGGCTGATCACCGACATGGTCGCCTACACGGTGACGACGATGCCGAAGTGGAACCCGATCAACATCTGCAGCTACCACCTGCAGGAGGCCGGGGCCACGCCGGTGCAGGAGATCGCCTACGCGATGAGCACCGCGATCGCCGTCCTGGACTCGGTCCGCGACTCGGGCCAGGTGCCGGCCGAGCGCTTCGGCGAGGTCGTCGCCCGCATCTCCTTCTTCGTCAACGCGGGGGTCCGCTTCGTCGAGGAGATGTGCAAGATGCGGGCCTTCACCCAGCTCTGGGACGAGCTGACGAAGGAGCGCTACGGCGTCCAGGACGCCAGGCACCGCCGCTTCCGCTACGGCGTGCAGGTCAACTCCCTCGGCCTCACCGAGGCGCAGCCGGAGAACAACGTCCAGCGGATCGTGCTGGAGATGCTCGCGGTCACCCTGTCCAAGGACGCCCGCGCCCGTGCCGTGCAGCTGCCGGCGTGGAACGAGGCCCTCGGCCTGCCCCGGCCCTGGGACCAGCAGTGGTCGCTGCGGCTGCAGCAGGTGCTCGCCTACGAGACCGACCTGCTCGAGTACGAGGACCTGTTCACCGGCTCGGTCGTGGTGGAGAAGAAGGTCGCCGAGCTGGTCGAGGGCGCCCGGGCGGAGATCGCCCGCGTGCAGGAGATGGGCGGGGCCGTCGTGGCCGTCGAGTCCGGCTACATGAAGGGCGAGCTGGTCGGCTCGCTGGCCGAGCGCCGGCGGCGGATGGAGAGCGGCGAGGACGTCGTCGTCGGGGTCAACAAGTTCGACACCACCGAGCCCAACCCGCTGACCGCCGACCTGGACGCGGCGATCATGGTCGTGGACCCGGCCGTCGAGGCCGCCGCCCAGGAGGCGGTGCAGAAGTGGCGCGCCGAGCGCGACCCCGAGGCGGTCGAGCGGGCGCTGCAGCGGCTGCGGGAGGTGGCCGGCACGACCGAGAACCTCATGCTCCCGACCCTCGACTGCGCCCGTGCCGGCGTGACGACGGGGGAGTGGGCCGGGGTGCTGCGCGAGGTGTTCGGCGAGTACCGGGCGCCCACCGGCGTGGCCGCGGCCGCCGGCGGTGGCGAGGCCGACGAGAACCTGACCGCCGTCCGCGAGCGGGTGCGGGCCACCGGTGAGGAGATCGGTGGACGGCTGCGGTTCCTGGTGGGCAAGCCCGGCCTGGACGGGCACTCCAACGGCGCCGAGCAGATCGCCGTGCGGGCCCGCGACGCCGGCTTCGAGGTGATCTACCAGGGCATCCGGCTCACCCCCGAGCAGATCGTCTCGGCGGCGGTCGAGGAGGACGTGCACGTGGTCGGCCTGTCGGTGCTCTCCGGCTCGCACCTGCAGGTGGTGCCCGCCGTGCTGCGGGGGCTGAAGGCGGCCGGGATGGACGACGTCCCGGTCGTGGTCGGCGGGATCATCCCCGACAGCGACGCGCGGCGGCTGCGCGAGCAGGGCGTCGCCCGCGTCTTCACCCCGAAGGACTTCGGGCTGAACGACATCATGGGCCAGGTCGTCGACGTGGTGCGCGAGGCGAACGGTCTCGGGGAGAGGGTGCCCGCCCCGGCCTGAGCACCGGGCCGAAGCGGACGTCGACGCCCGGGGAGAACAGCACGCTGTCGGGCGGGCCGGAGAGGTCGCCGAGGCCGGCCGCGGACAGCAGCGAGTCGTCCAGGTCGACCAGCTCCGCCCGGTGCAGCGGCCACTCCGGGTGCTCGTTGGGCCAGTACGCCGGGCCGGATCGGCCGGGCCGGTGCAGGCCCCACCGGGCGGTCAGGAACTGGTCCAGCGGCTCCGGCCGGGGCAGCCGGCCGCGCACCCGGACCGTGACCCTGCTGTGCGCGCCGGCGGGGCCGGGCCAGCGCCGGCGGCAGCTGTAGGTCCAGTGGTCGCCGGTGTGCTCGATCCGCATGCGCGACCACGCGTACGGCAACCGGGCGGCCCACCGGGCGGTGACCACGGGGACCAGGCGCTCGGCGTCCAGCGACCGGAAGACGACGCCCCGGCGTCCCCGGTCGTCGACCGAGTAGAGCCGGACGTTGGTCTCGGCGAACGAGCCGAGGTAAGGGATGCCCGGTGTCCCGAGCACCCCGATCCGCTGCATGCGGAACGGGATGAGCCCGACGTAGGTGGCACCGTCGAGCACGTCGGGGCGGGTCCCGGCCGGCAGCAGGGGAGCGACGCGTGCCGGGTCGACCGCCCAGTGGAGGAACGCGACGTCGCGCCAGCCCTGGGTGAACACCGTGCGGCCCGCCGGTCCCGGGGCGGTCCGGCTGAGCGGTTCGGGATCGGCCACCGGTCCAGCGTCCCCGCTGCGGGCGCGATCGTCATTGCCGACCGGGGCCCGGCATGGTGTGGTCGGGGCATGACCGACCACGGCGCGCCACGGGTCGAACGCGACGGCGACGTCGTCCGCATCACGATGACCCGCGCGGCGAAGCGCAACGCGCTCTCCCGCGAGCACCTCACCCAGCTGCTGGAGGCCGTGACCGAGGCCGGGCGGAGCGATGCCGCGGGTATCGTGCTCGCCGCCGAGGGGCCGGTGTTCAGCGCCGGCCACGACTTCGCCGACGTGGCGGGCGCCCCGCTGCCCGAGGTGCGCAGCCTGCTGCGGCTCTGCACCGAGCTGATGCAGACGGTGCAGGACGTGCCGCAGGTCGTCCTGGCCCGCGTGCACGCCCTGGCCACGGCCGCCGGCTGCCAGCTGGTGGCCTCGTGCGACCTCGCCGTCGCCGCGGAGTCCGCGGGGTTCGCCGCCCCCGGGGGCAAGGGTGGCTGGTTCTGCCACACGCCGATGGTGGCGATCGCGCGCAACGTGGGCCGCAAGCGGGCGATGGAGCTGGCGCTGACCGGCGACGTCATCGACGCGGCGACGGCCCTGGACTGGGGCCTGGTCAACCGGGTGGTGCCCGACGCCGACCTGGACACCGCCGTCGACGACCTGATGGACCGGGCCACCCGGGGCTCGCGGGCGAGCAAGGGGTGGGGCAAGCAGACGATGTACGCGCAGCTGGACCGGCCGGAGCGGGACGCGTACGCGACCGCGATCGAGGTCATGGCCGCGGCCAGCCAGCTGCCCGGTGCCCGCGAGGGCATGGCCTCCTTCCTGGAGAAGCGCCGTCCGGTCTGGCCGGACTGAGGATGCACTCCACCGGGTGAACCGCGGCACAACCGGAATGCCGCAGGGCTCGGGCGGACTGACCTACCCGTGCAGAACATCTGGGGGCTGACGCGGCGGCGCACCGTCGACTTCGGCCGCGTGACGGTGGACCGCTGTCCGGGCTGACGCCGCCCCGACCGGTCAACCCTCACCCAGAACGGAACCACCCCCGTGCTCGCTCGTCTCCGCCGCGTGCCCTTCGCGGCGCAGGTACTCCTCGCCCTCGTCGTGGGCGTGGCCCTCGGCTTCGTCGCCCGTGAGATGGGCACCGTCGCCGACGGCTCGCCCAACTGGCTCACCAGCACCCTGCAGACCATCGGCAGCACGTTCGTCACGCTGCTGAAGACCCTCGTCCCGCCGCTGATCGTCACCGCGGTGATCGTCAGCATCGCCAACCTCAAGCAGGTCTCGAACGCCGCACGGCTGGCCGCCCAGACCCTGCTGTGGTTCGCCATCACCGCGCTGATCGCCGTCGGCATCGGGATCACCCTCGGCCTGCTCACCCAGCCGGGCCGCAACAGCTCGGTCGACGCCGCGGCGCAGGCGGACCCCACCCGGACCGGCTCCTGGTTCGACTTCCTGAACGGCATCGTGCCCGGCAACATCCTCGGTCTGCAGTCGTCGGCCGAGGGTGACCTGTCGTTCAACGTCCTCCAGCTGATCGTCATCGCCGCGGCGATCGGCATCGCGGTGCTGAAGGTCGGCGAGGCGGCCGAGCCGTTCCTCGGCTTCGTCCGCTCCGCGCTGGCCGTCGTGCAGAAGATGCTGTGGTGGGTCATCCTGCTCGCGCCGCTGGGCACCGTCGGCCTGATCGGCAACGCCGTCGCCAGCTACGGCTGGGAGTCCCTCGGCTCGCTCGGCGTCTTCGCCGGCTCCGTCTACGCAGGGCTCGCGCTGGTGCTGTTCGTCGTCTACCCGGTGCTGCTGCGCCTGCACGGCCTCTCGCCGCTGCGGTGGTTCGCCGGGGCCTGGCCGGCGATCCAGTTGGCCTTCGTCTCGCGCTCGTCGATCGGCACGCTGCCGGTGACCGAGCGGGTGACCGAGCAGAACCTGGGCGTCCCGCGGTCCTACGCCTCGTTCGCCGTCCCGCTGGGTGCGACGACGAAGATGGACGGCTGCGCGGCGATCTACCCCGCGCTGGCGGCGATCTTCGTCGCCCAGTTCTTCGGGGTGGACCTCGGCCTCACCGACTACCTGCTCATCGTCCTGGTGTCGGTCATCGGCTCGGCGGCCACCGCCGGCGTCACCGGCGCGGTGGTCATGCTGACCCTCACGCTGTCCACCCTCGGCCTGCCGCTGGCCGGCGTGGGTCTGCTGCTGGCCGTCGACCCGATCCTCGACATGGGGCGCACCGCGGTGAACGTCGCCGGGCAGGCGCTGGTCCCCACGATCGTGGCCAAGCGCGAGGGCATCCTCGACCTCGAGCGCTACCGCTCGACGAGGACGATCGACCCGCTGGCCCCGGTCGAGGAGCGCGGCGGCGTCGACACCGACCTCCGGGAGCCGGCGACCGCGTAGGGCTTCCGGGAGCCGGCGACCGCGTAGGGCAGGACGCACGGCGCCACGGGCCCGGACCTCTCCGCGAGGTCCGGGCCCGTGGTCGTCGGGGCAGTCGGCGGAGGGGTCACTCCGTCGGCAGGTCGGCGCAGCCGGACTCGTGCGGCAGCAGCGGGCGGAGCACCACCGACCAGCGGGACCCGTCGGGAGTCGTCCACGGGGTGGCCGAGGTGGCCGACGCCGCGGCGTCCAGGACGGCCTGCGCCGCCTCGCCGTCGGCGGTCACGCAGGTGACCCCGGGGCCGACGGGCTCGCCGGGCAGCTCCGGCCCGGGCCACGACTGCTCCGGCTGGGCGGGGTCCACCTCGGTGTACGGCGTGACCAGCGCGGCCACCGCCTCCGCCCGGTACGGCTCCGGCCCGGTCACCCGGTCGGCGCCCAGGACCGCCGCCGGGTCGCGCAGCTCGTCCACGAGGGTCGCGAGCCGTTCGCGGGCGGCGAGCTGCTCCTCGGTGAGGCCGTGCTGCGGGTCCTCGCCGGGCAGCCCGTCCTCGCCGGGCACCTCGCGGGGCGTCGACCCGATCCCGAGGGCGTAGACCTCCCGGCTGATCGTCTCCCCGTCGGTGCGGACGACGAACCGGGTGCTGGTCACGTCGGCGACCGGGGGCTGGCCGAGGTCGCCGGTCTCCGCGACGCCCGCGGCGAGGGCCCGGTCGACCAGCTCCCGTGCCCCGCCGTCGTCGAGCAGGTACTGCTGCAGGTTGGGCAGCGCGGGGCCCGGCCAGATGGCCGGCACCGGGCCGTCGGTGATCACCCGTCCGTCGGAGTAGACCGTGACGGTCGGGACCCGGCCGGCGAGGAGCGCGGGGGTCGTGAAGCCGCCGGTCTCCAGGACCTGCAGGACGACCGTCGTATCGTCCGCCGGCGGCGCGGCGGGGGAGTCCTCCGCACCGGCGCCCTCCCCGCCGGCGCGCTCCGCGCAGGCACCCAGCAGGAGGAGCAGGACCACGGCGACGACGGCGCGGGCGGGAAAAGTCGGCATACGGGTACGACGGCGCATCCGCCGCCGAGGTTCCGTCCCGCAGGGGCGGAGCGGTCAGCCGGCCCCGAGGACGTCGCGGGCGGGGCGCGGCCGGCCGAACAGGTAGCCCTGCCCGTAGTGGACACCGCGGTCGAGGAGGGCGCCCCGCTCCGCCGCCTGCTCCACCCCTTCGGCCACCAGCCGGGCGCCGGTGTCGCCGGCGAACGCCACCATCGCCGACGTCATGGCCTGCCGGGCCGGGTCGGTGTGCAGTCCCATGACCAGCCCGATGTCGAGCTTGATGACGTCGGGGCTCAGCCGCAGGATGTGCCGCAGGCTCGCATACCCGGCGCCGGCGTCGTCGACGCAGACGGTGACGCCGGCGGCGCGCAGCCGGCGGGTCACCGCGGCGACGGACTCGTAGTCGTCGACGCGGCTGTGCTCGGTGATCTCGACCGCCAGCGGGCACCCCGCGTGGTCCAGCAGCAGGTCGACGACGGTGGGGCAGAGCAGTGCGTCGGCGGAGAGGTTCACCGCGAGGGTCAGCCGACCGGGCAGCCGGCCGGCGGCCGCCAGCGCGGCGCGGGCCGCGACCTCCTCGAGCTCGACCCCGATCCCGAGCGCGGCGGCCTCGCTGAACAGCTCCGCCGGCCCGTCCCCGCCCCAGCCGGGGAAGCGGCTGAGGGCCTCGTGCCCGACGACCTGGCCGGTCCGCATGTCGACCACCGGCTGCAGGAGCACCTCCACCGCCCCCTGCTGCAGGAAGGCCCGCAGCCTCGTGCGGCGCTCCGCGAGGTCCTGCCTGGACGCCGGCCGCGGGTGCATGAGGTGGTCGCTGATCAGGTCGGCCAGCAGCTCCACCGTGCGCACCGCATCGCCGTCCAGGTGCGTGCCCGGGTCACGGCTCAGGCAGCACAGCATCCCCACCGGGCGCTGGTCGGCGCCCCGGAGCGGCGCACCGACGTAGGAGCCGATGCCCAGATCGCCGGTCACCGGCAGGTCCCGGGTCCGCGGGTCACGGGCGGCGCCGGTCACCACGGGCGGCAGCTGCCCGCTGAGGACCCGGACGCAGTAGGAGCCCTCCAGCGGGGTGCTCATCCCCTCCTGCACGTTCATGGCGTCCAGCGCGCCGGTGATCGAGGTGATCAGCTGGTTGCCCTCCCGGAACAGGGACACCCAGGCGATCTCCATGCCGAGCCGCGTGCGGGCCGCGTCGAGCAGCCAGTGCACCCAGTCGCCGGCGAGCCCGTCGGTGCTCGCGGGCGTGGTGGTCTCTCGCAAGGCGGGCACGGGGCCATTCTGTCCGCTGCTGTGATGACCGTCACCAGGTTCCGGTCCTTCTGTTTCCGTAAGTCCCGTCGGTGTACCTCCGGCGACCGGCCGGTACCGTCGGCGCCCGTGCGTCTGGTCATCGCCCGTTGCTCCGTCGACTACATCGGTCGGCTCACCGCCCATCTGCCGTCGGCGACCCGTCTGCTGCTGGTCAAGGCCGACGGGTCGGTGTCGGTGCACGCCGACGACCGCGCCTACAAGCCGCTGAACTGGATGAGCCCGCCCTGCCGCCTCGAGGAGGAGCTCGCCGACGGCGCGGGCACGTGGACGGTGACGAACAAGGCCGGCGAGCAGCTGATCATCAGCATCGAGGAGGTCCTGCACGACCACGCGCAGGAGCTCGGCGTGGACCCGGGCCTGCAGAAGGACGGCGTCGAGGCGGAGCTGCAGCGGCTGCTGGCCCTGCACGTGGAGACCTTCGGGCCGGGCTGGTCGCTGGTGCGCCGGGAGTACCCGACGGCGATCGGGCCGGTCGACCTGCTCTGCCGCGACGCCGCCGGCGCGGTGGTGGCGGTGGAGATCAAGCGCCGTGGCGAGATCGACGGCGTGGAGCAGCTGACCCGTTACCTGGAGCTGCTCAACCGCGACCCGCTGCTGGCGCCGGTGCGCGGCGTGTTCGCCGCCCAGGAGATCAAGCCGCAGGCCCGGGTGCTCGCCACCGACCGCGGGATCGACTGCGTCACCGTCGACTACGCCGTCCTCAAGGGCACCGACGACCCGACCCAGCGGCTCTTCTAGCCCGCCTGCCGGAGCGATGTGCGCCGGCGGCGCGCTGCCAGGACGAGAGGGGCGCCGCGGGCGCACATCGCTGCCGGTGAGGCCCCGCCCGGCTACTTGCCGGTAGGCCTCGCGCGTCCGGGATCGGCGGGTGAGAGACTTCCCCGCGATCACCGGCGATGGGAGATGGCAACGTGGCCAGGGAACTGAACGAGGTCGGCGTCGTGGGGCTGGGCACCATGGGTGCCGGCATCGCGGAGGTGCTCGCGCGGGCGGGGCTGTCCGTGACCGCCGTCGAGGTGGGGGACGAGGCGCTGGCCCGGGGCCGCGGCCACGTGGAGCAGTCGACCGACCGGGCGGTGGCCCGCGGGAAGCTCGACCCCGCCGACCGCGACGCGATCTTCGAGCGGATCCGGTTCAGCACCTCGCTGGAGGACCTGGGCACCGCGGAGCTGGTCATCGAGGCCGTGCCGGAGCGGATGGAGCTCAAGGCGGACCTGTTCGCCAAGCTCGACAAGATCTGCCCGCCGGACACCATCCTGGCGACGAACACATCCAGCCTGTCGGTCACCGAGCTCTCGGTCGTCACCGGCCGGCCCAGCAAGGTCATCGGGATGCACTTCTTCAACCCGGCGCCGGTCATGAAGCTGGTCGAGGTGGTCCGCACCGTCGTCACCGAGCCCTCCGTGGTCGAGGACGTCGAGGCGCTGGCCGACCGGCTGGGCAAGGTCGACGTGACGATCGGCGACAAGGCGGGCTTCATCGCCAACGCCCTGCTGTTCGGCTACCTCAACCACGCCGTCTCGATGTTCGAGAACCGGTACGCCAGCCGCGAGGACATCGACGCGGCCATGCGCCTGGGCTGCGGCCTGCCCATGGGCCCGCTGGCGCTCATGGACCTCATCGGCATCGACACCGCCTACGAGATCCTCGACACGATGTACAAGCAGTCGCGCAACCGGCTGCACGCGCCGAGCCCGATCATCAAGCAGATGATGACCGCCGGCCTGCTCGGCCGGAAGGTCGGCCGCGGCTTCTACACCTACGCCGAGGCGGGTTCCGCCGAGGTCGTCGGTGACGACGCCACCCCCACCCCCGGCGGTGCCGCCGAGGGCGCGCGCCCCGTGCGGACCGTGGGCGTCGTGGGCTCCGGGACCATGGCCACCGGGATCATCGAGGTCGTCGCCAAGGGCGGCTTCGACGTCGTCTTCGTGGCCCGGTCCCCCGAGAAGGTCGAGGCCGTCACCAAGGCGCTCGCCAAGTCGCTGGACAAGCAGGTCGTCCGCGGCCGGCTCGACGAGGCCACCAAGGACGAGATCCTCGCCCGGGTCACCGGCACCACGTCGCTGGACGACCTCGCCGACCGCGACCTCGTCATCGAGGCCGTCGTCGAGTCGCTGCCGGTCAAGGAGGCGCTGTTCGCCAACCTTGGCGAGATCACCAGGCCCGGGGCCGTGCTGGCGACCACCACCTCGAGCCTGCCGGTCATCGAGTGCGCCAAGGCCAGCGGCCGCCCGTCCGACGTCGTGGGCATGCACTTCTTCAACCCCGCGCAGGTCATGAAGCTGGTCGAGGTCGTCTCGACGATCTCCACCGCCCCGGACGTCGCGGCGACCATCCACGCGGTGTCGGCCCAGCTGGGCAAGCACGCGGTCTCCTGCACCGACCGGGCCGGCTTCATCGTCAACGCCCTGCTCTTCCCGTACCTGAACGACGCGGTGAAGATGCTGGAGGCCCACTACGCCACCGCCGACGACATCGACGCCGCCATGAAGGTCGGCTGCGGGTACCCGATGGGGCCGTTCGAGCTCCTCGACGTCGTCGGCCTGGACGTCTCCCTGGCGATCGAGCGGGAGCTGTACACCGAGTTCCGCGAGCCTGGCTTCGCCCCGGCTCCGCTGCTCGAGCACCTGGTGACCGCCGGCTACCTCGGCCGGAAGACCGGTCGCGGCTTCCGGGACTACGCCGGCCGCTGACGGGTGCCCCGTCGCCGACCACGAGCCGGCTCGAGGCCTTCGGGTCGCGAGCCGGCTCGTCGCGTCGACCCGGTGGAGGAGGCCGCCGACGGCGACTGGGTCGTCCGGTCGCTCACCGGCGCGGCCACGGGCAAGACCTACCGCTGCCCCGGCTGCGACCAGGAGATCCGCCCCGGGACGCCGCACGTGGTCACCTGGCCGGCCTACGTCCGGGACTCCGACCTCGACCCCTGGGACGTCGACTCGGCCGCCGACCGGCGGCGGCACTGGCACACCGTCTGCTGGCGCTCCCGCGACCGGCGTCGCTGAGCGGGCTCAGTCGATCAGCTCGGCCGACACGACCACGTTGTCGCGGTAGGTGCGCTGGTCGGCGTCGAACGGCCCACCGCAGGTGATCAACCGGAGTTCGGCCGCCGGCGTGGGGGCGTAGACCGCCGACCCCGGGAAACCCGCCTTGGCGTACCGGTCGACGTCGGTCACCCGGAAGCGGGCCGTCGTCCCGTCGGCCCGGTCCACCCGCACCTCGTCCCCGGGGGCGACCTCCGCGAGCCCGCCGAGGGCGCCCGGGCGGCCGGCCCAGTCGACGTGGCCGGTGAGCACCGCCGGGCCGGGCGCGCCGGGCAGCGGGCCGCCGGTGAACCAGCCGGTCAGCGCCGGGTCCGCCGGCGGGAGCAGGGCGCCGTCGCCGTCGAGGCCCGTGCCGACGACGGCGGTGTCGATACCGGCGGCCGGCACCCGCAGCCGGACGGGGTGCGCGATCCCGGCGGGCACGGCGGCCCGTGCCGCCGCGGCGGTCAGCGCGGCGCGGACGTGCGCCAGCCAGCTCCCGGTCGCCCCCGGTCCGCCGCCGGCCTCGACCCCGCCCACGGGCTGCACTCCCGGCCCCGTCGCGTCCACCACCGGGCGCAGCTCGACGCCGCCGCCGGGCCGGTCGAGCAGCAGCACGGTGCGGACGGAGCCGGCCGGCAGGTCCAGCGCGACGGCGACGTCCGCACCGGGCACCCGGACGACGTGTCGCCCGCCGGGCACGACGACGGACGGGCCGGCGCCCGGGAAGCGCAGATCGGTCGCGAGCGGCGGGCCGTCGCCCGGCAGCACGTCGGCCGAGGGGAGCGTGGCCGCCGCCGCGACCACCCGGACCCGCGCGGCGCCCGGGGGCGGAGCGCTCAGGTCGTCGGGGAGCGGCTCCAGGGACAACCGGGCGAACGAGCCGGTGAGCGCCACGGTCCAGGCCTGGCCGGCGGCGACCTCGACGCGGGTGGCGAGCACCGGCGGCGCGGTGGCCGGGGCGCCGGCCGCGCGCACGCTGATCGCGTACGCGCCGGGGGCGAGCTCCGCGTAGCCGCCCACCTCGCCGTAACCCAGCGCGTCGGCCACGAGGGGCCCCGGGTCGGTGAGCACCTGACCGGCGGCTGCGGCCGGCGTCAGGGAGATGTCGACCACCGGGGTGTCGGGGGAGAGGTGCGCGACCCGCAGCAGCCCCGTGCCCGCCTCCTCCGCCAGCGCCCGGACCGGCGCGACCAGAACGCTGCCCAGGGCGACGAGCAGGAGGGCCAGGACGGCCGACAGCCCGCGTCCGAGGCGGACGCGGGCTGTCGGGGCGCAGCGCTGGGGGATCAGGAGCGTCCCTGGCCCACCGGCTGGTCGATCGACTGGGCGGGAGCCGCCTGCGGAGCCGTGGCGGCGCCGGTGGGCGTGGGCCGCGGCGGCATGGGCAGCTGCCGGGTGGTCGGCTCGGCGGAGCGCTGGGCCGCGGGGAACGTGGCGGTCACCGGGTCGGTGCGGGTGGGCTGCCGGGCCGCGGCCGCCTCGCTCTCGCCCCGGCCGGCCTGGATGGCCGGCTGCTGCCCCGTCTGCGGCCCGCCCACCGGGGCCGGGGACTGGGACGGCGCCGTGGCCGGGGCCTCGGCGGCGGGTGCGGCCGCGGGGGCGGTCCGCTCCGCGGGCGCGGGCTGGGCACTCGGGGACGGGGCACCCGGGGAGGGGGCCGCGGCCTGCGGGGTGGCGGCCGGCTGCTCGGGCGAGGTGTCCGCGGCGGCGTGCGCGGCCGGGCGGGAGCGCCGCTCGGTGCCGGCGTCATCGCGGGACTGCTGGGGGCGGTCACCGAGGTCGGGCAGGGTGTCCAGCAGCTTGCGGGCCTGGACGAGCCGGCTGGTCAGCTCGTCGCGGACCTCCCGGATCGCCTCGGCGCGGGCCTCGGCGTCGGCGACCAGCTGGGCCGCGTGCTGCTCGGCGGCGGAGATGCGCTGGCGCGCGGCCTGGACGGAGACGCGCTCGCGGTCCTCCTCGGCCCGGGCGGCCTCGGCGCGGCGGGCGCGCTGGGCGATGTCGAAGTCCTCTTCGACCTTGGCGCGGCGGGCCTGGGACTCGGCGTCGAGCCGGGCCACCCGCTCCTGGGCCTTCGCGACCAGCTCGTCGGCCCGGATCTGGGCCTTCTGCGCGATCTGCTCGGCGCTGTGCCGCGCCTCGGCGATCATGCGCTCGACCTCGGCCTGCCCGGCGGCGTGGCGCTCGAGCAGCGCCCGCTCCTCGGCGGCGGTCTGCTCGCGGACGGCCATGGCGTCGTTCTCGGCGGCGTGCCGGATCTCCGCGGCCTCCTCCTCGGCGAGCTGCAGCATGTGCTGGATGCGCTCGCTGATGTTCTCGAAGGTGGGCGCCGAGGCGGTCGCGGCCTTGCGGCGCAGCGCCTCGACCTCGCCGTGGAGGGCCGACAGCTGGCCGGCCAGGTCGGCCGTGCGGGCGGCGGCGGCGTCCCGGTCGGCCAGCGCGATGCGGAAGTCTTCCTCGAGCCGCTCGATCGTCTCGGCGACCTGGCTGCGGTCGTACCCCCGCAGGACCACGTCGAACGAGTGCTGGGCCTCGTGCATCGGCAGATCGCGCCGGGGGTCGCTCATGCGTCCATCCTCGCAGAAGGGGAGGGGCTCGTCACCGGTCCCTCGGGGGTCGAATCCCAGGCGTCCCGGACGTCCCTGGTGACACGCGGAACGAGGTCCGGTGGGGCCGGCACGCGGCCGGTCCCACCGGACCTCGGGCAGGTGCGGAGCTCAGACGCCGCGGAAGCGGTTGATCGCGTCGAGGTGCTTCGCGCGCTTCTCGGGGTCCTTGACGCCGAGCCCCTCCTCGGGGGCGAGGGTCAGGACGCCGACCTTGCCCTGGTGCGCGTTGCGGTGGACGTCGAGGGCGGCCTGCCCGACCTCGTCCATCGGGTACACCTTCGACAGCGTCGGGTGGATCAGCCCCTTGTCGATGAGCCGGTTGGCCTCCCACGCCTCCTTGTAGTTGGCGAAGTGCGAGCTGAGGATGTTCTTCAGGTTCATCCACAGGTAGCGGTTGTCGTACTGGTGCATGTAGCCGCTGGTGGAGGCGCAGGTGACGATCGTGCCGCCCTTCTTGGCGACGTAGACGCTGGCACCGAAGGTCTCGCGACCGGGGTGCTCGAAGACGATGTCGACGTCCTCGCCGCCGGTGAGCTCACGGATCTTCTTGCCCAGGCGCTGCCACTCCTTGGGGTCCTGGTTGTGCTCGTCCTTCCAGAACCGGTAACCCTCGGCGGAGCGGTCGATGATCAGCTCGGCGCCCATCCGGCGCACGATCTCCGCCTTCTCCGGGCTGCTGACGACGCACACCGGGATGGCGCCGCCGTTGAGCGCCATCTGGGTGGCGTACGAGCCCAGCCCGCCCGAGGCGCCCCAGATCAGGACGGTGTCGCCCTGCTTCATGTTGGCGCCGTTGCGGCTGACCAGCTGCCGGTAGGCGGTGGAGTTGACCAGCCCGGGGGCGGCGGCCTCCTCCCAGCTGAGGTGGGCCGGCTTGGGCATGAGCTGGTTGCTCTTGACCAGCGCCAGGTCGGCCAGGCCACCGAAGTTGGTCTCGAAGCCCCAGATGCGCTGCTGCGGGTCCATCATCGTGTCGTCGTGGCCGGCCGGGTCCTCGAGCTCGACCGAGAGGCAGTGCGCGACGACCTCGTCCCCGGCCTTCCACTTGTTCACGCCGGGGCCCACCCGCAGGACGACGCCGGCGAGGTCGGACCCCACCACGTGGTACGGCAGGTCGTGCTTCTTGGTGAGCTCCGAGACGCGGCCGTAGCGCTCGAGGAACCCGAAGGTCGAGACCGGCTCGAAGATCGACGTCCACACGGTGTTGTAGTTCACCGACGACGCCATGACGGCGACGATCGCCTCGCCCGGCCCGAGCTCGGGGGTCGGGACCTCGTCGACGTGCAGCGACTTGCGGGGGTCCTTGTCCTTGGTGGCGAGCCCCTCGAACATGTCCTGCTCGTCCTTGCGGACCAGCACGGCACGGTAGGACTCCGGCACGGGCAGGCTCCCCAGCGCGTCCAGCTGGTCGGCGAGGATGGCGTCCCTGATCTCGTTCACGCGTACTCCCGGGTCATCGGTGGCCGTCGTTGGCCAGGCTCGGAGGGCGGTGCGGGGCGGTGCGGGTGGCGCGATGTTACCCGTGGGTAACCGGCCGGTCGTCGTCGGTCAGTGGGCGGGGTCGGCAGCGGGCTCGACGAGCTCCACGAGGACGCCCCCGGCGTCCTTCGGGTGGATGAAGTTGACCCGGCTGTCCGACGTCCCGCGCTTGGGGACGTCGTAGAGCAGCCGCAGGCCGCGCTCGCGCAGCGTGGCGCTGACGGCCTCGACGTCGTCGACCCGGAAGGCGAGCTGCTGCAGGCCCGGCCCGGAGCGGCCGATGAACTTGGCGATCGTCGACTCGGGCGTGAGCGGCGCCAGCAGCTGGATGCGGGTGTCGCCGCTGCCCACGGAGAGCATCGCCTCGCGGACGCCCTGCTCCTCGTTGGTCTCCTCGTGCACCGACTGCACCCCGAAGGCCTGGGCGTAGAAGGCGATCGCCTCGTCCAGGTCGGGGACGGCGATGCCCACGTGGTCGATGGTCGTGAACAGGCCGGCGGGCAGCCCGGCGGAGGCGCTGGTGCGCTCGGCGTCGTTGGTGGTCACGCGGGCATGATGCCCACAAGACGTCTGAGACGACAGGTGGGAGTGGTACGCCTCACCCCGACGGCGTGACCGCGACCACAGAAGTGGGCCTGCCGCACCTCCGGGCGCCGTCCTATCCTTCCGGGAAGGCCCGACGCCGCGCCTGGTCGTGACCGTCCCCGGTCGCGGCCGATCGCGGTGCGTCCCGACAACGAGGCCGCCAACGGCGGCGGCCCGCCCCTGGAGGCAGCATGTCCCGCTCGGTCATCGTCAGCGGCGCCCGTACCCCGATGGGGCGGCTCCTCGGCTCGCTCAAGGACTTCTCCGCGGCAGACCTCGGCGGCGTCGCCATCAAGGCCGCTCTCGAGCGCGCCGGCATCTCCGGCGACCAGGTCGACTACGTGATCATGGGCCAGGTCATCCAGGCCGGCGCCGGTCAGAACCCGGCCCGTCCGGCCGCGGTCGCCGGCGGCATCCCGATGTCGGTGCCCTCGCTGACGATCAACAAGGTCTGCCTCTCCGGCCTCAGCGCGATCGCGATGGCCGACCAGCTGATCCGAGCCGGTGAGTACGACATCGTCGTCGCCGGTGGCATGGAGTCGATGACCCAGGCGCCGCACCTCCTGGCGAACTCCCGCACCGGCACCAAGTACGGCGACACGAAGCTCGTCGACTCGATGGCCCACGACGGGCTCTCCGACACCTTCGACCAGGTGGCGATGGGCGAGCTGACCGAGAAGGCCAACTCCCGCTACGACCTCACCCGCGAGGAGCAGGACGAGTTCGCCGCCGCGAGCCACCAGAAGGCCGCGCGCGCCGCCAAGGACGGCATCTTCGCCGAGGCGGTCACCCCGGTGCTGATCCCGCAGCGCAAGGGCGACCCGATCGAGTTCACCGAGGACGAGGGCATCCGGCCCGACACCACCGCGGCGAGCCTCGCCAAGCTCAAGCCGGCGTTCGCCAAGGACGGCACGATCACCGCGGGCACCGCCTCGCAGATCTCCGACGGCGCCTGCGCGGTCGTCGTCATGAGCGCAGAGAAGGCGGCCGAGCTCGGCATCACGCCGATCGCCGAGATCGGCGCGCACGGCGTCGTCGCGGGCCCGGACGCCACCCTGCAGAGCCAGCCGTCCCGGGCGATCCAGAAGGCCTGCGAGCGCGAGGGCATCCAGCCTGCGGACCTCGACGTCGTCGAGCTCAACGAGGCCTTCGCCGCCGTCGGCATCGTCTCCACCCGCGAGCTGGGCATCGACCCCGAGAAGGTCAACCCCAACGGTGGCGCCATCGCGCTGGGCCACCCGGTGGGCATGAGCGGTGCCCGCGTGGTGCTCGACGTCGCGCTGGAGCTGCGCCGCCGGGGCGGCGGCGTCGGTGCCGCCGGGCTCTGCGGCGGCGGTGGCCAGGGCGACGCGCTGATCCTGCACGTCCCCGCGAAGGCGTGACGGGGGCGGGCGGGGAGGACGTCACCGCGACCGCGGTCCAGACGTCCGCCCCCGCCGCCCCGAGCGGGCGGCGGTCCCGCCGCGCCGCCGACGTCCCGGCCCTCGTCGAGCGCGCCCGCGAGGGCGACGCCCGGTCGGTGGCCCGGCTGATCTCCCTGGTGGAGGACGCCAGCCCCGCGCTGCGCGAGGTGGCGGCCGCGCTGGCCCCGCACACCGGGCAGGCCCAGGTGATCGGGCTGACCGGTTCGCCCGGGGTGGGCAAGTCGACGTCGACGACGGCGCTGGTCCGGGCGCTGCGGCAGGCCGGCAAGCGGGTCGGGGTGCTCGCGGTGGACCCGTCGTCCCCGTTCTCCGGCGGTGCGCTGCTCGGCGACCGGGTCCGGATGCAGGACCACGCCGGGGACGGCGGCGTCTTCATCCGCTCCATGGCCTCCCGTGGCCACCTCGGCGGGCTCTCGTGGGCCACCCCGCAGGCGCTGCGGGTGCTGGACGCGGCCGGCTGCGACGTCGTGCTGATCGAGACCGTCGGCGTCGGGCAGTCGGAGCTGGAGATCGCCTCGCTGGCCGACACCACGCTGGTCCTGGTCGCGCCCGGGA
The DNA here is from genome assembly GCF_054051035.1 of Blastococcus sp. SYSU DS0619. Lineage (NCBI taxonomy): Bacteria > Bacillati > Actinomycetota > Actinomycetes > Geodermatophilales > Geodermatophilaceae > Blastococcus > Blastococcus sp. SYSU DS0619. The sequence continues at coordinate 192,535 of NZ_JBJHAM010000003.1, read as the reverse complement.
TGGGCGACGGCATCCAGGCGGCGAAGGCCGGGATCCTCGAGGTCGCCGACGTCTTCGTCGTCAACAAGGCCGACCGGGACGGCGCGGACCAGACCGTGCGCGACCTCCGCTACATGCTCTCCCTCGGCGGGCGGCACTCCGAGGCCGGCCACTGGCGCCCGCCCATCTGCCGCACCGTCGCCGCCCGGGACGTCGACAACGGCGTCGACGAGGTGCTGGTGCGCATCGAGGAGCACCGGCAGTGGCTGGAGTCCTCGGGCGAAGGGCACCGGCGGCGCAGCGAGCGGGCCGCCCGCGAGATCGAGGCGATCGCGCTGGCGACGCTGCGGGAGCGGATGGGCGACGTGCGCGGATCGGCCGCGCTGGGTGCGCTCGCCGACGCGGTGGTCGGCGGCGGGACCGATCCCTACCGCGCGGCCGACGAGCTGCTCGGCCAGTTGTAGCGCTGACCGGGCAGGTCGCGCGCGGTACGGCCAGGATGGACGGGTGAACGGACCACGGCAGTGAACGGCAAGCCGGACGCCGTCGTCGTCGGAGCGGGGCCCAACGGGCTGGCGGCGGCGCTGCGGCTGTCCGCCGCCGGCCTCCGCGTGCAGGTGGTGGAGGCGGCGGAGCGGCCCGGGGGCGGGATGCGCACCGAGGAGCTCATGCGCCCCGGTTACCACCACGACGTCTGCTCGATCGTGCAGCCGATGGCCGCCGCGGCGCCGTTCTTCCGCGAGTTCGACCCGGCGAGCCGCGGGGTGCGCCTCGTGCAGCCGGAGGTCAACTTCGCGCACCCGCTCGACGGCGGGCGCGCGGCGCTCTCGGTCCGGTCGCTGGAGGAGACCGCGGCGGGGCTGGGTAAGGACGCCGACGCCTACCGCCGGCTGTTCGGGCCGCTGGTGGAGCACGGCACCGACGTCGTCGACTTCTTCCTGACCAGCCGGCTGCGGCGGCTGCCCACGCGCAGCGTGCCGCAGATCGCCCAGTTCGGGCTGGCCGGCCTGCCCAACGTGCGGTGGCTGGCGCAGCGGTACTTCGACACCCAGGAGGCCCGCGCGCTGCTCGGGGGCGCGGCCGCGCACGGCATGCTGGACCTCAGCCAGCCGCTCACCTCCGCGCTGGGCATGCTGCTGTCGATGCTGTCCCACCACGCCGGGTGGCCGCTGATCGAGGGCGGGTCGCAGCGGCTGGCCGACGCGATGGTCACCGCGCTGGAGGAGCAGGGCGGCGAGGTGGTCACCGGGCACCGCGTCACCGACCTGCGCGAGTTCGACGGCGTCCCCGCCGTGCTGCTCGACACCACCCCGCGCGACTTCGTCGCCATGGCCGGTGACCGGGTGCACGAGGGCTACCGCCGCTGGGTCTCCAGGTACCGCCACGGCGCGGGCGTGTTCAAGATCGACTGGATCCTGTCGGAGCCGGTGCCGTGGACCAACCCCGACGTCCGGCGGGCGGGCACCATCCACGTCGCCGGCGACCTCGACGAGACGATCGCGGGCGAGCGCGCCCCGAACCGCGGTGAGATCACCGACCGCCCGTACGTGCTCGCGGTGCAGCCGACGGTGCCCGATCCCACCCGCGCGCCGGAGGGCGGCCACATCTTCTGGGCGTACGTGCACGTGCCGCACGGGTCCGAGGTCGACATGACCGACGCGATCGAGCGGCAGATCGAGCGGTTCGCGCCGGGCTTCCGCGACACCGTGCTCGAGCGGTACACGAAGAACGCGGTGGCGATGGAGGCGTGGAACCCCAGCTACCTCGGCGGGGACATCTCCAACGGCCAGGCGACGCTGCGGCAGATGCTGGCCCGCCCGGTGCCGCGGTGGAACACCTACAAGACCCCGGTGACGGGCGTCTACCTCGCCTCGGCCGCGACCCCGCCCGGGCCGGCGGTGCACGGCGCGTGCGGCGACAACGCCGCGCAGGTGGCGCTGCGCGAGGTGTTCGGCGTCCGGCACCTCCCGCCCCTGCGCCCCGCCGTCGCCTGAGCCCCGGGTCGACATGTCGAGGGGGTGACACGTCGCTCTGTCGCTCTGTCGCCGGCATGCGCACGGATGCGGTTCTGGGGCACCTGGAACCGCATTCATGCGTATCGCGGCGCGCGGAGCGCCGTCGCGATACGGGCGACGAGTGCGATCGGGTCGTGGAGGTCCGCTGCGGTCACGAAGATCACCGTCCACCCGGCTGCGGTCAGCCGGTTGAGCCGCCTCCTGTCCTTGCCCACCTGCTGAGGTGCGCCGTGCCAGACGCCGTCGTACTCGAGAGCCACCTTGTGCTCGGGCCAGCCGAAGTCGACCGTCGCGACGAAGCCGCCGGCGTCGCGCACCACGTACTGGGCGACGGGCCGCGGCAGCCGGGACCGGTCCAGCAGGAGTCGCAACCGCGTCTCCTGCGGTGACTGGGCGAGCCCGTCGGCCCGCTGCGCGGCCAGGCGGATCCCGCGACATCCCGGGCCGGTGGTCGCGGCCGCTGCGGCGCGCAGTTCGGTGAGCGCGACCAGGCCCGACTGCAGGAACCGGTCCACGCAGACCACGGCCTCGTCCGGGGGTTCGATGCGTGCGAGGTCCAGCGCCGTCCGCAGCGGGGTGGTGACGAGGACGCCGTCCCGGCGGACGACGTCCTCTGGTGGTAGCCCCCGCCGCGTCACGTGCACCCCGCGCACGGCGCCCGCCCGTCGGCCGGCGTCCAGGGTGCACTCGACCGACTGGTCGGCGTCGGCGAGATCCACGCCCCAGACCACCGCTGCGCTCCGCCCGCTGAGCACGGCGCGCGGGAGCAGCAATCCGGCGACAGCGACGGCCCGGAGCCGATGGGTCACGGGCAAGGACGCGCAGGCGTACACGTCGGGGAAGAGTCGACGCCAGGCCGAGCTGCGCAGCTGCGCCCGGGTCAGCCGACCCCGGGCCACCTGCTCGGAGCCGCGGAAGATCCGGCCACGAAGCTGCGCGGGCCGGGCGGGTGTTCGGGTCACCCCGGCACTGTGTCGCGTCCGGTGGGGGTGCCGGGCGGTCGTCCACAGTCTCGACCGGCCCGGTCGGAGCGGCGCTGTCAGCGCCGGTGTGCGCCTGGCCGTGGCCATCGCTCCCTTACAACCGCGGATACGCGGATACCGGCGAGGAGGCGGGTGTCGGCAGGGGTCCCGGTAGCGTGCCGCGCATGGTCCGACCGCTGGGGCTGCCCTTCGACCCGATCGAGCGGGCGGGGGAGACGTGGGAGCAGCGCTTCGGCCCGGCGTCGGCCATGCGCGCGGCGACGTCGGTCTTCCGGGTGCAGCAGATCCTGCTCGCTCGCTTCGACGACGTGCTCCGACCCCACGGCCTGACCTTCGCCCGGTACGAGGTGCTCGTGCTGCTCACCTTCAGCCGCAGGGGCGAGCTGCCGCTGAAGGTCATCGGCAGCCGGCTGATGGTGCACCCGACCAGCGTGACCAACGCGATCGACCGGCTGGTGGCCGCGGGGTACGTGGACCGGCGGCCCAACCCGGCCGACGGCCGAGGCGTGCTGGCCGCGATCACCGACCGCGGGCGCGCGGTGGTGGAGGCGGCGACGACGGCGCTCACCGCGCTGGACTTCGGGCTGGCCGACCTCTCCGAGCCGGAGCGCGAGCAGCTGTTCACGACGCTGCGCGCGGTGCGCCTGGGAGCCGGTGACGTCGCCGGACGGTGAGCGGCGCGACGGTCGACACAGGATAGTTGGACGTCCTACTATCCGGACATGACCCAGGACGCACGGCAGCGGTGGCAGCAGCGGTACGACGCGGCGCTGGCGGGCGGCAAGGTGCGGGACGCCGACTTCACCACCCTCTCGGGCGTCGAGGTCGACCCGGTCTACGGCCCGGCCGACGAGTCCGCGGTCGAGGGCTTCGAGCGGATCGGCTACCCGGGGGAGTTCCCCTTCACCCGGGGCCTGCACGCCACCGGCTACCGCGGGCGGGCCTGGACGATCCGCCAGTTCGCCGGCTTCGGCAACGCCAAGCAGACCAACGAGCGCTACAAGATGATCCTGGCCGAGGGCGGCGGCGGGCTGTCGGTCGCGTTCGACATGCCCACCCTCATGGGCCGTGACTCCGACGACCCCCGCGCGCTCGGCGAGGTCGGTCACTGCGGCGTCGCCGTCGACACCGCCGTGGACATGGACGAGCTCTTCGACGGCATCGACCTGGCGGCGACGACGACGTCGATGACGATCAGCGGCCCCGCCGTCCCGGTGTTCTGCATGTACCTGGTGGCCGCCGAGCGCCAGGGGGCCGACATCGGGGCGCTCAACGGCACCCTGCAGACCGACATCTTCAAGGAGTACATCGCGCAGAAGGAGTGGCTGTTCCCGCCGGAGCCGCACCTGCGCCTGATCGGCGACCTGATGGAGTACTGCGCCGAGAAGATCCCCGCGTACAAGCCGATCAGCGTGTCGGGCTACCACATCCGCGAGGCCGGCTCGACCGCCGCGCAGGAGCTGGCCTACACGCTGGCCGACGGCTTCGCCTACGTGGAGCTCGGGCTCTCCCGCGGCCTGGACATCGAGCAGTTCGCGCCCGGCCTCTCGTTCTTCTTCGACGCGCACATCGACTTCTTCGAGGAGATCGCCAAGTTCCGCGCCGCCCGCCGCATCTGGGCCCGCTGGCTGCGCGACGTCTACGGGGCGACGACGGAGAAGGCGCAGCAGCTGCGGTTCCACACCCAGACCGCCGGGGTCAGCCTCACCGCGCAGCAGCCGGACAACAACATCACCCGGACGGCGATCGAGGCGCTGGCCGCAGTCCTCGGCGGCACCCAGAGCCTGCACACCAACGCCCTCGACGAGGTGCTCGCGCTGCCCAGCGCGAAGGCGGCGCAGATCGCGCTGCGCACCCAGCAGGTCATCGCCGAGGAGACCGGCGTGGCCAACGTGGCCGACCCGCTCGGCGGCTCCTGGTACGTGGAGGCGCTGACCGACGACATCGAGCGGCAGGCCGAGGAGATCTTCGCCCGCATCAAGGACATGAGCGCCGACGGCACGATGACGTCCGGGATCCTGCGCGGCATCGAGGACGGCTGGTTCACCGGCGAGATCGCCGAGGCGGCGTTCGTCTACCAGCGGGCCCTGGAGAAGGGCGACAAGAAGGTCGTCGGGGTCAACACGCTGGCCGGCTCGGTGGACGCCCACGACAAGCTGGAGATCCTGCGGGTCAGCCACCAGGTCGAGACCGACCAGAACGCCGAGCTCGCGCAGCGCCGGCAGCAGCGCGACGACGGCGCCGCCCGGGCCGCCGTGGCCCGCATGGTCGAGGTCGCCCGGACCGAGGAGAACATGGTCCCCGCGATGCTCGACGCGGTCCGCGCCGAGGCCACGCTCGGCGAGATCTGCGACGCCCTCCGCGCCGAGTGGGGCCAGTACACCGAACCCGCGCGTTTCTGACAGACCCTCAGGTCACGATCGCCGGCATGACCGACACCCCGGAGCACCGGCACCACGCCATCGACTACGTCGAATTCACGGTCCCCGACCTCGCCGAGGCGAAGCGGTTCTACGCCGAGGCCTTCGGCTGGGAGTTCACCGACTACGGGCCGCAGTACGCGGGGATCCGGGGGCCCGAGGGGGCACCGGAGCAGGGTGGGCTCGCCGTGGGTGGGGCGGGCGGCCCCGGCGGGCCCCTCGCGCTGCTCTTCTCCGCCGACCTCGACGGGAGCGTGGCGGCGGTGGAGGCCGCCGGTGGGCGGGTGACCGACGGTCCCTACGCGTTCCCCGGTGGCCGCCGGTTCCACTTCCGGGACCCCGGCGGCAACGAGCTCGGGGTGTGGGCCGAGGCCTGAGGCGGCCGTACCGAGGGGCGGCGCACGTCGTCGTGCCGCAGTGGGATCATGGCACCCATGCAGCCCACCCGTCCCGGACGACCCGACCCGCGCACCCAGGCCCAGCAGGCCCAGATGGCGGCCACGATGGCCGGTGCGGTCGACCTCGCCGCGGTGAAGGCCCGCTCCGAGGCCGCCGCCCGGGCGCAGGCGGCCCCGCCGCCGAGCGCCGCCGCTCCGGCCGGTGCCCCAGGAGGCGCCGTCGTCGACGTCACCGAGGCGACCTTCCAGGCCGAGGTGCTCGACCGGTCGTTCCAGGTGCCAGTGGTGCTCGACCTGTGGGCCGAGTGGTGCGGACCGTGCAAGCAGCTCTCCCCGGTGCTCGAGGCGCTGGCCGTCGAGGGCGGCGGCTCCTGGGTGCTGGCCAAGGTCGACGTGGAGGCCAACCCGGCGCTGGCCCAGGGGCTGCGGGTCCAGGGGATCCCGGCCGTCAAGGCCGTCTGGCAGGGGCAGCTCGTCGCCGAGTTCACCGGCGCGATCCCCGAGGAGCAGGCGCGCCAGTTCGTCACCGAGCTCGTGCAGGCGACCACCGGCGGGGCGGTTCCCGGCGGCGCCGCGCCGGAGGAGGCGGCGGAGGACCCGCGCCTGGACGCCGCGGAGGCCGCGCTCGAGCGCGGGGACCTCGCCGCTGCCGAGGCCGCCTACCAGGCGATCCTCGCCGAGGAGCCCGGGCACCCCGACGCGGCCCTGGCCCTCCGTCAGGTGCAGCTCTTCCGGCGCGCCGAGGAGGCCGGCCCGGACGCGCTGGCCGCCGCCGATGCCGCCCCCGACGACGTGACCGCGCAGACTCGCGCCGCGGACTTCCTGCTCGGCACCGGGAACATCGAGGCGGCCTTCGACCGGCTGCTCGACGTCGTCCGTCGCACCGCGGGAGAGGACCGGGACGCGGCACGCGTGCACCTCGTCGAGCTCTTCGCCGTGGTGGGGGACCAGGACCCGCGGGTGAACCAGGCCCGCCGCCAGCTGACCGCCGCCCTGTTCTGACCGGAGCGGCGCCGGGCTAGACGCCGACGTCGCAGGCGGTGGCCCCTTCCACGAAGCCGCCGCGGAAGACATCGACGAGCTGGAAGCCCGACAGTGCGGCGGCGCCCAGGACCTCCTCCTGGACGCCGTACTCGAGCAGGAAGAGCACGCTCTCGTCCAGATCGCCCGGGGACACGTCGACGCCGGCGACCTGGCCGGCGTACACCGCAGCGCTGAACCAGCCGGCCAGGCAGACCGCCGACCGGATGGCGCCGGGGTCGGCCGGATCCAGGCCGAGCTGGTCCCGCGCGCCCAGCGCGTAGGGGACGGCGATCGCCGTCGCCACCGCGTAGTCGCCCAGGGCGTAGGCCTCGCTGGTGAGGCCCTCGTCGTAGCCGACGACGTTGCCGTCGGCGCAGTACACGAGGTCGCGGTCGGCCGGTGCGCAGCCGGGAGCCCGGCCGGCGAAGCGCTCGATCGGCGGCGGGTCGAAGTCCGCGGCGAAGACGTCGGTGAAGGCCCGGTCCCAGAAGTCGGGCAGGGCCTGGTCGACGAGGGCGACCAGGGAGTCGTAGGGCAGGTTGCCCTGCCGCCGGAAGTCGTCGTCGGACGTGAACCGACCCTGGGTGAAGACCCGCCCCGGCCCGAACCCGTCCCGGCACGCCGTCGGCCCGTCGTCGAAGCCCTCCTGGAAGGCCGACACGCGGTCGAAGTAGGACCCGTGCGCGGAGTCCTGCGCGGTGCTCGTGCCCACCGGGTCGCGGAGCAGGAAGTAGCCGCGCAGCAGGTCGTCGAGCTCGGACTCGCGCAGCTGGGAGTACCGGGCCTCGCCGTCGGCGACCCAGGCGGCCCACGAGCCGGCCAGGCAGTCGGCCTGCGTCTCCGTGGCGATGGACGCCGGGGGTGCCCCCACCCGTCCCTGCACCGCGTGGCCGAACTCGTGGGCCATGACCAGGGCCGGCAGGAAGCGGCCGTAGCCGTCGGCGAGCTCGGCGAGGAAGGCGCGGTCGTAGGTGATGGAGTCCGAGTGCGGCCGCTGGGCCGCCTGGCAGTAGAAGGCGTTGCTCGCCGCCTCGCGGGGGTCGGCGCCGCAGCCGACGCCGTCGGGGTACCGCGCCGGGTCGAGGTCGCCGGGATCGACGCTGAAGAAGCCGCCCTGCAGGGGGGCGAACTCCCGGCCGTACAGCTCGGGGAACTGCCGGGACCAGTAGTCGCCCAGGTCGACCAGAGCGTTGCGCGCCAGCACGTCGACCGGCTCGTCGGTCCCGCCCACGACGGTCACGTCGCCGGGCGGGGCACCCGACGGGGCGGTCGGCGGCGGATCGGACTCGCCGAGCACCACGACGGCGCAGCCGGACAGGACGCCGGTGAGCAGCAGGGCCACCCAGGCCGCGAGCGCGCGCGTCCCGCGCCGGTGTTCCACGCCCTCTGCATCGGCGTCGGCGGACCGGCGCAAACACCCAGCGGGTCAGCCGCCGAGGCCGCAGGCCTCGCCGCCCTCGAGGAAACCGGTCCGGAACGCGCCCACCAGCTCGAAGCCGGAGGTGTCGACGTCGGGGAACACCCGGTCGTCGACGCCGTACTGCAGGAGGAACTGCACGGCCTCGTCGAGGTCGCCGGGGCTGATCTCCGCCGGGAGCAGGTCGCCGAAGGCGTCGTCGTACCACTGGGCCTCGTACCAGCCGGTGAGGCAGACGGCCGATCGCGTCGCGGCGCCGTCGTCGACGGACAACCCGGCCTGGTCCCGCACCGCCAGCGCGTAGGGCAGGGCCAGGGCGGTGGCCAGGGCGAAGTCACCGATCTCGTCGTAGGCCGGCCCGGCCAGATCGGTCTCGTCGATGTAGACGGTCCGGTCGTCCTGGCAGTAGCCGAGGTCCCGGCCGTCGAGGCCCGCGCAGTCCGGGGCGTCGCCCGAGAACCCGGCGATCTCCGGAGGCGTGAACTGGCGCCCGGTCGCGGTGGGGAACACCTCGCCCCAGAAGGCGGGCAGCGTCGTCCCGACCCAGGAGACGATGTCGTCGAACCGGGCGTTGCCCTGGTTGACGTCGGTCGGCAGGAACTCCGCGGCGGTGAACAGCCGGTCCACCCCGAAGTCGTCGCGGCAGGTGCCCACCCCGGCGTCGAAGCCGTCGTAGAACGCCGACACCCGGTCGAAGTAGGAGCCGTGCGCCTCGACGTCGTCGGGATCGCTGCCGACGTCGTCCCGCAGGAGCAGGAAGCCGCGGACGACGTCGTCGAGCTCGGGTTCGCGCAGGGAGAGGTGGCGGGACCGGCCGTCGGCGACCCAGCGCGTCCACGCCCCGGCCAGGCAGTCCGCCTGGGTCTCGTCCTGGATGCTGCGGCCGGATTCGGCGAACCCGAAGCGGCCCTGCATGGCGTGGCCGAACTCGTGCGCCATCACCACGGGCACGAGGAAGCGGCCGTAGTCGTCGGCGAGCTCCTGCAGCAGCGAGCGGTCGTAGGCGATCACGTCGCAGGCGGGGTCGTAGAAGGCGTTGCCCGCCACGTCCTCCGGTGCGGTGAACGAGTCCTCGCAGCCGAGGCCGGTCTCCGGGTAGGCGCCCGCGTCGATGTCCGAGGAGTCGACCGAGAAGTAGCCGCCGGCGAGGGGGGTGTACTCCTCGCCGAAGTACTCCGGGTAGGCCTGGGTCCAGAAGGCCTCCAGGTCGGCCAGCGCGTTGCGGGCGAACTGGTCGATGGGTTCGTCGCTGACCCCGGTGATGGGGAAGTCCTCGGCGGGGACGTCGACCGGCTCACCGGGCCCGGGGGAGGCCTGCCCGCGGACGGTGTCGGTCGCGCAGCCGGAGAGCACCAGCCCGGCGAGCACCACGGGGGCCAACCGGTGCAGCAGCCGTCTCATCCGGCGGTCCTCCACGTGCCCGGTGGGTGCCCGCCCGGGCGGACGTGCGAGCCACAGCATGCCTGCTGGCCGGGGGAGCGCCCACCACCCGGCCGCGCCGGAGCGGCGCGGCCGGGTGCCGGGACGGGCGGTCAGCCCTCGTGCAGGAACCAGACGGTGCCGAGGGGCGGGGCGGAGATGGTCGCCGAGTAGGGCTGGCCGTGCCACGGCTCGGCCACGGCCTCCACGCCGCCGTAGTTGCCGACGCCGGAACCGCCGTAGCCCTCGGCGTCGGAGTTGAGCACCTCCCGCCACAGCCCGGGCCGGGGAAGGCCGATCCGGTACTCGTGGTGGGGCGAGCCGGCGAAGTTGACCACGCAGGCCAGCGCCGAGCCCTCCGCCGCGACCGGCGCCGGGGCGTCGTCCGCACCGGTCACCTCGGTGCCGGCCTCCGAGACGGTCTCGGTGTCGGTCGCCGTCTCGCCGGCGCCGAGCGCGGCCTTCGGCGCCGCGCCGTAGCGGACGAACGAGAGCACGTTCCCCGATGCGTCGTTGGCGTCGATCCACTGGAAGCCCGCCGGGTCGACGTCGAGGGACCAGAGGGCGTCGATCTCCTTGTAGCGGCCGTTGAGGTCGGTGACCAGCTGCAGGATGCCGCGGTGCGCGGGGTCGTCGAGGTGCCACCAGTCCAGCGAGCGGCTCTCCGCCCACTCGGAGTCCTGGGCGAACTCCGAGCCCATGAACAGCAGCTGCTTGCCGGGGTGAGCCCACATGTAGGCCAGATAGGCGCGCAGGTTGGCCAGCTGCTGCCACCGGTCGCCGGGCATCTTCCGCAGCATCGAGCCCTTGCCGTACACGACCTCGTCGTGGCTGATCGGCAGGACGTAGTTCTCGCTGTAGGCGTAGTGCATCGAGAACGTGAGCTGGCCGTGGTGGTAGCTGCGGTAGACCGGCTCCCGCTCGACGTAGGCCAGCGAGTCGTGCATCCAGCCCATGTTCCACTTGAAGCCGAAGCCCAGGCCGCCCAGGTGCGTCGGCCGGGTGACCCCCGGCCAGGCGGTGGACTCCTCCGCGATGGTCATCACGCCGGGGACCTCGCGGTAGACGGTGGCGTTGAACTCCTGCAGGAAGGCCACCGCCTCCAGGTTCTCCCGGCCGCCGAACTTGTTGGGCAGCCACTCGTCGCGGGAGTAGTCCAGGTAGAGCATCGAGGCCACCGCGTCGACGCGGATGCCGTCGATGTGGAACTCCTTGGCCCAGAACAGCGCGTTGGCGACCAGGAAGTTGCGGACCTCGGAGCGGCCGAAGTCGAAGACGTAGGTGCCCCAGTCCAGCTGCTCGCCGCGGCGCGGGTCGCCGTGCTCGTACAGCGGCGTCCCGTCGAAGCGGGCCAGCGCCCACTCGTCCTTGGGGAAGTGGGCGGGCACCCAGTCGACGATGACGCCGATCCCGGCCTGGTGGGCGCGGTCGATCAGGTATCGCAGGTCGTCCGGGCTGCCGAAGCGCGAGGTGGGCGCGTAGTAGGAGGTGACCTGGTAACCCCAGGAGCCGCCGAAGGGGTGCTCGGCCAGCGGCATGAACTCGATGTGGGTGAAGCCGGCGGAGACGACGTAGTCGACCAGCTCGTCGGCCAGCTCCCGGTAGGACAGCCCCTGGCGCCAGGAGCCCGCGTGCACCTCGTAGACGCTCATCGGCCGCTGGTGCCAGCCGGCCTCGGCGCGGGTGGCGAGCCAGGCGTCGTCCTGCCACTCGTAGGTGGACTCGGTGACGACGGAGGCGTTCAGCGGCGGCACCTCGGTGGCGAACGCCAGCGGGTCGGACTTCTCGCGCCAGGTGCCGTCGGCACCGAGCACGTGGAACCGGTAGCGGGTGCCGACCTGCGCGCCGGGGATGAAGATCTCCCAGACGCCGGAGGAGCCGAGCAGCCGCATCGGGTAGGCGCGCGCCTCCCAGTAGTCGAAGTCGCCGGTCACCTTGACGCCGCGGGCGCTCGGCGCCCAGACGGCGAAGGAGACGCCCTCGACGGTGCCGCGGACCGTCTCGTAGCGGCGGACGTGCGCGCCGAGCACCTCCCACAGCCGCTCGTGGCGCCCCTCGCGGATGAGGTGCTCGTCGATCGGGCCGAGCGTCGGCAGCCAGCGGAACGGGTCGTCGACGGTGTGCGTGGTGGTGCCGCCCTGGCCGTCGCCGAACACGACCTCGACGCGGTAGTCGCCGGGCTGCCGGGGGAGGCTCGCCTCGTAGATCCCGCCGTCGTGCAGCTGGGTGGCCTCGTAGCGGCTGCCGTCCTCGTCCAGGACGGCGACCGCGACGGCGTCCGGGCGCAGGGTGCGCACCGCCCAGCCCTCGGCCGTGCGGTGGGCGCCGAGGACGCGGTGCGGGTCGCGGGACCAGCCCTCGACGATCGCCCGGAGGTCATCGTCGGTGTAGGTCTGGATCTTGGCGTCCTCGGCCGCGCCGGCGGTGGTGCCGCCGGACAGGCCCGAGGCCGCGGCGGACGCGGTCTCCGGAGCGTCGCCGGCCGGGAGCACCGGGGCCGCCGGCTCCGCCGAACCGTCGGAGGTCCGGTCCTCGGGGGCCTGCGGGGTGGGGGGCGTGGCCGGGTCGTGGTCCGGCGCGTCCGGCTGCCCGGCCGGCTCACCCGACGGGGAGCCGGGCTGGGCGATCGGCGCGGGGGCCACCGCCGGGTTGGCGGTGGTCTCGGTGTCGTCGCCGCCGGGCTCGGGCGTGGCCTCGGTGGCCGTGGGGGCGGCCGCGACCTTCTTCGCCGTGGACCGCGTCGCGGCGGTCGTCCCGGTGTCCGTGGCCGCCTTCTTCGCCGCAGCCTTCTTGGCCGGGGCCTTCTTGGCCGGGGCCGCCTTCTTCGCGGCCGCCGCCCTCTTGGCCGGCGGCGTGTCCGCGGCGTCGGTGCCGGCGCCGGCGGTCGTCTTCTTCGCGGTGGTGCGCCGGGTCGCCTTCTTCACCGGCTCGGCGTTGACCACCGGGCCTGCGCCGTTGGCCTCGGCCTCGGCCACCTTCTCCTCCACGGCGCGCTGCAGATCGTCCTTGCCGGCCACGGGGCTCTCCCCTCGGTCGTCGGTCGTCATCGTCTCGCCGTCCTCGTCCTTCTCGGTGCTCTGGTCCGTCGGTTCGTGGGCTCAGTCGCGGCCGGCGAGCCGGGCGATCGACTGGAGCGGGATCATCAGCCAGTGCGGACGGTTCCTCGCCTCGTAGACGCATTCGTAAACCGCTTTGTCGGCCTCGAACGCCCGAAGGAGTGGTGACTCCCCGCACGCGTCCAGCCCGCCGGCCTCGGAGTAGCCGGCGCAGAAGGCGGCGCGGTTGCGGGCCGCCCACTCCTGGGCGCGGTACTCCCGCTGCGAGTCCTCCGGCTGCTCGACGAGCAGGTGCCGGGCGGCGTAGTCGAAGCTGCGCAGCATGCCGGCGACGTCGCGCAGCGGGGTGTCGAGCTCCCGGCGGGCGGCCAGCGGACGGGCCGGCTCGCCCTCGAAGTCGAGGATGATCCAGCCCGTGGCGGTGCGCAGCACCTGCCCCAGGTGCAGGTCACCGTGCACCCGCTGGCGCAGCACCGGCTCGTCGCTGTGCGCGACGGCGGCGTAGATCTCGCGGAGCGCGTCGGCGTGCTCGGCAAGCTGCGGGACGATCTCGATGGCCGCGTCCAGCCGCTCGGACATCTGCCGGGCCACGGTCGTGAACCACTCCGCGGCGGCCTCCTCCGTGGGGAGCACCTTCGCCATGTCCGCGTGCACCGACGCCGTCGCCGCCCCCAGCCGCTCGCTGTCGGCGGCGAAGTCGCCGCCCACCTCGTCGGCGTGCAGGTCACCCTCGGCGTAGAGGTCCCGGACGCTGGCCGTGGCCAGCCGCCAGCCGTCGCTGGCGTTGGGCACGAAGGTCTGCAGCATCGCCACCGTGGCCGGCTCGTCGTCCGCCGGGTCGTCGATCTCGACGTACCCCAGCAGCGGGGCGATGTGCTCGTTCTCCGTCCGGCGCAGCGCCCCGTGGATCTCGACGTCGGGGTTGAGGCCGGGCTCCAGCCGCCGGAAGAGCTTGAAGATCGCCTCCTGGCCGTAGACCAGGGAGGTGTTGCTCTGCTCGGTGGAGACGATGTCGCCGGGCAGACCCTCGGGGATGTCCCCCTCACCGGCGGGGGAGAAGTGCATCGGTCCCACGGAGGAGCCGTTGGCCAGGTGGATCAGCCACGGCGCGGTCGACTCGCGGTCGCGCATCGCGTCGTAGGCGTAGGTCTCCTGCCCCTCGTTGGCGACCGCCCCGATGTACGCCGACTCCAGCTCCTCGGACTGCTGGTCGCGCCAGGAGAGCGGCACGAGGTAGGTGTCGCGCCCGCCGTCGGTGTACTCGATCCGCACCCGGTGCACGGAGAGGACCGGGTTGCCGCGGTCGAGGAAGAACCCGTCCTCGGTGACGGCGGCCCACTCGCGGCCCTTGCCGCCGAACCACCGCTGCTGGGGGATCCATTCGCGGAACAGGTCGGTCAGTGCGTTCATCGGGGGTCTCCGGAGTCGTCGGACGGCTCGTCGGCGGCGCTGACCACACCCGCGGCCAGCAGGGAGTCGGCCACCGCGCTGGACGTGGCGCTGGCCCAGTCCTCGTGCTCGTCGGGGACCGGCTCGGTCGGCTTGGAGAGCTCGAACCAGTAGAAGCCGTGCCCGGCGAGGGTGAGCATGTACGGCAGGACGCCGATCTGCGGGAACTCCACCCGGCCGGTGAGCTCGACCGGCGTGTAGCCCTCGAACCGGCGCAGGTCCAGCTCGACCGGCTGCGGGAACCGCGACAGGTTGTTCACGCACAGCACGACGTCGTCGCCGAACTCGCGGACGAACGACAGCACCGTGGGGTTGCGGGATCCGATCTCGGCGTAGCTGCCCAGCCCGAAGGTGGGGTGCTGGCCCCGGACCTGGATCATCCGGCGGACCCACTGCAGCAGCGAGTTGGTGTTGCGGAACTGCGACTCGACGTTGGTGACCTGGTAGCCGTAGACCGGGTCGGCGTTCAGCGGCAGGTACATCCGCTGCGGGTCGGCGGTGGAGAACCCGCCGTTGCGGTCGGGGGTCCACTGCATCGGGGTGCGCACGCCGTCGCGGTCACCGAGCCAGATGTTGTCGCCCATGCCGATCTCGTCGCCGTAGTACAGGACCGGCGAGCCGGGCAGCGACAGCAGCAGGGCGTTGAACAGCTCGAGGGTGTTGACGTCGTTGTCCAGCAGCGGGGCCAGCCGGCGGCGGATGCCGATGTTGGCCTTCATGCGGGGGTCCTTGGCGTACTCGCCCCACATGTAGTCGCGTTCCTCGTCGGTGACCATCTCGAGCGTCAGCTCGTCGTGGTTGCGGAGGAAGACGCCCCACTGGCAGTTGTCGGGGATGTCCGGCGTCTGCGCCATGATCTCCGAGATCGGGAAGCGCTGCTCTCGGCGCACGGCCATGAACAGGCGCGGCATCACCGGGAAGTGGAACGCCATCTGGCACTCGTCGCCGTTCTCGCCGAAGTACTCGACGACGTCGGCCGGCCACTGGTTCGCCTCGCAGAGCAGCACCGTGTCGGGGTAGTCGGCGTCGACCACCTTGCGCACGTGCTTCAGGAACTCGTGGGTGCGCGGCAGGTTCTCGCAGTTGGTGCCCTCCTCCTCGAAGAGGTAGGGCACGGCGTCGAGCCGGAAGCCGTCGATGCCGAGGTCGAGCCAGAAGCGCAGGGCGTCGATGATCGCCTCCTGCACCTTCGGGTTCTCGAAGTTCAGGTCGGGCTGGTGGGAGAAGAACCGGTGCCAGAAGTACTGCTTGCGCACCGGGTCGAAGGTCCAGTTGGAGCTCTCCGTGTCCACGAAGATGATCCGCGCGTCGGCGTAGCCGGTGTCGTCGTCGGCCCACACGTAGAAGTCGCCGTAGGGCCCGTCGGGGTCGCTGCGGCTGGCCTGGAACCAGGGGTGCTGGTCCGAGGTGTGGTTCATGACGAAGTCGATGATCACGCGCATGCCGCGGGCGTGGGCGGCGTCGAGGAACTCGTGGAAGTCCTGGATGTCACCGAACTCGGGCAGGACCGCGGTGTAGTCGCTGACGTCGTAGCCGCCGTCGCGCAGCGGCGAGGCGAAGAACGGCGGCAGCCACAGGCAGTCGACGCCGAGCCACTGCAGGTAGTCGAGTTTGTCGATCATGCCGCGCAGGTCGCCGACGCCGTCGGCGTTGCTGTCGGCGAAACCGCGGACGAGGACCTCGTAGAAGACCGCGCGCTTGTACCACTCGGGGTCGGTGCCCGGCGGCGG
The DNA here is from genome assembly GCF_054051035.1 of Blastococcus sp. SYSU DS0619. Classification (NCBI taxonomy): domain Bacteria; kingdom Bacillati; phylum Actinomycetota; class Actinomycetes; order Geodermatophilales; family Geodermatophilaceae; genus Blastococcus; species Blastococcus sp. SYSU DS0619. The sequence goes on along the minus strand of NZ_JBJHAM010000003.1, from coordinate 176,646 downwards.
GAGAGGGGAGTGGTTGCTGCTTCGGGAGTCGGGGACGGGAACGCTCATCGACGCCAATGCCTCGTTCGGGGGTCGGAGGTGCGGTCGGGAAGGCCGGTCAGCTGACCGGCGGGGGGAACTGCACGGGGCGGGGGAAGGTGACCGCGAAGACGTGCGCCGGCTCCCGGTAGGGGTCGAGCTCCACGTAGTTGAACTGGCCCCAGTCGTAGTGGGCGCCGGTGAGCTCGTCGGTGACCGCGAAGCGCTCGTGCCAGTCCAGGCCGAGGGACGGCAGGTCCAGTGCCGTCGTCCCGATCTGGGTGTCCCGGCTGGACAGGTTGACGACGACGAGGACGGCGTCGTCCGAACCGGGGTCGGTCTTGGTGAAGCAGAGCAGGTTCGGGTTGTCGACCTGGTGGAAGCGCAGCGTGCGCAGCTGCTGCAGCGCGGGGTGCGCCCGCCGCACCTCGTTGAGCCGGCGCAGGTACGGCGCCAGGCTGCGGCCCGAGGCCTCGGCGCCCGCCCAGTCGCGCGGGCGCAGGGAGTACTTCTCGCTGTCGAGGTACTCCTCGCTGCCGGGCTTCACCGCCACGTGCTCGAAGAGCTCGAAGCCGGAGTAGACGCCCCAGGTGGGGCTCAGCATCGAGGCGAGCACGGCACGGATCTTGAACATCGGCGGGCCGCCGAACTGCAGCGACTCGTGGAGGATGTCCGGGGTGTTCACGAAGAAGTTGGGTCGCATGTAGTGGCTGTTGGCGGCCAGCTCCTGCCCGTACTCCTCCAGCTCCTGCCGCTGGGTGCGCCAGGTGAAGTAGGTATAGGACTGCGTGAACCCGATCCGGGCCAGCTGGTGCATCATCGCCGGCCGGGTGAACGCCTCGGCGAGGAAGAGCACGTCGGGGTCGGTCTTCTTGACCTCCCAGATGAGCCAGTGCCAGAAGTTCAGCGGCTTGGTGTGCGGGTTGTCGACGCGGAAGATCCGGACGCCGGCGTCCATCCACACCCGCACGACCCGCAGCACCTCGGCGTAGATGCCCTCGGGGTCGTTGTCGAAGTTGACCGGGTAGATGTCCTGGTACTTCTTCGGGGGGTTCTCCGCGTAGGCGATGGTCCCGTCGGGCTTGGTGGTGAACCACTCCGGGTGCTCCGCGACCCAGGGGTGGTCGGGCGCGGCCTGCAGCGCGAGGTCCAGCGCCACCTCCATGCCGAGCTCGCGGGTGCGGGCGACGAAGGCGCGGAAGTCGTCCATCGTGCCGAGTTCCGGGTGCACGGCGTCGTGGCCGCCCTCGGCGCTGCCGATGGCCCAGGGGGAACCGACCTCGTCCGGGCCGATGTCGTGCGGGTTGCCACCGGGGAACTGGCTGGAGTTCGGGCCCTTGCGGTTGACCCGGCCGATCGGGTGGATCGGCGGCAGGTAGACGACGTCGAAGCCCATCTCGGCGATGGCCGGCAGCCGGTCCCCGGCGGTGGTGAACGTGCCGTGCGTCGGCTGCCCGCCGACGACCGGCCCCTCCGACCGCGGGAAGAACTCGTACCAGGACCCGTAGAGCGCCTCCTTGCGGTCCACCCACACCTCGTGCCGGGGGGACCGGGTGACCAGCTCGCGCACCGGGTGCTCGTGCAGGTACTTCTGCAGCCCCGCAGCCAGTGCCGGGGCGATCCGGACGGTCAGCTCCTGGGAGGAGTCGCGCAGGGCCGCGGCCGCCGCGACGACGCGGTCCCGCCACTCGCCGTCGGCCTCGGCGGCGACGCGGTCGAGCAGCCGCGCGCCCTCCTCGAGGTCGTTGGCCAGCTCGTCGGGCCCCTGGCCCGCCTCGACCTTGACCTCGACGGCGTGCTTCCAGGTCGCCAGCGGGTCGCTCCACGCCTCGACGCAGAAGGTCCACCGGCCCTCCTGGTCCGGCACGACCCCGGCGATCCAGCGGTCGGGCTCCGGGGGGAGCTTCGCCATGCGGAGGAAGGGGGCGGTCGAGTCGTCGGCGCCGGGGGCGGTCCAGACGACGTTGGCCGCGACGGCGTCGTGGCCCTCGCGGAAGACGGTGGCGGTGATCGGCAGGTGCTCGCCGACCACGGCACGGGCCGAGAAGGACCCGCAGGACACGACAGGGGCGACATCGGTGATGCCGAGGCGGAGGTCAGCGCGGCCATTCATCCCGGCCACGCTATCGAGCCACCGCCCCACCAGCATCTCGGCCACCGATCCGCCCCTCGCGCATCACCCGTTGGGGCTGCGCGGGGATGTGGCGCCGGGCGCGGGAAGGCCTTCGCGAAGGCCTGACGGCGGGCCCCGACCTGGTTAGTCTCGACCGGTGCGTGCTCTCCGTAGGTTCACCGTCCGTGCGGCTCTCCCGGAGCCGCTCCTGCCGCTGTCCCAGTTGGTGATGAACCTCCGCTGGTCCTGGCACGCGGAGACCAGGGACCTGTTCGAGACCCTCGACCCCGAGCTGTGGCAGCGCTGTGGCGGTGACCCGGTGCGCGCCCTGGGCGAGGTGTCGGCCGAGCGGCTGGCGGCGCTGGCGAAGGACCGTCGCTTCGTGCGCCGGCTCACCGACGCCGTCGACGACCTCGAGGAGTACCTCGCCTCCCCGCACTGGTACCAGTCGCTGGGGGACGAGGCGCCCGCGACGATCGCCTACTTCTCGGCCGAGTTCGGCATCAGCGAGGTGCTGCCGCAGTACTCGGGTGGCCTGGGCATCCTGGCCGGCGACCACCTGAAGGCCGCCTCCGACCTCGGGGTCCCGCTGATCGGCGTGGGCCTGCTCTACCGGGCCGGCTACTTCAGCCAGGGGCTCTCGGCCGACGGCTGGCAGCTGGAGCACTACCCCTCGCTGGACCCGCACGGCCTGCCGATCAAGCTGCTGCGCCAGGCCGACGGCTCCGCCGTCGTCATCAACGTGCCGCTGCCCGAGGGCCGCACCCTGTACGCGCACGTCTGGCGCGCCCAGGTGGGCCGCGTCTCGCTGCTGCTGCTCGACAGCGACATCGAGGAGAACGCCCCTGCCGAGCGCCTGGTCACCGACCGTCTCTACGGCGGGGACGAGGACCACCGCCTCCGCCAGGAGATGCTGCTGGGCATCGGCGGGGTGCGCGCGCTGCGCGCGTACTGCTCGCTGACCGGCACCGCGCAGCCGGAGGTGTTCCACGCCAACGAGGGCCACGCCGGCTTCCAGGGCGTCGAGCGCATCCGCGAGCTCTCCGAGGCGCACGGCCTCACCTTCGCCGAGGCGCTGCAGGCCGTCCGCGCGGGCACCGTCTTCACCACGCACACGCCGGTGCCGGCGGGCATCGACCGCTTCCCGAAGGCCCTCATCGAGCGCTACTTCGCCGGCTTCGGCGTGCCCATGGACCAGCTGCTCCCGCTGGGGGCCGAGAACGACCCGGCCAAGTTCAACATGGCCCACATGGGGCTGCGGCTCGGCCAGCGCGCCAACGGCGTCAGCCAGCTGCACGGGCACGTCAGCCGCGGGATGTTCAACGACCTGTGGCCGGGCTTCGACGAGCGCGACGTGCCGATCGGCTCGATCACCAACGGCGTGCACGCCCCCACCTGGACGGCGCGCGAGCTGGTCGAGATGGGCACCCAGACCTCGAGCCAGGGCGACACGGCCGACGTCGAGGGGGACGTCCACTTCGACGGCGTCGACCGCATCCCCGCCGCCGAGCTGTGGAGCACCCGGCGCCTGCTCCGCGGTCGCCTGGTCGACGAGGTGCGCCGCCGGATCCGGGAGACGGCGCTCTCCCGCGGGGCCACCGAGACGGAGGTCGGCTGGACCGACAGCGCCTTCGACCCCGACGTGCTGACCATCGGTTTCGCCCGGCGGGTGCCCTCGTACAAGCGCCTCACCCTCATGCTGCGCGACCCCGAGCGGCTGAAGGCGCTGCTGCTGGACCCCGACCGGCCGCTCCAGCTGGTGATCGCCGGCAAGAGCCACCCGGCCGACGACGGCGGCAAGGGGCTCATCCAGCAGATGGTCGCCTTCGCCGACGACCCGGAGATCCGGCACCGCATCGCGTTCCTGCCGGGCTACGACATCGGCATGGCCCGCTACCTGTACTGGGGCTGCGACGTCTGGCTGAACAACCCGCTGCGCCCGCTGGAGGCCTGCGGCACCTCGGGCATGAAGGCGGCGCTGAACGGCGGGCTCAACCTCTCGATCCGCGACGGCTGGTGGGACGAGTGGTTCGACGGCCAGAACGGCTGGGCCATCCCCACGGCCGACGGCGTGGCCGACGCCGACCGCCGCGACGAGGTCGAGGCGCGGGCGATCTACGACCTGCTCGAGACCCAGGTGCTGCCGAGGTTCTACGAGACCGACCACGAGGGGATCCCGGGGCGCTGGGTCGAGATGGTGCGGCACACGCTGCGCGAGACCGGCCCCAAGGTGCTGGCCACCCGGATGGTCCAGGACTACGTCCGCGCCCTGTACGTCCCGGCCGCCGGCTCCGCCCGGACCATGGCCACGGACGGCTACGCGCCGGCGCGCACCGAGGCCTCCTGGCGGTCGCACCTGCTGTCCCACTGGCACGACGTGCGGGTCGCGCACGTGGAGACGACCGGCGTGGGGGACACCCCCGAGATCGGGTCGAGCCTCGCGCTCCGGGCGGAGGTCGAGCTGCCGGGGCTGACGCCCTCCGACGTCGAGGTCCAGGCCGCCTACGGCCGGGTGGACGACGCCGACGGGCTGCACGAGGTGACGACGGTGCCGATGAGCCACGAGCACACCGACGGCTCCCGGCACTGGTTCACCGCCACCGTGCCCCTGGAGCGGACGGGTGCCTTCGGTTACACGGTCCGGGTGCTGCCGCACTCGGAGTACCTGGCCGACCCGGCGGAGCTCGGTGTGGTCAGCACCGCCTAGGGGGAGGACCCACGAGGCATCGGGCACCCCGCTGGTCACAGTGACCACGTGTGACCTCGTGACACCCCGGCGTGGCGGGAACCCGCGACCAGCCAGACCGGCTGTGCATCACTAGGCTGGACGCTATGCCCGACCGCTGTGAAGTCCTCCCAGGAGATGCCGTCGTCGCCCGCCGCGGCGGCGGCCTGCTGTGGGTCGACGCTCCCGGCTCGCCCGCCCTGGTGTCGGCCCTGCACGCCTGCCTGGGCGTCTCGGGCGCCGGCGCCGACCGCGTGCTGGCCGCCGTCGCCGGCCAGGTGAGCTCGCTCGCCTCCGGGAGCGCCTCGTTCGCGCTCGTCCTCACCTCCGACACCGGCACCGGTGTCGCGCTGTGGGCGGGCAAGGGCCAGCCGGCCGTCGACGGCGTCCCCGTCTCCGGCTCGTCGGTCGAGGGCGGCACGCTCGCGTCCGGCTTCGCGCTCGGGCAGGCGCTGTACGTGGGGCCGGGTCAGTCCGCCCCCGGCACCCCTCCCGGCGTGAGCTTCGACCTCGTCGAGGGCACCGTGCCCGGTGGTGGCGCAACGCTGCAGCTGGCCGGCGCCGCGCCGTCCTCCGCCGCGCCGGCGACCGCCGCCGCGCCGGCGTCGTCCTTCTCGCCGGGCCCCGACTCCGGCGGCTTCGGCGCCGGTCGCGGCTCCTCGGCCGCCGCCGCCGCCGCGCGACCGGACTCCGGCGAGCAGACCGCCTTCTGGCGGCCCGACCCGTCCGACGCCGCACCGATCCTGCGGTTCGACGACGGCATGGTCGTCACCATCGACGAGGACCTCGTGCTGGGCCGGCGTCCCGACAACCACGAGATGGTGGCCAGCGGCTCGGCGCGGGCGGTGCCGATCGCCGACACCCAGAACGTGCTCTCCTCGGCGCACGCCGCGCTGACCCGCTCGGGCCGCGAGGTCTCGCTGGTCGACCTGGGGTCGCTCAACGGCACCCACGTCGCCGGCCCCGAGGCCACCGAGTGGACCCAGCTCGAGCCGGGCGTCGCCCACCCGCTCTCCGACGGCGACCGCCTCCTGCTCGGCTGGACCGTCATCACCTTCGAGCAGCCGCAGGAGTAGCCGAGCACCTCGCGACGCCTGAGAGCCCCGGTCCGACATCGGACCGGGGCTCTCTGCATCGAGTGGGCAGCCGGAGCCGCCGCAGCCGGCGCGTCGCCGGGTGTCGCCGACCGCAACTGCGCACTCGACAGCCTCGCGGGCGCGGTGTCGAATCCGCGCATGCACCTGGAAGAGGACTCCGCCCACGAACTGGCGCTGAGTTCAGCCGGCTACCTGCCCGTGTCCGCGCGTCGGCTGGCGCAGAAGGTGCTGCTGGTCCTGCTGTCGGGCCGCATGTGGGTGCGCGAGGCCGACGGCGGGCGCCGCGACGTCACCGGGCCCACGTGGGTCGTCTGGTACCCGGGCGAGGCGATCGAGTACGGCGCCGTCGGGACGACGGTGCACTGGGTCCTCGCGGCCCCGCTCGGGCCGGTGCCGCCGGGGTCGCCTCGACCGGGCTCGCTGGTGCGCATGCGGGACGGCTCGGGCACGGCGGAGGCCCGGTTGGTGCACTACCTGGACGACTCCCCGGACCGGTCCGGGCCGCTGTCGGTGGTCGCGGACGTCGTCGGCAGCGGCATCGGGGTCCACCCACTGGCCGAGCTCGTCGACGTCGTGGAGGAGGCCGACGAAGACCTGCACCATTGGGACTTCGGGCCGGGCCTGGACCGACCGTGGCGCCGGACCGGGCGATGAGTCAGGGCCGGCGCTCGACCCGCAGCAGCCAGACGCAGCGCCCCGGCATCTCCAGCGGGCCGGGTGCCACGAAGGCCGGCTCCGGCGGGGTGCCCCGGGCGTACTCGGTGGAGAGCACCAGTTCGTAGCCGTCGGCCCACGGCGGGCCGGGCAGCTCGACGGTCACCGGGTCGGGGCCGGCGTGCAGCTGCACCAGGTAGGAGTCGTCGACCATCGGGTGGCCGTGCTCGTCGCGGTGCCGGATGCCCCGGCCGTCCAGGTACATGCCGACGGTCTGCAGCCCGGTGTCGAACCAGTCGGCGGTGGTGAGCTGGCCACCGCCCGGGGCGAACCAGGCGAGGTCGCGGGTGCCGCCGGTGCCGGGCAGCTCGTGGCCCTCGAAGAACGCCTCCTGGCGCAGCACGGGGGCACCCCGCCGCAGCCGCACCAGCCGGGTGACGAAGGACAGCAGGTCCTCGTCGACCGCGCCCCAGTCCAGCCAGGAGAGCTCGTTGTCCTGGCAGTAGGCGTTGTTGTTGCCCTGCTGCGTGCGGCCCAGCTCGTCGCCGGCGGTGAGCATCGGTACCCCGGTGGACAGCAGCAGCGTCGTCAGCAGGTTGCGGACCTGGCGCCCCCGCAGCTCCAGGACCTCCGGGTCGTCACTGGGCCCCTCGACGCCGCAGTTCCAGTTCCGGTTGTGGCTCTCGCCGTCCCGGTTGTCCTCCCCGTTGGCCTCGTTGCGCTTGTGCTCGTAGGTGACCAGGTCGCGCATCGGGAAGCCGTCGTGGGCGGTGACGAAGTTGATGGAGGCGAACGGTCGCCGGCCGTCGGAGCGGTACAGGTCCGAGGAGCCGGTCAGCCGGTAGGCGAGGTCGCGGACCCCGACGTGGGCACCGGCCCACACGTCCCGCACGGTGTCGCGGTACTTGCCGTTCCACTCCGTCCACGGCGGCGGGAAGTTGCCCACCTGGTACCCGCCGGGGCCGATGTCCCACGGCTCGGCGATCAGCTTCACCTGGCTGACCACCGGGTCCTGGTGCACGACGTCGAAGAACGCCGACAACCGGTCGACGTCGTGCATCGAGCGGGCCAGGGCCGAGGCGAGGTCGAAGCGGAAGCCGTCGACGTGCATCTCGGTGACCCAGTAGCGCAGCGAGTCCATGAGCAGGCCCAGGACCGCCGGTCGGCGCACGTCCAGGGTGTTCCCGCAGCCGGTGTAGTCGGTGTAGCGGCCGGGGTTCTCCCCGTCGAGGCGGTAGTAGCCGGGGTTGTCGATGCCCTTGAAGGACAGCGTCGGACCGGTGTGATCGCCCTCGGCGGTGTGGTTGTAGACGACGTCGAGGATGACCTCGATGCCGGCCGCGTGCAGCTCCCGGACCATCGTCTTGAACTCGGTGACCTGGCCGCCGCTGCTGCCCGACGCGCTGTAGCCGGCGTGCGGGGCGAAGTACCCGAGGGTGTTGTAGCCCCAGTAGTTCGTCAGCCCGCGGCGCAGCAGGTGCGGCTCGCTGACGAAGTGCTGCACCGGCAGCAGCTCCACCGCGGTCACCCCGAGGGCGAGCAGGTGCTCGACGAACGCCGGGTGCGCCAGGCCGGCGTAGGTGCCGCGCAGGTGCGCCGGGACGCCGGGGTGCCGGGCGGTGGCGCCCTTCACGTGCACCTCGTAGACGACGGTGTCCGACCACGAGCGCCGCAGCGGCCGGTCCCCGTCCCACGGGAACGGGTCGTGGACGACGACGGCGCGCGGCACGAAGGGCGCCGAGTCCCGGTCGTCCGGGACGGCGGAGTCCGGGGCGTCGACCGGGTGGCCGAAGAGCGCGGCGTCCAGCCGCAGCTCGCCGTCGACGGCGCGGGCGTAGGGGTCCAGCAGCAGCTTGGCCGGATTGCAGCGGTGCCCCGAGAACGGGTCGTAGCCGCCGTGCACCCGGTAGCCGTAGCGCTGCCCGGGGCCGATCCCGGGCAGCCGGCCGTGCCACACCTGGTGGGTGGTCTCCTCGAGCCGGTGCCGCTGCTCGGCGCCGTCCGGGTCGAACAGGCACAGGTCGACGGCGGAGGCCCCGGCCGACCACAGCGCGAAGTTCGTCCCCCGGCCGTCCCAGGCCGCCCCGAGGGGGGCAGGCATGCCGGGCAGCACGCCCGGGACCGGGGAGCCGGGGGCGGGGGAGTCGGTCACCGGGTGATCGTGCCAACTCGGTGCCCGGCGCGGGCGCACCGACGGCCGGGAGAGTTGGATGGGGGACGTGTCGAACCCTGATGCCCCCGAGGGGGCGGTCGTGCGGATGACCGGAGTCGACGTCGTCCGCGGCCAGAACCACCTGCTCCGCGCCGTCGACTGGGCGATCGAGGCCGACCACCGGTGGGTGGTGCTCGGCCCGAACGGGGCGGGCAAGACGACGCTGATGCAGCTGGCCGCGGCGCAGATGCACCCCACCCGCGGGGAGGTGCGGCTGCTGGGGGAGACCCTCGGCGCGGTCGACGTCTTCGAGCTGCGGCCCCGGATCGGCCTGACCAGCGCCTCGCTCGCCCAGCGGATCACCCCGGCGGAGCGGACCGGCGACATCGTGATCTCCGCCGGCTACGCGGTCGTGGGCCGCTGGCGGGAGCGCTACGACGTCCACGACCTGACCCGCGCCGCGGTGCTCATGCAGCAGTGGGGCGTCTCCGGGCTGGCGCACCGGCCGTTCGGGACGCTGAGCGAGGGCGAGCGCAAGCGGACGATGATCGCCCGCGCCCTCATGCCCGACCCGGAGCTGCTGCTGCTCGACGAGCCCGGTGCGGGCCTGGACCTGGGCGGCCGGGAGGACCTCGTCGCCCGGCTGTCGGATCTCGCGAGGTACCACTACGCGCCGGCCCAGGTGCTCGTCACGCACCACGTCGAGGAGATCCCGCCCGGCTACACCCACGCGCTGCTGCTGCGGGACGGCGAGGTGGTGGCCGCCGGGGCCGCCGACGACGTGCTGACCGCCGGGCACCTGTCCGACACCTTCGGGCTCTCCCTGGAGCTCAACCGCACCGACGGCCGGTTCACCGCCCGCCGCGCTCGCTAGGGTGCCGTCCATGGCGCAGACCCCCGAGTTCGTGACCCTGCAGGTGGAGGACGGAGTCGGCACGATCCGGCTCGACCGGCCGAAGATGAACGCGATCGACGAGCAGCTGCACATGGAGGTGCGCGCCGCGGCGACGGAGGCGGGCAGCCGCGCCGACGTGCGCGCCGTGGTCATCTACGGCGGTGAGCGGGTGTTCGCCGCCGGGGCCGACATCAAGGCGATGTCGCAGCTCGACGCGGCCGGCATGACCGCGTGGGGCAAGGAGCTGCAGGACTCGTTCCGGGCCGTCGCCGGCATCCCGAAGCCGGTCATCGCCGCCGTCACCGGCTACGCCCTAGGGGGCGGGTACGAGCTCGCGCTGTGCGCCGACTTCCGGGTGCTCGGCGCGTCGGCGAAGGTCGGTCAGCCGGAGATCCTGCTCGGGGTGATCCCGGGCGCGGGCGGCAGCCAGCGGCTGGCCCGCCTGGTGGGCCCGGCCAAGGCCAAGGACCTGGTCTTCACCGGCCGGCACGTCGCCGCCGAGGAGGCCCTGGAGATGGGCCTGGCCGATGCCGTCGTCCCCGACGCCGAGGTGTACGCGACGGCGCTGGCGATGGCCCGCAAGCTCGCCGCCGGCCCGCCGCTGGCGCTGGCCGCGGCCAAGCGGGCGATCGACGAGGGCCTCGACCTGCCCCTCGACGACGGGCTGGACCTGGAGAGCCGGCTGTTCGCCGGGCTGTTCGACACCGAGGACCAGGACGCCGGCATGCGCTCGTTCCTGGAGAGCGGCCCCGGCAAGGCCACCTTCACCGGCCGCTGAATCCCACGGTCCGTGGCCGGATGGTCATCGGACCTTCACGTGCCGGTACCGCGCAGCGGGGGATCGGGTCGGCCACAATGCCCGAGGTCGTCCGACCGGGGTCAACGGGGCCCGCGCGCGGACGGCACCACACCAGGAGGACACGTGCGACGAAGCACCCTGCGGACCGCGGTCGCGGTCGTGACGGCGGGACTCACGCTGACCGCCTGCGGCTCGGACGACGGCGACTCCGGCGGGACCGGCGGGAGCGGCTCGGACTGGGCCACCGCCACCTCGGTGGAGGACGGCGGCGGCATGGACGCCCTCGTCGAGGCCGCGCGGGCCGAGGGTGAGCTCAACGTCATCGCCCTGCCGCCGGACTGGGCCAACTACGGCGAGATGCTCGAGACCTTCAGCGAGAAGTACGACATCGAGATCAACAGCGCCAGCCCCGACGGCTCCAGCCAGGACGAGCTCAACGCCGTCGAGAGCCAGCGGGGCCAGGACCGCGCGCCCGACGTCCTCGACCTCGGCACCGCCTTCGCCCGCCAGGCGCAGGCGCAGGACCTCGTCGCGCCCTACCAGGTGCAGACCTGGGACGAGATCCCCGAGGACCAGAAGGACCCCGAGGGCCACTGGGTGAACGACTACGGCGGCTACATCTCCATCGGCTGCAACGCCTCGGTCGTCACCGAATGCCCGACCACCTTCGCCGACCTGCTCGAGCCGCAGTACGCCGGCCAGGTGGCGCTCAACGGCAACCCGACCCAGGCCGCGGCGGCCTTCAGCGGCGTGTGGGCGGCGTCCCTGGCCAACGGGGGCAGCCTCGACGACATCGGCCCGGGGATCGACTTCTTCGGCCAGGTCAAGGACGCCGGGAACTTCAACCCGGTCGAGATCACCCCGGCCACCATCCAGAGCGGCGAGACGCCGATCTCGATCGACTGGGACTACCTCAACGCCTCCTTCACCGAGACGTTCGCGGAGGACGGCGTCGAGTGGGAGGTGCACGTCCCCACCGACGGGCTCTTCGGCAGCTACTACAGCCAGGCGATCAGCGCGTACGCCCCGCACCCGGCCGCGGCCCGGCTGTGGCAGGAGTTCCTCTACAGCGACGAGGGTCAGAACATCTGGCTGAACGGCGGCGCCCGGCCGGTCCGGCTGCCGGCGATGGAGGAGGCCGGTACCGCCGACACCGAGGCGCTGGCGGCGCTGCCCGAGGTCCAGGGGACGGCGAAGTTCCCGACCCAGGAGCAGGAGACCGCCGCCCAGGCGGTCGTCGCGGAGCGCTGGAACGCGGAGATGTCCGGCTGAGTACCGCAGCTCCGCACGCCCCCACCGGGTCGCAGGTCGCGCCGGTCCCTCGCAGGAGGGGCCGGCGCGGCCGTGTGCTCGTCGCGCTCGGCGTGCTCCCGTTCTTCCTCTACGTCGCCGTGTTCCTGGTGCTGCCGATCGGCGTGCTCGCGGTCGAGGCCTTCCGCGCCACCGACCCGGTCACCTTCCAGGAGAGCTGGTCGACCGCCTCCATCCGGGCGGTCATGGAGGGGCCCTACGCGCGGTCCTACGTCGGCAGCCTGCAGCTGTCGGCCATCACCGCCGTCCTCGGCGCGGTGCTGGGCCTGGCCCTGGCCGTGGCGGTGCTGCGCGCCCGTCGCGGCCGGCTGCTCCGGCGGCTGGTGCTCACCGCCTCCGGCGTGCTGGCGAACTTCGGCGGCATCCCGCTGGCGTTCGCGTTCATCGCCACGATCGGCACCAGCGGCGTGGTCACCGCGCTGCTGACCGACACCCTCGGACTGGGGCTCGGCGGATTCTCCCTGTACTCGATGACCGGGCTGGCGCTGGTCTACCTGTACTTCCTGATCCCGCTGATGGTGCTCACGATCATCCCGGCGCTCGAGGCGCTGCGGCCGCAGTGGCGGGAGGCGGCCGACAACCTCGGTGCCACCGGCTGGCAGTACTGGCGGTACGTCGGTGGCCCGGTGCTCGCCCCACCGGTGATCGGCGCGACGATGCTGCTGTTCGCCTCCGCGTTCGCCGCCTACGCCACCGCCCGGGCGCTGGTCGGCAGCAGCATCCCGCTGGTCACGCTGCAGATCGCCGACGCGCTGTCCAGCAACGTCGTCGTCGGGGCGGAGAACCTCGGCAAGGCACTGGCGCTGGGCATGGTGCTGCTCGTCGGCCTGGTGATGGTCTTCTACGCCTGGGTGCAGCGGCGCACCCAGCGGTGGCTGTCATGACCGCGCTCGCGGAGAACGTCGCCGGCGCGGGCGGAGTCGAGCCGGAGGCGCCCCGGCGCCGCGGCCGTCGCGGGGCGGGGGCCTGGCGGCCCGCTGTCTTCGCCGTCCTGGGCCTGTACTTCCTGATCCCCATCGCCGCCTCGGTCTGGTACACCGTCCGCGAGCCGGACGGCGTCTCCCTGGAGACCTATGGCCGGATCCCCGGCGCGGAGGGCTTCGCGGACTCGTTCACCCGCTCGCTCGCCCTGGCCGGCCTGACCGTCGTCCTGGCGCTGCTGCTCATGGTGCCGACCGTGGTGCTGGTGGACCTCCGGCTCCCCCGGCTCCGGACGGCGGTCGAGCTGCTGACCCTCATGCCGCTCGTGCTGCCGCCGATCGCGCTGGTCGTGGGCGTGCGCAGCGTGCTGGCCTGGGCGCCGGACTACTTCCTGGACACCTGGCTGGCCGACGTGTTCTTCGCCCTCCAGGAGCCGGCGCTGCCGTGGATCCTCGTCCTCGTCTACGTCGTCCTGGCGCTGCCGTTCGTGTACCGCGCGCTCGACGCCGGCGTTCGCGGGGCGGACCTGCGGACGCTGACCGAGGCCGCGCGCAACCTCGGCGCCTCCTGGCCGCGCGTCCTGCTCTCGGTGGTGCTCCCGGTCCTGCGCACGTCGGTGCTGAACGCCTCGTTCATCACCGTCGCCCTCGTGCTGGGCGAGTTCACCGTCGCCAACATCCTGGGGTTCGAGACGTTCCCGACCTGGATCCTCCGGATCTCGGGATCCCAGCCGCAGCTCTCGGTCGCCGTCTCGGTGCTGTCGCTGGTCGTGACCTGGCTGCTGCTGCTGATGATCTCCGCGCTGGACCGCCGGCGCGGCACGAAGGAGTCCGCATGACCACGCTGCCCGGCACCACGACGGACCGCTCTCCCGGCGCCCCGGCCGACCTGGCCGGCCGCGCCGGGACGCCGGTGCGCCTGGAGGGGCTGACCCGCCGCTACGGCCCGGTCGTCGCCCTCGACGGGCTCGACCTGGACATCGCCGGTGGCGAGCTGCTGGCCCTGCTCGGCCCCTCGGGCTGCGGCAAGACGACGGCGCTGCGGGCGATCGCCGGCTTCGACCGCCCCGACGGCGGCCGGGTGCTGGTGGGGGAGCGGGACGTCACCGGAATCCCGCCGAGCAAGCGCGACATGGGCATGGTGTTCCAGGCCTACAGCCTGTTCCCCAACCTGACCGTGGCCGAGAACGTCGCGTTCGGGCTCCGGGTGCGCCGCCGGGCGAGGTCCGAGCGGGCCGGCCGGGCGGCCGAGCTGTTGGACCTGGTCGGGCTGGCCGACCGCGGCGACCGGTACCCGCACCAGCTCTCCGGTGGCCAGCAGCAGCGGGTGGCGCTGGCCCGGGCGCTGGCGGTGGCCCCGCAGGTGCTGCTGCTCGACGAGCCGCTCTCCGCGCTGGACGCGCAGGTGCGCGTGCAGCTGCGCGAGGAGATCCGCCGCATCCAGCTGGAGCTGGGCATCACCACCGTGTTCGTCACCCACGACCAGGCCGAGGCGCTCTCGGTCGCCGACCGGGTGGGCGTGATGCGCGCCGGCCGGCTGGAGCAGGTCGCCTCGCCCGACGAGCTCTACGAGCGCCCGGCGACGGCGTTCGTCGCGGAGTTCGTGGGCACGATGAACCGGCTGCCGGCGACGCTCACCGCCGGGGAGGCGCAGCTGCTCGGCGTCCGGCGCCCCGTCACCGGGGCCGTCCCCTCCGGCGGGCCGGTGGTCGCGCTGGTGCGGCCCGAGTCGCTGCTCGTCACCGCCGACCCGGCCGGGTCCGGGCGGGTGGTCACCCGCACCTTCTCCGGTGCCTCCACCCGCGTGCTCGTCGTGCTGCCCGACGGCGTGGAGGTGCGGGTCGACGTCGCCAGCGCCGACAGCCAACTGCTGCGGCCCGGCGCCGCCGTCACGGTGACCCCCGCCGACCGGCCCGTGCTGGTCGCGCCGGCGGAGCCCGGAGCCGCCGGCGTCGGCGGGGCGTAGCGTCGGCAGCGTCCCGCCCACGTCGCGCACCGGCCGTCCGAGCCGGTGCCGGGGCGGGAGCACCCCACTGCGCGCCGGCGACCCCGGCCGAGTCAGGTTCCGCCATGACCACCGCACTGACCACCGCCCTGCCCGCCCCGGCCGGCACCCAGCTGCCCGCCGGAGCGGTCTCCTGCACCGCCTGCCCGCACCCGCTCGAAGCCCACGACCGGATCTCGCTGCGCTTCTGCGAGGCGACCCGGGTCTCGTCCAGCTCGCGGGGGTGCGCCTGCTCGACCTGACACGCGCCGGCCGGCGGGTGCGCGATCATGCTGCGGTGACCGGACCACGCACGGACGTCGACCGCTCCGATCCCGGGAGCCGGGCGTGGGTGGACCGCGCGGTCGCCGCCGTGGAGGCCGACGCGCGGCGCAGCGCGGACACCCACCTGCTGGTGTACCCGCTGCCCCCGGAGTGGGGCGTCGACCTCTACCTCAAGGACGAGTCGACCCACCCGACCGGCAGCCTCAAGCACCGGCTGGCCCGGTCGCTGTTCCTCTACGGGCTCTGCTCGGGGCAGATCACCGAGGGCAGCACGGTCGTGGAGGCCTCCAGCGGGTCGACGGCGGTGAGCGAGGCGTACTTCGCCCGGATGCTGGGCCTGCCGTTCGTCGCGGTCATGCCGCGGTCGACCAGCCCGGAGAAGATCGCGCTGATCGAGTTCCACGGGGGCCGCTGCCACTTCGTGGACCGCGCGCCGGACATGTACGGGGAGGCGCGCCGGCTGGCCACCGAGTGCGACGGCCACTACCTCGACCAGTTCACCTACGCCGAGCGGGCCACCGACTGGCGCGGCAACAACAACATCGCCGAGTCGATCTTCGACCAGCTCGCCGCCGAGCGGCACCCGGTGCCCGAGTGGGTCGTCGTCGGGGCCGGCACGGGCGGCACGAGCGCGACCATCGGCCGGTACCTGCGCTACCGGCGGCACCCGACGCGGCTGGCCGTCGTCGACCCGGAGAACTCGGCGTTCCTGCCCGGGTACGCGGCCGGCGACCCGGACTGGACCACCGGGACGCCGTCGCGGATCGAGGGCATCGGCCGGCCGCGGGTGGAGCCCTCGTTCGTGCCGACGATCGTCGACCGGATGATCGGCGTGCCCGACGCCGCCTCCCTGGCCGCGATGCGGCACCTGGAGCAGGCGACCGGCCGCCGGGCGGGCGGCTCCACGGGCACCAACCTGTGGGGTGCCTTCGGCCTGGTCGCGGAGATGGTCGCCGCCGGACGGCGGGGGAGCGTGGTCACGCTGCTCTGCGACGGCGGCGAGCGCTACGCCCGCACCTACTACTCCGACGACTGGGTGGCGGCGCAGGGGCTGGACCTCGCCCCCCACGCGTCGACCCTCCGGCGCTTCGCCGCGACGGGTGCGTGGGCGGTCCCACCGGCCCCATCGGGGTGACGTGCCTCACCCGCCCCTCGTCCCGCAGCGGCGTTACCGCGCAGTAACCTCCATCCTTGGAGCCAGGCGGGCCTCCGTGCCCGCGTCCTGAACGCGTCCTGAGGAAGGTTCAGCGCGATGAACATCGTCGTTCTTGTCAAGCAGGTCCCGGACTCGGGAAGTGAGCGCAAGCTGGACCCGGCCGACAACACCGTCGCCCGTGCGTCCGCAGACAACGTCATCAACGAGATGGACGAGTACGCCATCGAGGAGGCGCTCACCATCAAGGAGGCGCAGGGCGGCGAGGTCACCATCCTGACCGTCGGCCCCGACTCCGCCACCGACGCCATCCGCAAGGCGCTGTCCATGGGCGCCGACAAGGCCGTGCACGTCGTCGACGACGCCATCCACGGCTCGTGCGCGGTGCAGACCTCGGCGGTCATCGCCGCGGCGCTGGGCCAGATGGAGTACGACCTGGTCCTCTGCGGCGCGGAGGCCACCGACGCGCAGCTGAGCGTCATGCCGGCGCTGCTCGCCGAGCGCCTCGGCCTCCCGCAGCTGTCCGGTGCCCGCAAGGTCACCATCGAGGGCGGCACCGCGAAGGTGGAGCGGCAGACCGACGGCGGCTTCTGGGCCCTCGAGGCGCCCCTCCCGGCGATCATCTCGACCTGGGACACCATCAACGAGCCGCGCTACCCCTCCTTCAAGGGGATCATGGCCGCCAAGAAGAAGCCGGTGGAGACCAAGTCCCTGGCCGACCTCGGCGTCGACGCCGGCAGCGTGGGTCTGGCCACCGCCACCAGCAAGGTGCTCGACTTCTCCGGGCGCCCCCCGAAGGGCGAGGGCGTCAAGGTGACCGACGAGGGCGACGGCGGGCAGAAGTTCGTCGACTACCTCGCCAGCCAGAAGATCGTCTGACGGCCACACCAGACATAGCCCGGATCGAAGGAAGAGGAGATACCCATGGCAGAGGTCCTGGTCCTGGCCGAGCTCAACCCGGCCGGCGGCGGAGTCCGCAAGACCACCCTGGAAGCCCTGACCGCGGCGCGTGCGCTCGGTGAGCCGTCGGCCGTCGTGATCGGCGCGCCCGGTGCCGCCGCCGGCGTCAAGGACGTCCTCGCGGAGTACGGCGCGGCGACGGTCTACGTCGCCGAGTCCGAGGACGTCGACGCCTACCTGGTGGCCCCCAAGGCCGAGGTGCTGGCGCAGCTGGTGAGCGAGAAGTCGCCCGCCGCCGTCGTCATCCCCTCCTCCCCGGAGGGCAAGGAGATCGCCGCCCGCCTGGCGATCAAGACCGGCAGCGGCTTCCTGACCGACGTCACCGAGATCGCCGCCGACGGCACCGCCACCCAGGCGGCGTTCGCCGGGGCGACGATCGTGCACTCGCAGGTGACGGTCGGCACCCCGATCTACACGCTGCGGGGCAACTCGGTCACCGCCGAGCCGGCCCCCGCGGCGGGCGCCGAGCAGGCCGTCGCGGTGTCGGTCAGCGACCAGGCCAAGCAGGTCCGGGTCGTCGAGCGCGTCGTGGAGCAGAAGAGCAGCCGGCCCGAGCTCACCGAGGCGTCGATCGTCGTCTCCGGTGGCCGTGGTGTGGCCAGCGCCGAGAACTTCTCGGTCATCGAGGGCCTGGCCGACTCGCTCGGTGCCGCCGTGGGCGCCTCGCGCGCCGCGGTCGACTCCGGCTTCTACCCGCACAGCTTCCAGGTCGGGCAGACCGGCAAGACCGTCTCGCCGAACCTCTACGTCGCCGTCGGCATCTCCGGTGCCATCCAGCACCGCGCCGGCATGCAGACGTCGAAGACCATCGTCGCCATCAACAAGGACCCCGAGGCGCCGATCTTCGAGCTGGCCGACTTCGGTGTCATCGGCGACCTGAACACGGTCGTGCCCGCTGCCACCGAGCAGATCAACGCCCGCAAGGGCTGAGCGACCGGCCCCGGCAGGGGCCGACAGCAACCGTCGAGCGCCGGTCCCCGCGGGGGTCGGCGCTCGACGCGCGTCCGGGGCCGGCCACCGGTGCGCCGCTCAGGTGCGGCGCCAGCGCCGACGGCCCTCCAGGTACAGGTCCCCACCGTGCACGTCGTTGACCACGACGGCGGGGAACTCCTCGACGACCAGACGGTGCACGGCCTCCGAGGCCAGGTCCTCGTAGGCCACCACCTGGGACTCGCGGACGCACTGGGCCAGCAGCGCCGCGGTGCCCTCGACGGCGCCGAAGTAGACGCACCCGTGCTGCCGCATGGCGGCCTTGACCTCGTCCGACCGCAGCCCCTTGCCGATCATGCCCCGCAGCCCGCGCTCGATGAGCAGCGGCGACCAGGCGTCCATCCGCGACGCGGTGGTGGGGCCTGCGCTGCCGATGACCGCACCGGGTCGCGCGGGGGCGGGGCCGGTGAAGTAGAGGACCTGGCCCGCCACGTCGAAGGGCAGCGGTTCGCCGGCGGCGACGGCGGCGGCCATCCGCGCGTGCGCGGCGTCCCGGGCGGTGTGGATCGTGCCGCTGATCGACACGACGTCCCCGGTGCGCAGCCGGGGGACGTCGGCGGCATCGAGGGGGGTGGTCACCCGCACCGGCTGCGGGCCGTGTCCGGCCGTCACAGCTCGACGGCCCGGGTGCGGTGCGAGTGGCAGTCGAGGTTGACCGCCACCGGGAAGGAGGCGATGTGCGTCGGGTAGCTCTCCACGTGCACCGCCAGCGCGGTCTGCGTCCCGCCGTACCCGGCGGGCCCGATCCCGGTCGCGTTGATCTCCTCGAGCAGTCGGCGTTCCAGTGCGGCCAGCTCCGGATCGGGGTTCGGCTCGCCCGACTCCCGGGTCAGTGCCTTCTTGGCCATGACGGCGGCGCGCTCGAACGGGCCGCCGATCCCCACGCCGACGGTGACCGGCGGGCTGGCGTTGGGCCCGGCCTTCTCGATCGTCTCCACGACGAACCGGACCATGCCCTCCACGCCCTCCGCGGGGGTGAGCATCCGCAGTGCGCTCATGTTGTCGCAGCCGGCACCCTTCACCAGCAGGCGGATCCGCAGGCGGTCGCCGGGGACCATGTCGGTGTAGATCACCGCGGGGGTGTTGTCGCCGGTGTTGACCCGGTCCACCGGTCCACGCACCAGCGACTTCCGCAGGTACCCGCGGTCGTAGCCGCGCCGGACGCCCTCGTTCAGCGCCGCCTCCAGTCCGCCCTCGACGCGGACCTCCTCGCCGTGGTCGACGAAGAGCACGGCGTAGCCGGTGTCCTGGCAGAACGGGACACCGTCGCGGCAGGCGACGGCCGCGTTGTCCAGGAGCCGGTCGAGCACCTCCCGGCCGTGGTCGGACCGCTCGTCCGCCCGGGCGCGCCGCAGGGCACGCAGCTGGTCGTCGGCCAGGCAGGTGTTCGCGGTGATGCACAGCTGCGCCACCGTCTCGGTCAGTTCCTCGGCCGTCAGGGTGCGCATCGGCGTCGTCCCCGTCCCCTCGGGACCACCCGTGCCGGATGGTCCGGACCAGCCCGCAGGGAGCCGGGCGTTCGGAGTCCCGTCGTGCGACGGGCGTCACAGTCAGGATATAAAATCGAACATGATGCGCAACGGGAACGAGGGGACGGTCATGGCGGCACCGGTTCGGCGGGATCGCTGATGCGGCCGCTGGAGGGGATGACCGTCGTCGCCCTGGAGCAGGCGGTCGCCGCACCGTTCGCCACCCGCCAGCTGGCGGATCTGGGCGCGCGCGTGATCAAGGTCGAGCGGACCGGTCCCGGTGACTTCGCGCGGACCTACGACGAGACGGTGCGCGGCATGTCCAGCCACTTCGTCTGGCTCAACCGCGCCAAGGAGTCCATCGCCCTCGACCTCAAGTCCGACGAGGGCCGGGAGGCGCTGGAGCGGCTCGTCGCGCGTGCCGACGTCTTCGTGCAGAACCTCGCACCCGGCGCCGTGGAGCGCCTCGGCTTCGGAGCCGACGAGCTGCGCGGCCGGCACCCCGGGTTGGTGCACTGCTCGATCTCCGGGTACGGCGGTGGGGGCCCGTACACGGACAAGAAGGCCTACGACCTGCTGGTGCAGTGCGAGTCGGGGCTGATCTCGGTCACCGGGACCGACGAGTCGCCGGTGAAGGTGGGGATCGCCGTGGCCGACATCGCCGCCGGGATGTACGCCTACAGCGGCGTCCTCAGCGCGCTCCTGCGCCGTGGCCGCTCGGGTGAGGGGGCCACGATCGAGGTCTCGATGCTCGAGGCCCTCGCGGAGTGGATGGGCTTCCCCCTCTACTACACGCTCTACGGCGGCACCCAGCCGGTCCGGTCCGGGGCCTCGCACGCCGCGATCACCCCCTACGGCCCCTTCCAGGCCGCCGACGGAGCGGTCTTCCTCGCCGTCCAGAACGAGCGGGAGTGGTCGGCCTTCTGCCTCGAGGTGCTGGCGCGGCCGGAGCTGCTGACCGACGACCGGTTCACCACGGGCCCCTCTCGGCACGCCCACGGGCCCGACCTGCGGGCGCTGATCGAGGAGGTGTTCGCGACGATGCCGAGCGAGCACGTGCTCGAGCGGCTGGAGGCGGCCGGCATCGCCAACGCGCGGCTGCGGGACGTGCACGGCCTGATCGACCACCCGCAGCTGGCTGCCCGAGACCGCTGGCGCGAGGTCGACTCGCCGGTCGGCCCGCTGCGCACCCTGCTGCCGCCGGCGGGCCTCGACGGCACCGACCCGGTGCTGGGTCGCATCCCGACGGCGGGGGAGCACACGGCCGCGATCCTCGCCGAGCTGGGCCTGGTGGCCGACGACGGATCCGGGCCGCCCCCGTGACGACGCTGCTCCCGCCCACCGTGCCGGCGGTGACCAAGGTGGAGGCGGCCGCGGCCACGCTGCGCGAGGCGATCCGCAGCGGGCGGCTGCTGCCGGGCGCGCGGCTGATCACCCGGGACCTCGCCGACGAGCTGGGGATGAGCCTCACCCCGGTGCGGGAGGCGCTGCAGCTGCTCCGGGCCGAGGGGCTGGTCGAGCACCGCCCGCACCGCGGCACGGTGGTCAGCGACCACAGCCGCGAACGCGCCGAGGAGGTCTACCGGCTGCGTTCCGTGCTCGAGCCGATGGCGGCGGGGCTGGCCGCCCGGCGGGCCGACGCGGAGGACCTCGCCGCGGTCGAGGGGCTGCTCGGCGACCTCACCGCGGCGATCGAGCAGGGGCGAGCCGGTGACGTGCCGGTGCTCAACGCGGCCCTGCACCGCCGCATCTACGCCGCCTCGCGCTCGCCGCTGCTGCTGGAGTTCATCGACCGGCTCTGGAACGGCGTGCCCTACCAGACGATCAGCCTCGTCGACCGGGTCGCGGAGTCCGCCGCCGAGCACGAGCGGATCGTCGCCGCGCTGCGCCGTCGGGACGCGGGCGCGGTCGAGGCGGAGCTCCGTGCGCACATCGCCGCCGGCGCGGCCGCCGCCCTCGCCTCGCTGCCCCCGAGGTCACCGGGCTGACGTCACCGGGCCGACGGCACCGCCGGGGGGAGGTGGCGCAGGCTCGCGGCGATGCCCGTGGCGAGCAGGGCCAGCCCGCTCACCACCGCGACGACGCCGGGCCAGCCGGCGGCGTCGAACGCGAAACCGCTCGCCCAGCCGCCCACGCTGCTGCCCGCGTAGTAGGCCAGCAGGTACAGCGACGAGGCCTGTGCGCGGCCCTGGCTGGCCCGCCGGCTCACCCAGCCGCTGGCCGCCGTGTGCGCGGTGAAAAACCCGACCGTGAAGAGGACGAGCCCGGCGCCCACGGCGAGCAGCGAGTCCGGGAGGGTCAGCAGGACCGCGGCCAGGGACAGGGAGGTCCCGGCGAGGAGGACGTGCCGCCGCCCGAACCGGTCGCCCAGGCGCCCGCTCACCGTGGAGGCCACGGTTCCGGCGAGGTAAACCAGGAACAGCAGGCCGACGACGGTGTGGGACAGGGAGAACGGCGGGTCCAGCAGCCGGAACGCCAGGTAGTTGTAGACGGTGATGAACGCCGACATGATCAGGAAGCTGATGGCGAACAGCCGCAGCATCCCGGTGTCGCGCAGGTGGGCCCGCACGTGGAAGACCGTCGACCGGGTCTCGGCCGTGGGCGTCCGGTCGCCGGTCCGCGCCTCCGGCGGCAGCAGCACCCAGAACGCGGCCAGGCAGGCGAGTGACACCACGCCGACGGCGGCCATCGCGGGTCGCCAGTCGCCCGCCACGTCCGCGACCGTGCTGGTGAGGACCCGCCCGGTCAGGCCCCCCAGGGTGTTGCCGGCCACGAGCAGGCCCATCGCCGACCCAAGCGACCCGGCGTGCACCTCGCGCCCGAGGTAGGCCATCCCCAGCGCCGGGACGCCGGCCATGAGCAGACCCTGCAGCGTGCGGACGGCGATCAGCGTGGCGAAGTTGGGTGCCAGCGGCGCCAGGAGGCCGAGCACCACGGTGGCCAGCAGGGACAGCCGGATGACCCTGCCCAGCCCCCAGCGCGCGGCCACCGCGCTCGCCGGCAGCAGGCCCAGCGCGAGCGCGCCGGTCGCGGCGGACAGCGACAGGCTCGCCGTGCTGGCGGGGACGTCGAACTCGGCAGCCACCAGGGGCAGCAGCGCCTGGACGGAGTACAGCGACGCGAAGGTTCCGGCGCCGGCCACCGCCTGGGCCGCGCTCGCGCGGCGGAAACCGGAGCTGCCGCTGACGAGGCCGGTGGTCGTGGCCGGGGGAGGGGGCGCCGTCGCCGGACCGATCGCCGCTGTGCCGGCCCGCCGCTTCACGAAACGACGGTAGAGAGCTGATCGGCTCCGCGTCCAATGCATCGATCAGCGACTTACCATGCATGGATGCATGACTCCGTCGACGGTCCGGTCGCGGCCATCGCGCCCGGGCTGGTCGAGTTCACCGTCCTCGCCCGGGAACTGCACATGACCGCGGCCGCCGAACGCCTGGAGATGCCGCAGCCGACGCTCAGCCGGCACCTCGCCCGGCTCGAACGCGAGCTGGGCGTCGCCCTGCTGATCCGGTCGGGGCGGCGGATGCGGCTCACCCCGGAGGGCCAGGTCCTGCGAGACTCCGTCGAGCAGGCGCTGGGGGAGCTGGGCCGCGGGGTGCAGCGGGTGCTGCTCGACGTCGATCCCGGCCGGGGTCGCGTCGACCTCGGCTTCATGCACACACTGGGTCCGGTGGTGGTGCCGCGGCTGATCCAGGAGTTCCGGGAGCTCCGCCCCGGCATCCGGTTCGAGCTGCACCAGGAGGGTCACGAGACCCTGCTGGCGCGGCTGCGGGCCGGGATCATCGACGTCTGCCTCACCTCGCCGATGCCCGAGGACCCCGAGCTGGCCACCCGGCCGCTGTGCGAGCAGGAGCTGGTCTGCCTGCTGCCGAGGGGGCACGCGCTGGCGGGGCGGCGGGCACTCCGGCTCGCCGAGCTGGCAGGGGAGCCGTTCGTCGGGCTGAAACCGGGCTACGGGATCCGCCGGATCACCGACGAGTGGTGCGGGCGCGCCGGGTTCGCCCCCCGGCTGATGTTCCAGGGCGACGACATCGACACCGTCCGTGGTCTCGTCGCCGCCGGCCTGGGCGTGGCGCTGCTGCCCCGTGAGCCCGGCCGGCTCCCGTCGGGGACGGTCGAGGTGGCGGTCACCCCTCGGGCGTCCCGCACCATCGGCGTGGTCTGGGCGCGCACCGTCCCGGAGACGCCGCCGGTCGCACTGTTCCGGACCTTTCTCCTCGAACGCGGGAGCGCCCTGCTCCGCGACTGACGGCATCGCGGCCGCGTCCTACTCCACGAGGAAGAGGCTGATCTGCGGCACGTAGGTGACGATGAGCAGCGCCGCCAGGAGCACCGCCGCGCTCGGCAGCGCGACCTTGGCCACCCGCAGCACGCTCATCCCGGAGAGCCCGCTGGCGACGAAGAGGTTCAGCCCGAGCGGTGGCGTGATCATCCCGATCTCGAGGTTCATCACCATGATGATCCCGAGGTGGACCGGGTTGACCCCGAGCTCCATCGCGATGGGCAGCAGGATCGGCGCGATGATCAGGATCGCGCTGGAGGTCTCCATGAAGCAGCCGGCGATCAGCAGGATCACGGTCACCAGTGCCAGGAACGACCACTTGTCGAGGTTCAGCGAGAGCATCGCCTCGGTGATCTCGTTCGGGATGCGCTCGGAGGTCAGGACGAAGGAGAACAGGATGCCGTTGGCGATGATGAACATGACCATCGCCGACGTCTTGGCCGACGTCAGCAGGATGCCGCCGAGGTCCTTGACGGTGATCTCGCGGTAGACCAGCAGCGAGACCAGCAGCGCGTAGAACACCGCCATGGCGGCGGCCTCGGTGGGCGTGAAGATGCCGCCGTAGATGCCGCCGAGCACGAAGGCCGGCAGGATCAGGCTGAGTGCGGCGTCGCGGAACGCCCTGAGCTTCTCCGAGTGGGTCATCCGAACCAGGTGCTCACCGCTGCCGTAGTTCCGCCGCCGGGAGATGACCACGACCATCAGCAGCAGCATCGCCCCGGCCATGATCCCGGGCAGGATCCCGGCGATGAACAGGTCGCCGATCGAGATCTCGGTCGCGATGCCGTAGACGATCAGCGGGATCGACGGCGGGATGAGGATGCCCAGGGAGCCGGATGTGGCGATGAGCCCGGTGGAGAACCCCGGGGAGTAGCCCCCGCGGATCATGGCCGGGATCAGCAGGGTGCCGACCGCCACCACCGTCGCCGGGCTCGATCCCGAGATGGCGGCGAAGAAGATGCAGGACAGGACCGCCGTCATGGCGAGCCCGCCGCGGAAACCGCCGACCAGGGCGGTGCCGGCCGTGGTGAGGCGCTGGCTGATCCCGCCGCGGCTCATGAGCGTCGCCGCCAGGACGAAGAAGGGGATCGCCATGAGCGGGAAGGTGTTGAGCGCGTTGAACAGCGTCTCGGGGATCTGGGTGAGCGGGATCGTCGTGAAGTAGTAGAAGTAGATGAAGGTCGTCAGCCCGAGCGCCACCGCGATGGGGGCGGAGGAGAAGAGCAGCAGGAACAGGATGACGATCAGCGCGATCGCTGCCTCGCTCATCGGCCGTCCTCCGTCCGGGGCCGCGGCTCCGGGCGGTGCTGGTCAGGGGGTTCTTGGTCCCGGGTTTGCCGATCAGGGTGCTGCTCCGTGCGGATGCCCTCGAGGTCGAGCTCGGCGCCGCCCTCGGCGGCCAGCAGGTCGTTGGCGGCCTGCGGGTAGGGGTCCTGGCCCCGCACGGTGCGATAGAAGATCTCGATGCCGCGCAGGAACATGAGCGTCAAGCCGATCGGCAGGGGCAGCGTCACGACCCACAGCGGCAGGCCGAGCGCCGGGGTGACGGTGTTGCTCGACACCGGCTCGAAGATCAGCATCCAGGCGAACCAGCCGACCACGGCCAGGTAGACGAGGAAGACCGTCAGGCCGATCAGGGCCATCACCTGCTTGCCGCGCTTCTTGAGGAACACGGCGATGATGTCGACGTTGACGTGCTCGTTGTGCCGCATCGTGATGACGGAGCCCAGGAAGGTCGAGAAGATGATCAGGTAGATGATCGCCTCCTCGGACCAGAAGATGATCTCGTTGAAGAACGTCCGGAGGATGACGGCCACGATGGCGATCAGCGCCGCGACGGCGAGCGAACCCGCAGCCAGGACGTTCTCTACCTTGGTCAGTACGGAGTCGAACCGGGACACACGACCTCCTGGGTCGGCGAGGGGGCGGCCGCCCGGCCGCCCCCTCGTCCTCGATGCTGCGGGTGCTACTGGTCGGCGAGCAGGTCGTCGATCAGGTCCTGGCCGATCACGTCGGCGTACTGCTGCCAGACGGCGGGCACCACGGCGTCCTTGAACGCCTGGCGCTGCTCGTCGGTGAGCTGCGTGATCGTGGTGGTCCCGGCCTCCTCGATCGTCGCCTTGGCCTCCTCGTTGAGCTGGGCGGCGACCTCGCGGTTGTAGTCGGTGGCCTCCTGGGAGGCCGTGTCGACGCACTCCTGCTGCTCGGCCGACAGCGACTCGTAGAAGTCGTTGTTGATGGCCTGCACGTACCCGATGTAGCCGTGGTTGGACTCGGTGATGAAGTCCTGCACCGTGTGCATGTTCTGCGACTCGATGTTGGAGTACGGGTTCTCCTGGCCGTCCACGACGCCCTGCTGCAGGGCGTTGTAGAGCTCACCGAACGCCAGCGGCGTGGGCTCGGCGCCCCAGGTCTCGAACTGGGTGCGGAGGACGTCGGAGGGCTGGATCCGGAAGCGGAGCCCGTTCAGGTTCTCCGGAGCGGTCATCTCGGTGTTCGACGACAGCTGCTTCAGGCCGTTGTCCCACAGGCCGAGGACCTTGATGTTGCGCTCCGCCAGCGCCTCGTTCTCGTAGATCGCCTGACCCACGGCGGAGTCGGCGGAGACGACCTCGGGGATGTCCTCCACCGAGTCGAACAGGAAGGGGAGGTCGAGCACCTGCAGCTGCGGGGCGATGGTGGTGAACTTGGCGCTGGCCGGCGCCAGCATCTGCACCGCACCCGACTGCAGGGCCTGCAGCTCGTCCTCGTCCCCGTACAGCTCCGAGTTCGGGTAGATCTCCACGGTGACGGAGTCCCCGCACGTCTCCTCGACCACCTCCGCGAACCGCTCCGCGGCCTGTCCCTTGGGCGTGCTCGGGGTGACGACGTGGGAGAACCGGATCGTCACCGGGTCACTGCCGTCGTCCCCCCCGGAGGAGCCGCCCTCCGTCCGCGCGCCACCGCATGCCGTGAGTGCCAGCGTCAGTGCCACCGTCGAACCCAGCAGTGCCCGGTTGCCGATCCTGCTCCGCGTCATGCCCGTCCCCTTCGTCGAACGTCATCGGTCCGCCGTGGCCTGCCCACATCGCGACCGAACCGGTCTCGGTGCTGCACACGCCCGGACCCGGCACGCGAGAGCAGGCGGCGGTCGACCGGGCCGGCCAGGATCGACGGTGGATCGAGGTCGAAACCCCGATGCGCACCCTCGATTTGGCAGGCCATTCATACCGACGGGTGTGATGTAGGTCAAGTTTTCGACCATCATGGTGCCCGAACCGTGACGAGCACCAGCCCCGGCGGCCCGCTCGGGGCCCGGGGAAGCGGTGGTGCCCGGTTAGACTCCGCAACCGCGGTGGCAACCCCAGCCGGCGCATGCGGAGCGGAGGGGGCCGTGGAGACGAAGCCTCAGCCGGCCTTCCGGCGGCTGGAGAACGACCTCCGGTCCCAGATCCGTGCGCGCGAGTTCGGCGTCGACACGCCGCTGCCCACCGAGGCCGAGCTGGCCAGCCGTTACGGCGTGAGCCGGCAGACCGTGCGCCGGGCCTTCCACGACCTGGTAGCCGAGAACCTGGTGTTCCGGGTGCCCGGCCGGGGCACCTTCGTCACCCCGCCCTCCGGGCGCTACCTGCGCCAGTTCGGTTCGGTCGACGACCTCATGGCGCTCTCGGCCGACAGCGTGATGCGCATCGTGGAACCCCTGTCGGCCGCCGTCGACCCCATGGCCGCCGGGCGCCTGCGACTGCCCGACGACCGGGTCGCGACCACCACGTTCCTGCGCCTGCACCACGGCGACGCCTTCTCGCACACGGCGGTGTACCTCCCGCCGCAGGTGCGCCTCAGGCTGGGGGAGGTCCCGGAGCTGAGCACCCCCGGCACGGTGAGCAAGGTGACCGTCATCGGGCTGCTGGACCATGCGCTCGAGTGGCCCATCCAGGACGCCGAGCAGAGCATCACGGTGGCGGCCGCGCCGCCGGAGGTGGCCGAGGCCCTGGAGATCCCGGGCGGGAGTGCGCTGCTGCGCATCGACCGGATGTACTTCGACATGGAGGGCGAGCCCGTGGAGCTGGCCGTCAGCCACTTCCACCCGGACCGCTACTCCTACCGGGTCCGGCTGCGCCGGGGGCCCGCCTGAGGCGGGAGGCCCCGAGGGGTTGACGGGTCGATCGGCGGCTGACTAAATGGCCGTACATTCGGTCCGCCGGACACACCCGGGACCTGTCACCGAGGAGCCGCCTCGTGCCCTCTGCCGCCGCCGAGCCCTCCGTCGCCACCGAACTCGCCGCCTGGGCGGCCGGGTTCGAGCCCAGCGCCGCCGACCTGGCGCTCGCCGACCGCTCGCTGCTGGACACCGTGGCCGTCGGCGTCGCCGCCCGCGCGGAACCCGTCGTCGCGACGGCTCTGGGGATGTCGGACGCCGCACGCTGGGCCACGGCCGCACACGTCCTGGACTTCGACGACCTGCACATGGAGTCCACGACCCACATCAGCACGGTGTGCGTGCCGGCCGTGCTCGGCGTCGGCGGCGGGGCGTCCGCCTATCTCGCCGCGGCCGGGGTCATGGCGCGGCTCGGCCGGGCACTGGGCTGGCCCCACTACAGCTCCGGTTGGCACGCCACCACGACGGCCGGTGCGCCGGCCGCGGCGGTCGGCGCCGGGCTGGCGCTCGGCCTCGACGCCCGGCAGCTGGCCGCGGCCATGGCGCTCGCCGTCCCCGCGGCGGGAGGTGTGCAGCGGGCGTTCGGCACGGACGCCAAGTCGTTGCAGGTCGGGTTCGCGGTCGACGCGGGGATCCGTGCCGCCCGGCTGGTCGCTGCCGGGGCCACCGCCGACGTGCGGGCCCTGGACGCCTGGCTCGCCCTGGTGGGCGGGGACCCGTCCCGGCTGGACCTCGGTGGCCCGGCGATCCCGGGCGGCCTGGCCATCAAGCTCCACCCCTGCTGCTATGCGCTGCAGCGGCCGATCAGCGCGGTCTCCGCGCTGCGCCCGGAGGTCGACCCGGCGGCGGTCGACCGGATCGTCGTCCGCACCCCCGAGGGCACCGTCACCCCGCTGAGCCACCACCGGCCGGACACCGGGCTGGAGGGCAAGTTCAGCATGGAGTACGCCGTCGCGGCCGCGCTGATCGACGACTACGCGGGGTTCGACAGCTTCACCGACGCGGCCGTCCGGCGGCCCGAGGCCCGACGGCTCGTGGGCCTGGTCGACGAGGAGCTGAGCGACGGCGGGGACTGGCTGCTCGCCGGCGAGTTCGAGGCCGAGGTGCACGTCGGCGGGCGCGTGCTCACCGCCCGCCAGGAGTTCCCACCCGGGTCGCCGCAGCGGCCCCCTTCCGACGAGGAGCTGGCCCGGAAGGTCCAGGACTGCCTCGCCGGCACCGGACTCGGGGTCGCCGACCTCGACTGGTCGACGGCGAGCCGGGTGCTGCACGAGTACCTGTGACCGCCGTCCGACGCCCGACAGCGAACCGAGGAGGCGCCCCGTGGAAGGGCTGACCGAAGAAGAGCAGGCGATCGTCGAGACGGTGCGGGACTTCGTCGACCGGGGGGTGCGGCCCGTGGTCCGGGAGCTGGAGCACGCCAACACCTATCCCGAGGCGCTCATCGAGCAGATGAAGCAGCTGGGCATCTTCGGGCTGGCGATCCCCGAGCCGTGGGGAGAGGCCCGGGTGAGCACCCCCTGCTACGCCCTGGTCACCGAGGAGCTCGCCCGCGGCTGGATGAGCCTGGCCGGCGCCATGGGCGGGCACACCGTGGTGGCCAAGCTGATCCTCGACCACGGCACGCAGGAGCAGAAGGACGCCTACCTGCCCCGCATGGCGACCGGCGAGCTGCGCGCCACGATGGCGCTCACCGAGCCCGGCGGCGGGTCGGACCTCCAGGCGATGCGCACGACCGCCCGGCGCACCGGCGACGAGTACGTCGTGAACGGCGGGAAGACCTGGATCACCAACGCCCGCACCGCCGGGCTGGTGGCGCTGCTGTGCAAGACCGACCCCGACGCCGAGCCCGCGCACTCCGGGATCAGCGTGCTGCTGGTGGAGAAGGGGCCGGGCTTCACCGTGTCCCGGGACCTCCCCAAGCTCGGCTACAAGGGGGTGGAGAGCTGCGAGCTGTCCTTCGACGACTTCCGGACCCCAGCGAGCTCGCTGCTCGGCGGGACCGAGGGCCGGGGCTTCGCCCAGATGATGCGCGGGCTGGAGATCGGCCGGATCCAGGTCGCCGCGCGCGCACTCGGCGTCGGCCGCGCGGCGCTGGAGGACGCGCTGCGGTACAGCCAGGAGCGGGAGAGCTTCGGCCGGCCGATCTGGAAGCACCAGTCGATCGGCAACTACCTCGCCGACATGGCCACCAAGCTGGTGGCCGCCCGCCAGCTGGTGCTGTTCGCGGCCCGGCGGTTCGAGGCCGGGGAGCGGGCGGACATGGAGGCTGGGATGGCGAAGCTGTTCGCCTCCGAGACCGCCATGCAGATCGCCCTGGACGCCATCCGCATCCACGGCGGCTACGGCTACTCCACCGAGTTCGACGTCGAGCGGTACTTCCGGGACGCGCCGCTGATGATCGTCGGCGAGGGGACGAACGAAATCCAGCGCAACGTCATCGCCCGCCAGCTGGTCAACCGCAACACCGTGGCCCCCTGACGTGGGGCAGGCAGCCGCCCCGCCGCCGGGGCGCCCGGACGTCGCGACCGCCCGCTCCTGGCTGTTCGTGCCGGGGGACCGGGCCGACCGCTTCGCGAGAGCGGTGACGAGCGGGGCCGACGTCGTGGTGTGCGACCTCGAGGACGCCGTGGCCCCGGAGGCCA
Organism: Blastococcus sp. SYSU DS0619; assembly: GCF_054051035.1. Taxonomy (NCBI): domain Bacteria; kingdom Bacillati; phylum Actinomycetota; class Actinomycetes; order Geodermatophilales; family Geodermatophilaceae; genus Blastococcus; species Blastococcus sp. SYSU DS0619. The sequence goes on along the minus strand of NZ_JBJHAM010000003.1, from coordinate 146,059 downwards.
AGGCAGGGGCGCGCGAGGAGGTCGCCCGCTGGCTGCGCGCGGACGGCGCGGCCTGCGTGCGGATCAACGCGCACGGGACCGCCTGGCACGACGACGACGTCGCCGCGCTGGCGGGGGCCCGCGGCCTGGCCGCCGTGCTGGTGCCCAAGGCGGAGGACCCCGAGCGCCTGACCGCGACGAGCGAGCGCCTGGGCCCGGGGACCGCCGTGGTGGCGCTGGTGGAGAGCGCGCTCGGCGTGCACCGTGCCCACGAGCTGGCTGCCGCGCCCGGGGTCGCGCGCCTGGCCTTCGGCTCCATCGACCTGGCGCTGGACCTCGGGACCGAGGACGCCGCGCTCCCGCTCCTGCTCGCCCGGTCCACCCTGGTCCTCGCCTCGCGGGTCGCCGGCCGGCCGGCGCCGGTGGACGGCGTCACCGCACGGGTGGACGACCTGGGAGCCGTCCAGGAGGACACCTCGGCCGCCGTGGCGATGGGGTTCGGCGGCAAGCTCTGCGTGCACCCGCGGCAGGTCGCCGTCGTCAACGCGGGTTTCCGGCCCGGCGAGGACGAGGTGCGGTCGGCCGAGCAGGTGGTGGCCGCGGCCGCGAGCGGCTCCGTCGTCCGGCTCGACGGCCGGATGATCGACCGGCCGGTGGTCGAGCGCGCCCGGCAGGTGCTGCGCCGCGCCGGCATCGACCCGGACGCGCCGGCTCCCGGTCCTCCCGCCGGCACCACGGGGACGACGTGAGGAGCGCATCGTGCTGCCACTGACCGGGATCACCGTCGTCGCCCTGGAGCAGGCGGTGGCGGCGCCCTTCGCCACCCGGCAGCTCGCCGATCTCGGCGCCCGCGTGCTGAAGGTCGAGCGGCCCGGGGTCGGCGACTTCGCCCGCGGCTACGACGAGACCGTCGACGGGATGTCCAGCTACTTCGTGTGGCTCAACCGCGGCAAGGAGAGCGTGGCCCTCGACATCAAGGCCCCCGAGGACCGTGCCGTGCTCGACGGGATGCTCGCCGGGGCCGACGTGTTCGTGCAGAACCTGCTGCCGGGAGCGGTGGCGCGGCTGGGCCTGGACGACGCGACGCTGCGGGAGCGGCACCCCCGACTCATCACCTGCTCCATCTCCGGCTACGGGGCCGAGGGCCCGTACCGGACCAAGAAGGCATACGACCTGCTCGTCCAGTGCGAGAGCGGGTTCCTCTCGGTCACCGGGACGCCGGAGGCGCCGGCCAAGGCGGGGGTGTCGGTGGCCGACGTCGCCGCTGGGATGTACGCCTACACCGGGGTGCTGACCGCGCTGTACGAACGCGAGCGCACCGGCGTCGGCACCGGCTTCGAGGTCGCGATGCTGGACGCGCTGGGTGAGTGGGTGGCGCAGCCCTACCTCTACGCCCGCTACGGCGGCACCCCGCCGCCGCGCACGGGCGCCCGGCACGCGTCCATCGCGCCCTACGGCCCCTACGTCGCGGGGGACGGCGGCCAGGTCTTCATCGGGGTGCAGAACGAGCGGGAGTGGGCGGCCCTCTGCGTCGACGTCCTCGGCCGGCCCGATCTCGTCGATGACCCGAGGTTCAACCGCAACTCCCGCCGGGTGCAGAACGACGCGGAGCTCGGCGTCCTGCTCACCGCCGCGCTGGCCGGGCTCACCGCCGACCAGGTCACCGCCCGCCTGGACGAGGTGGGCATCGCGAACGCGCGGCTGCGGACCATGTCGGAGTTCGCGGAGCACCCGCAGCTGCGGGCGCGGGACCGCTGGCGGGACGTCGACTCGCCCGTCGGCCCGGTGCGCTCGCTCGTCCCGCCGGTCACGGTGCCCGGGCGGGAGCCGGCGATGGGCGCCGTCCCGGCGCTCGGGGAGCACACCGACGCCGTCCGCGCGGAATTCGGCCCCGGCGCAGCCGGCGGCGGACAGGAGCAGCCATGACCACCACCGGCACGGCCGGTCCGGCTCCCTCGACGAGCGCCCGGAGCGAGTACGTCGCTCCCGAACCGGCCGAGGCGCTGGCCGGGCTGCTCGACATCCCCGGCCCCGCGGCCGCCGACGGGCTGCCGCCGCTGTGGCACTGGATCTACCTGGTCGAGCGCCGCTGTCAGGCGGACCTCGGGCCGGACGGGCACCCCACGCACGGCATCCCGGCCCCACCCGGGCCCGGCCGGCTGCGGATGTTCGGCGGGGGCAGGGTGACCACGTACGCGCCACTGCGCTTCGGCGAACCGGCGACCAGGACGACGCAGCTGGTCCGGGAGGTGGAGAAGAGCGGGGCGTCGGGCCCGATGACGTTGGCGACCGTGCGGATCGGGATCGAGCAGGGCGGTCGGCTCGCCGTGGCGGAGGAGCAGGACATCGTCTACCGCCAGGCCGGCGCCGGAGCCCCACGCCGCCCGGCCCCCACGCCCCGGCCGGAGGAGCCGGCGCCGGAGCCGGTGGCACGGCTGGAGATGCACGTCGACCCCGTCGTCCTGTTCCGCTTCTCCGCCCTGACCTACAACGCCCACCGGATCCACTACGACGCCGCGTACGCCGCCGCGGAGGGGTATCCGGGGCTGGTGGTCCACGGCCCGCTGCAGGCGCTGCTCATGGGTGAGTGCCTGCGCCGGGCCGGGGGGCCGGTGATCGGGTCCACGTTCGCCTACCGGCTGGTCGCCCCGACCTTCGGGGAGCAGCAGCTGTCGGTCACCGCCGCCGCCGGGGACGGCGGGTGGTCCGCGCGGGTGCAGGACGGCTCGGGCCGGACGACGGCGACCGCGACCCTCCGACCGGAGCCGGTCGTCGTCCCGGAGCCGAGCAGGTGAGAGCACCCGCGCTGCGGATCGCCCGCCGCCCCACATCCAGGAGGTCCCGCTGATGTCCACCCTGTTCGTCGGGCTGGGGCGCATGGGCGCCCCCATGGTGCGCCGCTACGCGGCGGTGCACGACGCCGTCCTCCACGACGCGGACCCCGCGGTGGCCACCGGCCTCGCCGACGAGCTGGGTCTGCCCGCGGTGCAGTCGCTGGCGGACCTGCCCGTCGCCGTCGACACGGTGATCCTGATGCTGCCCAGCACGGCGGTCGTGGAGGCGGTGCTCCTGACCGACGGGCTGCTCGGCCGGCTGCCGGCCGGGGCGCTGGTCATCGACATGGGCTCCTCCGAGCCGGCGAGCACCCGGCGGCTGGCCGGGATGGCCGCCGCTCGCGGAGTGGGCTACGTGGACGCGCCGGTCTCGGGTGGGGTGGCCAAGGCCGTCACCGGGGAGCTGTCGATCATGGTCGGCGGGGAAGGGGAGGACGTCGGGCGCGCCCGGCCGCACCTGGCGCCGCTGGGCGGATCGGTGCTCGTGGTGGGCCCACCGGGGGCCGGTCACGCGGCCAAGGCGCTGAACAACCTGCTGTCGGCGAGCAACCTGGCCGCCGCCGCGGAGGTGCTCACGGTCGCCGCTGGCTTCGGCATCGCGCCGGAGGCCATGGTCGAGGTGCTCAACGCCTCCACCGGGCGGTCCCAGGCGACCGAGGTCAAGTACCCCAGGCACGTGCTGACCGGCAGCTACGACTCCGGCTTCGCCATGGACCTGATGATCAAGGACCTCGGCATCGCCCGGTCCCTGGCGGCGGCGCAGGAGGCGAGCACGCCGGTCACCGACGCGGCGTACGCCGCGGCGGTCGCGGCCCGTGAGGCGCTGGGCGGCGCGGGGCTCGACCACACCGAGGTCGCCCGCCACTACGAGTCGGTCAACCGGGTGTCGCTGCGCAGCGGCACCGGTGACCGGCAGGCACCACCCCGGACCGACGACGAGGAGACCCCGTGACCGAGGACCCGCAGGCGTACATCGACGACATGGCCCGATCGCGGGGCTACGTCCTCGACTACCACAAGGTGATGGCCAAGCACGACTTCCCGGTGCTCCAGGCGGCCAACGGGCTGGTCGGCGCGGCCTACCTGGACCAGCGGACGCTCGACCGGAAGACCAAGGAGCTGATCTTCATCGTGAGCCTCACGGTGATGCGGGCGTCCAAGGGGCACATCCAGAGCCACATCCGCGTCGCGCTGGACCTGGGGGTCAGCCCGCAGGAGATCCTCGAAGCGATCGAGATCTCCCTGCCCGAGGCGGGGATCGTGGCCTTCCAGGCGGGCTTCGACGCGTGGCGGGAGGTCGTCGGCGCCGACGGCCTCGAGCCGACCGTGGCGGTGCACGAGGGCGGCAGCGGCGCCGGCGGCTGACCACCCCGGCCACGACCGCGGCCGGGAAGTTCCGACGGGGACGCGGAGTTGGCCAGGGCGTGAGGGCGGCGGCGTGACGGACGGCGGGTCGGCATCGGTCTTCGACCGGGCGCACCGGCTGACCACCGCGGGGCTGCTCATGCTGGTCACGTTCGTCGCCTTCGAGGCGATGGCCGTGGCGACGGCGATGCCCACCGCCGTCGCCGAGCTCGACGGCCTCGCCTGGTACGCCTGGCCCTTCAGCGCCTACCTGGTCGCCTCGGTCGTCGGGATGGTGCTCGGCGGCGACGTCGGTGACCGCCGCGGGCCGCGGGCCGCGCTGCTCACCGGCGTGGCTGTCTTCGCCGCCGGGCTGCTGGCCGCCGGGCTGGCCGGCTCGATGGCCCTGTTCGTCGCGGCTCGCGCGGTGCAGGGCCTGGGCGGCGGCGTCATCGTGGTCTCGCTGTACGTGGTCGCCGGGCAGGCCTACGCCACGACCCTGCGGCCCCGTCTGTTCGGCGCGTTCGCAGCGGCGTGGGTGCTGCCGGCGCTGATCGGCCCGGTCGTCTCCGGCCTGCTCACCACCCACCTGACCTGGCGGCTGGTCTTCCTCGGCCTGCTGCCGCTCATCCTGCTCGGGCTGGCGCTGGTGCTGCCCGCCGTCCGCGGGCTGGCCGTGCCCGAGGAGGGCGCCCCGTCCGCTCCCGCCCGGCGCTGGTGGGCGCTGCTGGCGGGGGTCGGCATCGCGGTCCTGCAGTACGCCGGGCAGCGGATGGACCTGCTCGCGGTGGGCCTGGCCGTGGCCGGTCTGGCGGCGCTGGTCGCCGCGCTGCGCGCGCTGCTCCCCGCCGGCACCGCCGTCGTCCGGCCCGGGCTGCCCGCCGTCGTCGCCTCCCGCGGCCTGCTGGCCGGCGCCTTCTTCGGCATGGACGTGCTGCTGCCGCTGGCCCTCACCGAGCTGCACGGCTACCCGGCGGCCGCCGCAGGCGTGCCGCTCACCACCGGGGCGCTGGGCTGGGCGGTGGCCTCGCAGCTGCAGGGGCGACGGCCGGGCTGGAACCGGGTCGTGGTGCTGCGTGCGGGCTTCCTGCTGCTGGCCGCGGGGCTGGCGGGGACGGCGCTGATCGCCCTCCCCGGCATCGGCGGCTGGCCGGCGTACCTCACCTGGGGAGTCGCCGGTCTGGGCATGGGGCTCGGGATGCCGAGCCTGAGCGTGCTGCTGCTCGACTCCTCGCCCGAGCACCGCCGCGGCGCGGACTCGGCGGCCTTCCAGATCGCCGACGTGACCGGGTCGGCGCTGCTGGTCGGGGTCGTCGGGGTGCTCGTGGCCACCGCGGTGGCCGGCGCGCTCCCGCTCTCGGGTGCCGTGCTGGCCGGGGTGGCCGTGCTCACCGCCGTGGCGCTGGCCGGGGCCGCGGCCGCCCCCCGTGCGGGTGCAGGTGCGCCGGGGACGGCGGCCCCCGACGCGCGCGCGACTACCCTGAGCCCGTCATGACCTACTCGGACCCGGTCTACCTCGATCACGCGGCGACCACGCCGATGCTGCCCGAGGTGCTCGCCGCGATGACCGGGCAGCTCGGCCGGGTCGGCAACGCCTCGTCGCTGCACGCCAGCGGCCGCGCCGCCCGCCGCGCCGCCGAGCAGGCCCGCGAGCGGCTCGCCGAGGCGCTCGGCGCGCGGCCGTCGGAGGTGCTGTTCACCGGCGGCGGGACCGAGAGCGACAACCTCGCCGTCAAGGGTCTGTTCTGGGCCCGGCGTGAGGCCGACTCCCGGCGCCGCCGGATCGTGGTGAGCCCGGCCGAGCACCACGCCGTCCTCGACAGCGTGGAGTGGCTGGCCAAGCACGAGGGCGCCGAGGTCACCTGGCTGCCCGTCACGCCCTCCGGCCGCGTGACGCCCGAGGCACTGGCCGAGGCGCTCGGCGACGGCACCGACGTCGCCGTCGCGAGCGTCATGTGGGCCAACAACGAGATCGGCACGGTCAGCGACATCGCGGCCCTCGCCGCCACCGCCCACGACGTGGGCGTGCCGCTGCACACCGACGCCGTCCAGGCGGTGGGCCACGTGCTCGTCGACTTCGGCGCCACCGGCGCCGACGCGCTGACCATGACCGGGCACAAGCTGGGCGGACCGATGGGTGCGGGCGTGCTGCTGCTGCGCCGGGAGGCCGAGTGCACCCCGCTGCTGCACGGCGGCGGTCAGGAGCGCGACGTCCGGTCCGGCACCCTCGACGTCGCCGCGATCGTCGGGCTGGCCGTGGCGGCGGCGACCGCGGTCGACGGCCGGGTGGAGCGGGCCGCCGAGCTGACCCGGCTGCGCGACCGGCTCGTCGCCGGCGTCGTCGGGCAGGTACCCGACGCGCAGCTCAACGGCGCGCCGCTGGACGACGTGGTGCGCTCCGGGCCGGGCCGGCTGCCCGGCAACGCGCACCTGTCCTTCCCCGGCGCGGAGGGCGACGCGCTGCTGATGCTGCTCGACGCCCGCGGCATCGAGTGCTCGACCGGCTCGGCGTGCAGCGCCGGGGTGGCCCGCCCCAGCCACGTGCTCCTGGCGGTCGGCGCCGACCCCGACCGGGCGCGCAGCTCGCTGCGGTTCAGCCTCGGCCACACCAGCACCGATGCCGACGTCGACGCCCTGCTCGAGGTGATCGCCCCCGTGGTGGAGCGCGCCCGCCGCGCCGGGATGGGCCGGCGATGAGGAGCCCGGTATGAAGGTGCTCGCCGCCATGAGCGGGGGAGTGGACTCCGCCGTCGCCGCCGCGCTGGCCGTCGACGCCGGCCACGACGTCACCGGCGTGCACCTGGCGCTGTCGCAGAACCGGCAGACGCTGCGCAGCGGCTCCCGCGGGTGCTGCAGCGTCGAGGACTCCCACGACGCCCGGCGGGTGGCCGACGAGCTGGGCATCCCGTTCTACGTCTGGGACCTCGCCGAGCGGTTCACCGAGGACGTCGTCGACGACTTCGTGGCCGAGTACGCCGCGGGGCGCACCCCGAACCCGTGCCTGCGCTGCAACGAGAAGATCAAGTTCTCCGCGGTCCTGGACCGGGCGCAGGCGCTCGGGTTCGACGCCGTGGTCACCGGGCACCACGCGCGGCTGGCCGACGGCGCGCTGCGGCGGTCGGTGGACGCCGCCAAGGACCAGTCCTACGTGCTCGGCGTCCTGACCCAGGAGCAGCTGGCCGCGGCGTGGTTCCCGCTCGGGGGCATGACCAAGGACCGGGTGCGCGAGATCGCCGCCGAGCGCGGCTTCGCCGTGGCGACCAAGCCCGACTCCCACGACATCTGCTTCATCCCCGACGGCGACACCCGCGGCTTCCTCGCCCGCCGGCTCGGCAGCCGCCCCGGTCCGGTGGTCGACGCCGCCACCGGGCGGGCCGTCGGCGAGCACGACGGCACCTACGGCTTCACCGTCGGCCAGCGCCGCGGGCTCGGGGTCGACGCCGGCGACTCGCGGCCGCGGTACGTCCTGGGCATCGAACCGGTCACCCGCACGGTCACCATCGGCACGGCCGACCTCGCCGGGGTCGATGTCGTCGGGACGGCGGCGCCGACCTGGACCGGGGCCGTCCCGGCCCTGCCGTTCCGCGCCGAGGTGCAGCTGCGCGCCCACGGCACGCCGGTGCCCTGCGAGGTGGCCGCGGGCGACGGGGGCGGGCTGCGCATCGCGCTCGGCGAGCAGCAGCGCGGCGTGGCCGCCGGGCAGTCGGCGGTGCTCTACGAGCCCGACGCCGAGCGCGGTGACCGGGTGCTCGGGCAGGCCGTGATCCGGAACGCGACGTCCGGGACCGCGGGGGACTGACCGAGCGGCTGTCCGGGGCCCCGGGAGGGCGGGCTAGCGTCGCGGTCATGGCTGCATCGAGCGAGAGCGCGGACCGGGCACCGGTACCGGTGTCCTGGGGGCCGGCCACCGGCGTCGGCTCGCTGCCCGGCGCCGACCCGGCCGAGGCGGTGCGGCTGGTGGCGGGGGAGCTGCCGGAGTTCGCCCACCTGCCCGAGCTGCCCGGCCGCGGTGCCGGTGCGGACATGCTGGGCCGGTCCGCAGCCCTGCTGGTGGACCTCGCGGTGGACCTCACCCCGGCCGGCTGGCGGCTGGTGGCGCGGCCGGGTGCCGACCAGCGCCGGGCGGACGAGTTCCTGGCCCGTGACCTGGACGCGCTGCACGACGTCGCCGCGACGTGGACCGGGCCGTTCAAGGTGCAGGCCGTCGGGCCGTGGACGCTGGCCGCCGGGCTCGAGCGCACCCGGGGCGACCGCGCGGTGGTCGACGCCGGGGCCCGCCGCGACCTGGGCCAGTCGCTCGCGGAGGGGCTCGCCGCGCACGTGGCCGAGGTGCAGGCCCGGATGCCGGGCGCCCAGCTGGTGGTGCAGCTCGACGAGCCGTCGGTGCCCGCCGTACTGCAGGGCGGGCTGCCGACGGTCAGCGGGTTCGGCAAGTTGTCCGCCGTGTCCGCCGACGTGGTGGAGGCCGAGCTGGCCGCCGTGGTCCGGGCGCTGCCGGGCCCGGTGGTCGTGCACTGCTGCGCGCCGCGGATGCCGCTGGACCTCTTCCGCGCCGCCGGCGCCGCCGGGCTCTCCTTCGACCTCGGCCTGGTGCAGGACCTCGACGCCGTGGGCACCGCGATCGAGGCCGGGGTCCACCTGCTGCCCGGTGTCGTCCCCGGCACGGACGCCACCCTGCCGAGGGCGTTGGCGACGGCGTCCCGGGTGCAGGCGTGGTGGCGCGAGCTCGGCTTCCCCGCCGACGACCTGGCCGCCGCGGTGACGCTGACGCCGTCCTGCGGGCTGGCCGGTGCGACCCCGTCCTACGCCCGCGCCGCGATGACGCAGGTGCGCGAGGCCGCGAAGTACCTCCTGCCGGAGTAGCCGCTCAGCGCAGCTCCCCGACGCGGCACACGCCGCGGCCGGTGCGCGGGCAGCTCCACCGGACCTCCGAGCCGGACCGCTCGACCCGGAGCGGGTGCGTCCCGGGGTGGTCCGGGCACGGCGGCCAGTCGGTCCGCTCGGTGCCCCACAGCCCGTCGATCGCCCAGTCGTGGACCATGTCGGCCACGTGGGCCACCTGCTCGGCGATGGGGCGGTCCAGGACGACGGAGACGCCCGCGCCGGTGCCGTCGGCCCGCCACAGCATCGCGCCCGCGACGCCGTCGTCGCCCGGCCAGTCGCTCGCCGCGATCCGGTCGACCGGCAGGCCGCCGGCCCGCAGGTCGCGGAGGACGGGGTCCAGGGCGCGGACGAGCTGCGGGTGCACGCGCCGGATCGTGGCACGGCGCCCGACCGGGTGAGCGCCGGTTGGCCGTCGTACCCGCCGGATACCGTGCTGCCGTGACCAGCGAGGCCGGAGTCGGGGAAGCCAGCGTCGAGCAGCTGCCGGTCGGGGCGCCGACCGACCGCGCGGACCTCACCGAGGTCCCCGACGAGGCGCGCACGCGCCACCGCGACCTCGCCGAGGAGCTGGACCGGTACGCGTTCGCCTACTACGTCCGCGACGAGCCGCTGATCAGCGACGGGCAGTACGACGAGCTGATGGGCGAGCTGAAGGCGCTCGAGGCCGCGCACCCCGCGCTGCTCACGCCGGACTCCCCGAGCCAGAAGGTCAACGGCGGGTTCACCGCCACCTTCGCCCCGGTGCAGCACCTGGAGCGGATGCAGAGCCTGGACAACGCGTTCAGCAGCGACGAGCTGTCGGCCTGGGCGGCGCGCACCGAGCGCGAGGGCGCCGCCGGGGCGAGCTACCTGTGCGAGCTGAAGGTCGACGGCGTCGCCGTCGACCTGGTCTACGAGAAGGGCCGGCTGGTGCGCGCGGCGACCCGCGGCGACGGCACCACCGGGGAGGACGTCACCGCCAACGTCCGCACGATGGACGACGTCCCGCAGCAGCTCACCGGCGCCGACGTCCCCGAGCTGCTCGAGGTGCGCGGGGAGATCTACTTCCCCGTGGCCGCCTTCGCCGAGGTCAACGCGACGATGGTGGAGCAGGGCCGGCCACCGTTCGCCAACCCGCGCAACGCCGCCGCCGGGTCGCTCCGGCAGAAGGACCCGAAGGTCACCGCGTCCCGGCCGCTGCGCCTGGTGGTGCACGGCCTGGGTGCGCGGACGGGCTTCGAGCCCGAGCGGCAGTCGGCGGCCTACGACGGGCTGCGCGCGCTCGGCCTCCCGGTGAGCGACCGGTACGAGGTGGTCGACGACCTCGAGGGCGTGTGGGCCTTCATCGAGCGCTACCGAGAGCAGCGGCACGCGGTGGCGCACGAGATCGACGGCGTCGTCGTGAAGGTCGACGAGGTGTCGCTGCAGCGGCGGCTGGGCTCGACCTCGCGGGCGCCGCGCTGGGCGATCGCCTTCAAGTACCCGCCGGAGGAGGCGACGACGACCCTGCACGACATCCGGGTGAACGTCGGCCGCACCGGCCGGGTCACCCCGTTCGCGTACATGGAGCCGGTCAAGGTCGCCGGCTCCACCGTGCAGCTGGCCACGCTGCACAACGCCAGCGAGGTCAAGCGCAAGGGCGTGCTGATCGGCGACACGGTGGTCATCCGCAAGGCCGGCGACGTCATCCCCGAGGTGCTCGGCCCGGTGGTCGCCGCGCGGACGGGCGACGAGCGCGAGTTCGTGATGCCCACGCACTGCCCGGAGTGCGGCACCGAGCTGCGGCCGGAGAAGGAGGGCGACGCCGACATCCGGTGCCCGAACGCCCGGTCCTGCCCGGCGCAGCTGCGGGAGCGGGTCTTCCACGTGGCCGGCCGCGGTGCCTTCGACATCGAGAACCTCGGTTACGAGGCGGCGGTCGCCCTGCTGCAGAGCCACCTGCTCCAGGACGAGGGCGACATCTTCTTCCTCGACGAGGAGCAGCTGCAGCGCTCCGCGTTCTTCACGAAGAAGAACGGGGCGCTGTCGGCCAACGGCGCGAAGTTGCTGACCAACCTGCAGACGCGCAAGGACGTCCCGCTGTGGCGGGTGCTCGTGGCCCTCTCCATCCGGCACGTGGGCCCGACCGCCGCCCAGGCGCTGGCCCGCGACTTCCGCTCGATGGACCGGATCATGGCCGCGAGCGAGGAGGAGCTGGCGGCCGCGGACGGCGTCGGGCCCACCATCGCCCGCTCCGTGCGCGACTGGTTCGCCGTCGACTGGCACCGCGACGTCGTCGAGAAGTGGCGGCAGGCCGGGGTGCGCATGGCCGACGCCGCCGACGACGCCCCGCCCGGGCCGCTCACCGGCGTCACCGTCGTGGTCACCGGCTCGCTGCGCGACCACAGCCGCGACCAGGCGATCGCGGCGATCCAGGAGCGCGGGGGCAAGGTCACCGGCTCGGTGTCCAAGAAGACCGGCTTCGTCGTCGTCGGCGCCGACCCCGGCAGCAAGTACGACAAGGCGGTGCAGGTCAAGGCGCCGGTCCTCGACGACGACGGCTTCCGCGTGCTGCTCGAGGACGGCCCGGACGCCGCTCGCGAGGTGGCGACGATCGGCGACGGCAGCGAGTCGGCCTGACGGGACGGCGTTGACCCACCCGGCGACGGGTCCTAGGTTGCTGGTCGGCTGATGCGGCCGGCCGCTCGCGCCCCGCGGGGTGTGGTGAACGCATCGCACCGGACGGGCCTGCCACGCCACCGACCTCAGAACGGCGAACCGGTCAGCAACGCGAGCACTGATGGAATCGGGTGGTTCGCCGATCGGAGGATCCGTGTCGAACACCGAGCCGCGCGACGCGTCGGGCGCCGCGCAGCACACCGCGACCGACCCCTCGACCGCCAAGGCGATGGCCAAGGTGCTGCGCAGGGAGCTGTACGACCGCCACGGGCTGGACCTCACCCACAGCCAGTGCCTGGAGCTGGTGGCGCGCCAGCACGGAGCCGCCGACTGGAACACCTTCGCCGCCCGCCGGACGGTCCCGGGCGCGCCCCTGCCGTGGGGTGCGGCCGCGCCCACCGTCCCGGTCCTGCGCATCTTCTCGGTGGAGGCGGCGCTGCGCTTCTACGTCGAGTTCCTCGGCTTCACCCTCGACTTCGGCGGCCCCGCGGGCGGGGAGGGGACCCCGTACTACGGGCAGCTCACCCGGGCGGGCACCACCCTGCACGTGACCGAGGTCGCCTACGACCCCGGCCCGGGCGCGACGGTGCTGATCTGGCTCCGGGGGCTCGGCCCACTGCGCGAGGAGCTCGACGCCCGTCGCGAGCACGTGCGGGTCTGGGGCCCGGCGGTGTGGGTCCCCGAGATCGAGGAGGCGCCCTGGGGGGCCCGGGTCCTCACGGTCGCCGACCCGTTCGGCAACCACCTGCACTTCAACGAGCCGGACGACCCGGCGGCCCGCCGCTCGATCCCGTCGTGGGACGCCGGTGCGGCGGGCGAGGGGCTCAGGCCGGCGGCAGGTGCGTGACGGTGGCCGCGATACCGGTCAGGTGCGCCAGCCGGAGCAGCTCCGAGCGCCGGAACGCCGGACCGCCCGAGCGGCCGATCACCACGGCCCGGGTTCCCGCGCCGTAGGGGGCGGCCATCATCTCGATGGCCATCTCCTGCCAGCGCTCGGGCAGCCACGAGTCGTCGCTGGGCAGCAGCACCGGCCCGGACAGCGGCAGCCAGGGCAGCGTGAGTCCGGCGAAGGACGGCGCGGCCTCCGACGTCGCCACCAGCGCGGACTCGAGCAGGGGAGCGGGCTGGCCGGCGCCGTCGAGGACCACCGCCCATCCGCTGTGGAACACCCGGGGCAGCTCGGCGGCCAGCAGCGCGGCGGCCGCGCCGTCCCCGTTCCGGGCCAGCGCGTCGAGCAGGTCCAGCTCGCGATGGGTGTCCAGCGGCCCGGCGAAGGGCCGCAGCGACTCCACCTGCACGTCCGGCACGGCCTGGACGACGGTGATCAGGTTGTCGGGCAGCCGGTCCTCCGGCAGGTCGACCACGACGTCGTCCACCGCGATGCCGTGCCCCCGTTCCAGCACGTCCAGGGAGACGATGTCGATGCCAGCGGCACCGAGCGCGGTGGCCACCGCGCCGAGGATGCCGGGGCGGTCCGGCAGCACCAGACGCAGGAGATAGGACACGGTTCCTCCGGGGCAGTACTCGCCGGTTCGGCCGATCTCCGTCGATCGCGATCGGGAGCAGCCTCTCACGCTGACCAGCGCCCGAAGGCCCCCACGTACAGTGTCCCGGTCACGTCCCGGGCCGAGAGCGGGCCGACGGGCACTGCCGAAGTGGAGTTCCACCGCCCCATGAGCACCCCCTCCCCGAAGGGCCAGCTGACCCGCGACGAGGTGGCGCACCTGGCGCACCTGTCCCGGCTCGCGGTGAGCGACGAGGAGCTGGACCTCTTCGCCGGTCAGCTCGCCGCCGTGCTGGACGCCGTCGCCCAGGTCGGGAAGGCCGACGTCGCCGACGTCGCGCCCACCACGCACGCGGTGCCGATGACCAACGTCATGCGGCCCGACGTCGCCCGGCCCAGCCTGCCCCGCGACGTCGTCCTCGCCGGCGCCCCCGCCGCGGAGGACGACCGCTTCCGCGTGCCGCGCATCCTCGGGGAGGAGTCGTGACCGACACGACCGACATCACGACGACCAGCGCCGCCGACCTCAGCCGCGCGCTGCAGTCGGGTGACCTCAGCTCCGCCGAGGTCACCCGCGCCTACCTCGACCGCATCGCGGCCGAGGACGGCGAGCTCGGTGCTTACCTGCACGTCGACGCCGAGGCCGCGGTGAAGTCCGCGGAGGCCGTCGACGCCGCCCGCGCCGCCGGCGAGGAGCTGGGCCCGCTGGCCGGTGTCCCGCTGGCCCTCAAGGACGTCGTCGTGACCGAGGGCGTCCCCACCACGAGCGGCTCGAAGATCCTCGCCGGCTGGCGGCCGCCCTACGACGCCACGCTGGCCGCCAAGCTCAAGGCCGCGGGCACCGTGCTGCTGGGTAAGACCAACATGGACGAGTTCGCGATGGGCTCCTCCACCGAGAACTCCGCCTACCAGGTCACCCGCAACCCGTGGGACCGCGACCGCATCCCCGGTGGCTCCTCGGGCGGGTCCTCGGCCGCCGTCGCCGGCGGGCTCGCCCCCTGGTCGATCGGCACCGACACCGGTGGCTCGATCCGCCAGCCGGCCGCGCTCACCGGGCTGGTCGGGCACAAGCCCACCTACGGCTCGGTCTCCCGCTACGGGCTCGTCGCCTTCTCCTCGAGCCTCGACCAGGCCGGGCCGATGACCCGGACGGTCCTCGACGCGGCGCTGCTGCACGAGGCGATCGCCGGCCACGACACCTACGACTCGACGAGCATCGACGTCCCCGTCCCCGTGCTGGCCGAGGCCGCCCGCCGCGGCGCCGACGGCGAGCTGGCCGGGCTGCGGGTCGGCGTCGTCCGCGAGCTGGGCGGCGAGGGCCACACCGAGGGCTACGAGAACGGCGTGCTGGACCGCTTCCGCGCGGCGGTGGCCCTGCTCGAGAGCATGGGCGCCGAGGTGCGCGAGGTCTCCTGCCCGGCGTTCGACCTCGCCCTGCCGGCCTACTACCTGATCGCCCCGAGCGAGGCCTCGTCCAACCTGGCCCGCTTCGACGGCGTGCGCTACGGCCTGCGGGTGGGCGACGACGGCAGCCGCGACCTCGACGAGGTCATGGCGCTCACCCGGGAGCAGGGCTTCGGGCCGGAGGTGAAGCGCCGCATCATCCTCGGCACCTACGCGCTGTCGGCCGGCTACTACGACGCCTACTACGGCCAGGCGCAGAAGGTCCGCACGCTGATCACCCGCGACTTCACCAGCTCCTGGGACGACGTCGACGTGCTGGTCAGCCCGACGAGCCCGACGGTGGCCTGGTCGATCGGCGCCCGCGTCGACGACCCGATCGCCATGTACGCCGCCGACCTGTGCACGCTGCCGGCGAGCCTGGCCGGCGTGCCCGCCATCTCGGTGCCCTGCGGGCTCTCCGAGGGCCTGCCGGTCGGCTTCCAGATCATGGCCCCGGCGCTGGCCGACGACCGCTGCTACCGGGTGGCCGCCGCGCTGGAGGCGGCGCAGGACGCCGCCCGCGGGCACACGTTCCTCGCCGGGATGGAGAACACCCCCTCATGAGCGACATCCTGGTTGAGTTCGAAGAACTCCTCACCCGCTACGAGCCGGTGATCGGGCTGGAGACCCACGTCGAGCTGGGCACCGCGTCCAAGATGTTCTGCGGCTGCTCGACCACCTTCGGCGCGGAGCCCAACACGCAGACCTGCCCGGTCTGCCTGGGCCTGCCCGGGTCGCTGCCCGCCGCGAACGCCGCCGCCATCGAGGCGACCATCCGCATCGGGCTGGCGCTGGGCTGCCGGATCGCCAGCTGGTCGCGGTTCGCGCGGAAGAACTACTTCTACCCGGACATCCCCAAGGGCTTCCAGACCAGCCAGTACGACGAGCCGCTCTGCACCGCCGGGCACCTCGACGTCGAGGTCGACGGCGAGACCTACCGGGTCGAGATCGAGCGGGTGCACCTGGAGGAGGACACCGGCAAGAACCTGCACGTCGGTGGCTCCACCGGGCGCATCCACGGCGCGGACCACTCGCTGGTCGACTACAACCGCGCCGGCATCCCGCTGGTCGAGATCGTCACCCGCCCCATCCCGGGCGCCGGGGCCAAGGCCCCCGAGGTGGCCAAGGCCTACGTCACCGAGCTGCGCGAGATCCTGCTCGCCCTCGGCGTCTCCGAGGTGCGCATGGAGCAGGGCAACCTGCGCTGCGACGTCAACACCTCGCTCGCGCCGATCGGCAGCCTCGAGTGGGGCACCCGTACCGAGACCAAGAACGTGAACTCGCTGCGGTCGGTGGAGCGCTCGGTGCGCTTCGAGATGCGCCGCCAGGCCGCCGTCCTGGACGCCGCCGAGCGCGTCGTGCAGGAGACCCGCCACTTCCACGAGGACAGCGGCAGCACCTCCTCGGGCCGGAGCAAGGAGGAGGCCACCGACTACCGGTACTTCCCCGAGCCCGACCTGGTGCCCATCGCCCCCGACGAGGAGTGGGTGGAGAAGCTGCGCGCCGGGCTGCCGGAGCTCCCCGCCGCCCGCCGGGCCCGCCTCTCCGACGAGTGGGGGATCTCGCCGACGGAGATGGCCTGGCTGGTCAACGCCGGCGCCGTCGAGCTGGTCAGCGAGACGGTGGCCGCGGGCGCCTCGCCCGGCGACGCCCGCAAGTGGTGGCTCGGCGAGCTGGCCCGCCGGGCCAACGACGCCGGGACCGACCTGGGCGAGCTGGCCGTCACCCCGGCGCAGGTCGCCGAGCTGATCGGGCTCATCTCGGCCGGCACGATCAACGACCAGCTGGCGCGGCAGGCGCTCGACGGGGTCCTCGCCGGCGAGGGCGGTCCGGCGGCCGTCGTCGAGGCCCGCGGCCTGGCGGTCATGGGGGAGTCCGACGAGCTGGTGGCCGCCGTGGACGCGGCGATCGAGGGCAACCCCGACGTCGCCGACAAGGTGCGCGGCGGCAAGGTGCAGGCGATCGGGGCGCTGGTCGGCGCGGTCATGAAGACCACCCGCGGCAAGGCCGACGCCGCCACCGTGAAGCGGATGCTCGAGGAACGCCTGCTGTAACACTGCGGTCCTCCGGACCGCACCGCGGCCAGGTGCCGTCGTCCGGTGCACTGAGCCGGATCCGTCGTCCCCGCCGGGAACCCTCCGGGCCCCGCGCCGGGAACGACCCGGCTACTAGAGCGGCGAGTTCGGCTGGCCGCCGGGCGGGCGGATGCGCAGCACCTTGTCGTCGTCCTCGGCCGGCATGCCGAGGCCGTCGCGGTTGGACGTCGTGACCCAGAGCGCGCCCTGGGGGTCGAGGACGACGGTGCGCAGCCGCCCGTACCGGTCGGTGAGCACCTGGTCGGCGGCGCCCTCGACCGGGGCGCCGTCGGCGTCCAGGGTGATCACGTGCACCCGCCGGCCGTCGAGCGCGCCGAGGAACACGGTGCCGTTGGCCACGGCGCAGCCACCCAGGCCACCCTCCTCCGGCCGGATCTCCAGCAGCGGTGCGCCGTCGCCGCCCTCGCGGACGACGTCGAGCTCGTCGGGGCCCTCGCGCGACTCGTCGGTGGCGTAGATCTGCTCGGCGTCCTGGCACAGCGCCGTGACGTCGCGGTGGCCGCGGCTGAACACCGGGCCGCCGGCGCCGACGGGCCGGCCGAAGACGTCGATCCGCAGCACCTTGCCGGCGAGCGACGTCGGGTCGGCGGCCAGCGCCGGGTTCCCCGCGTCCCCGGTGCCCACGTAGAGGTATCCGTCGAGGCCGGCGAGCAGGCCGCCGCCGTTGCCTACCTCGCCACGGGGGATGCCGGTGAACACCGGGTTGGGGGTGCCGCCGATCGGGAAGCGGACGACCCGGTTGTCGGTGGCGGTGGAGACGTAGGCGTACAGCAGCCCGTCCTCGCCGAAGGTGGGGGAGAGGGCCAGCCCCAGCAACCCGCCGTCGCCGGAGGTGTCCAGCCCGGGCACGGTCATGAGCTCCTTGGCCGGGGACCGGTCGGGGAACACCTGCAGCAGGCGCCCGGTGTCCCGCTCCCCGACGATCGCCGAGCCGTCGGGGAGCAGCACCAGGCCGGTGGGCACGCTGAGCCCCGAGGCGACCACGTTCGGATCGCCGGCCTCCTCCTCGCCGCCGGGCTGGGCGGGGTCGCCCGGCGCGGGCAGCGTGGCCGAGGGCGGCCCGACCTGCGGGGGCGGGCCCTCGGGCAGCGGGCGGAAGGGGCCGGCGGGCTCGTAGCCGCCGTCGCCGCAGCCGGTCAGCAGCACCCCGGTGAGCAGGGCGGCGACCACCCGCGACGCGCGCAGCGCCCTCGTCGGCCTCACCGGGCCCAGAGTACGTGCGCCCGGGTGGCCCGACGCCGGTCGTCCACGGCACGCCGGCTGGCTAGCGTGGGGCCCGTGACGACCCTGGACCTGGCGGCGGACGCGACGCTGCACGTGCTCGTGCCCTCCCGAGCCATCGGAGCCGCCGTCGAGGCGCTCTCACCCCGCGTGCGCGCGCACCGCGTCGACCCCGCCGACGGCCCGCCCGGGGGCGACGCCGCCCTCGCGCAGGTCTGGGTGCCGCGCTCGGTGGGCGCCGCGGTGCCGGACGACGGGTTCTTCGCCGCGCTGCCCTCCCTGCGGCTGGTGCAGCTGCTCACCGCCGGGGCGGAGCGGTTCACCGGGCGGCTCCCCGAGGGCGTGGTGCTGTGCAACGCCCGGGGTGCGCACACCCCCTCGACCGCGGAGTGGGCGGTCGCCGCGACGCTGGCGGCCCAGCGGGGGATCCCCGCGTTCGTCCGCGAGCAGGACGCCGGCCGCTGGTCGCCCGCGACGTACCGGTCGCTGGTCGGGGCCCGCGTCCTCGTGGTCGGCGCGGGCGACATCGGCCGGGCCATCGGCCGGATGCTCGCCGGCTTCGACGTCGAGCTGACCTACGTCGCGCGCACCGCCCGCGAGGGCGTCCGCGCCATGGGAGACCTCCCCGACCTGCTCCCGCATGCCGACGTCGTCGTCCTCATCGTCCCCGTGACCCCGGAGACCCGGGGCATGGTCGACGCCGGGTTTCTCGCCGCGATGCAGGACGGGGCGCTGCTGGTCAACGCCGCGCGGGGCGTCGTGGTCGACACCGACGCCCTCCTCGCCGAGCTGACGAGCGGCCGGCTGCGCGCGGCGGTGGACGTCACCGACCCCGAACCGCTGCCCGCGGGGCACCCGCTGTGGTCGGCGCCCGGGCTGCTGATCACCCCGCATGTCGGCGGCGCGGTGCCCGAGACGAACGCGCGGGCGGCCGCCGCCGTCACCGACCAGCTGCGCCGGGTCCTGGCGGGGGAGCCGCTGGTCAACGTCGTCGGCGACTATTGACCCGGAGCGGGCACCTCCACCCGCCCGCCGGAGGCCGCGGCCAGCCGGGGCAGGTCGCCGATCCGCAGCACCGGCAGCTGCACCTCGGTGGCGGAGGTGGTGACCAGCCAGAGGTCGCCGCGGGGGCCGACGCGGATGCCGGCCAGCTCCGGCCAGCGCACCGTCCGGGAGCCGAGGACGGCGCGCGCGGTGATGCCGTCGTCGGTGACGTCGACGCCCCGCCGCAGCACTGCGACGGCCATCGCCGCGGGCACCAGCAGCAGGACCGGCGTCCACCAGGCGACCGCCGCCGTCGGGACGATGCAGACGGCCAGCACGACCAGGGGCAGGAGGGCGCTGCGGTCCATCCGGAAGCGGGCGGGAGGGGTCACGGACGGCCATGATCCCACCCCGGGCCGGTCAGGCGGTGCGGGCACAGGCCTACCATCGCCGCTCGTGACGATCGGCGAGGACCTCATCCCCGGCAACGAGCCCGCGAGCCAGACCCACAGCCCGCTCAAGCCGCGCAGCTACGAGGTGACCGACGGGGACGCCAAGGCGCCCGCCCGGGCCATGCTGCGCGCGGTCGGCATGGGCGACGAGGACTTCGCCAAGCCGCAGATCGGGGTGGCCTCGTCCTGGAACGAGATCACCCCCTGCAACCTGTCGCTGGACCGGCTGGCCAAGCGGGCCAAGGAGGGCGTGCACGCGGCCGGCGGCTACCCGCTGGAGTTCGGCACGATCTCGGTGTCCGACGGCATCTCCATGGGCCACGAGGGCATGCGCGCCTCGCTGGTCTCCCGCGAGGTCATCGCCGACTCGGTCGAGACCGTCATGTTCGCCGAGCGGCTGGACGGCTCGGTGCTGCTCGCCGGCTGCGACAAGTCGCTGCCCGGGATGCTCATGGCCGCCGCCCGCCTCGACCTGGCCAGCGTGTTCCTGTACTCGGGCTCGACGATGCCGGGCAAGCTCGGCGACCGGGACCTCACGATCATCGACGTCTTCGAGGGCGTCGGCGCCTGCGCCCGCGGGCTGATCACCCGCGAGGAGCTGGTCGAGATCGAGAAGGCCGCCTGCCCCGGCCAGGGCTCCTGCGGCGGCATGTACACCGCCAACACCATGGCCAGCGTCGCGGAGGCCCTCGGCATGGCGCTGCCGGGCAGCGCCGCCCCGCCCGCGCCCGACAGCCGGCGCGACGCCTACGCCGTCGCCTCCGGCGAGGCCGTGGTCGGCCTGCTGCGCAAGGGCATCACCGCGCGCCAGATCATGACGAAGAAGGCGTTCGAGAACGCGATCACCGTCGTCATGGCGCTCGGTGGTTCCACGAACGCGGTCCTGCACCTGCTGGCGATCGCGCACGAGGCGCAGGTCGAGCTGACCCTCGACGACTTCAACCGGATCGGCGACCGGACCCCGCACCTGGCCGACGTCAAGCCGTTCGGCCGGTTCGTCATGACCGACATCGACCGCGTCGGCGGCGTCCCGGTCGTCCTCCGGGCGCTGCTGGACGCCGGCCTCCTGCACGGCGACACCCTCACCGTCACCGGGAAGACGATGGCGGAGAACCTCGCCGACATCGCGCCGCCGGACCTCGACGGCACGATCGTCCACGCGATGAACGACCCGATCCACAAGACCGGCGGCCTGACGATCCTCCGCGGCTCGCTGTCCCCGGAAGGGGCGGTGGTGAAGTCGGCCGGCTTCGACGCGGACGTCTTCGAGGGCACCGCACGCGTCTTCGACGGCGAGCAGGGCGCGATGGACGCGGTCACCGAGGGCACGCTCGAGCCCGGCGACGTCGTGGTCATCCGCTACGAGGGCCCGCGGGGCGGGCCGGGCATGCGGGAGATGCTCGCCGTCACCGGCGCGATCAAGGGCGCCGGGCTCGGCAAGGACGTCCTCCTGCTCACCGACGGGCGGTTCTCGGGCGGCACCACGGGCCTGTGCATCGGTCACGTCGCGCCCGAGGCGGCGGACGGCGGCCCGATCGCCTTCGTGCGTGACGGCGACCGGATCCGGCTGGACCTGGTGGAGCGCACGCTGGACCTGCTGGTGGACGCCGACGAGCTGGCCCGGCGAGCGGACGGCTGGGCGCCGCTCCCGCCGCGCTACACCACCGGCGTGCTCGGCAAGTACGCCAAGCTCGTCGGCTCGGCCGCCCAGGGCGCCATCTGCGGCTGACCCCGAGGGGTGAGCCCCGGGCGGGAGGGGTCCACCGTCCCGGGGCAGGTGCCGACCAGAAGGCCGTGGACCTGGGAGCGCAACGACGGGACGGCGGTGCGCCGACCGAGCCTCTCGTCGCGCCGCCCTTCGTCGCGCCGCCCTTCGTCGCGCCGCCCTTCGTCGCGCCGCCCTTCGTCGCGCCGTCGCGCACCGGTTGCCCGGTCGCCGCCACCCCGACGGCCGCGTCCGCGGCGGAGCGGCGGGAGTCGCGGGTCCTCTACGTCCTGCTCGCCGTGCTCGCCGTGACCGGCGGGCTCGCCCGGCCGGACCTCGGTGCGCTGGCCGAGCGTCTGCTCATCGTGCTGCTCGCGATCGCCGCCCTGGGCACCGCTGTCGTCGTCCACACGCACGCGGCCCGGCTGGACCGCGTCGAACGCCGGCCGTGGCGGGCCGTCTCGGCGGTCGCCGTCCTCCTGGCGGTCGGCCGCCTCCTGACCGCGGTGGACGGCGCGGTGCCCAGTGCCGTGGCGCACGTCGCCCAGGTGCTCGCGCTGCCGCTCGGGCTCGCGGCCTGCTTCCTCCTCCTGCCGCCCCGCGGTGGCCGGGCGGGTGTGCGGGAACTGCTCGACGGCGCCATCGTGGTCGTCGCGGTGGTGCTGCTGGCCGGGCTGGTGCTGTCCCGGGCGGGCGCCCGCAGCGACAGCGGGGTCGTCGGCGTCCTGCACAACATGGGCTACCCCGCCGGCGGGGCACTGCTCTGCGCGGTGGCGCTCATGGCCGTCTCCCGCGCCCCGGCGTCCCGCCGCCGGCCGGCGGTGTGGTTGCTGCTGTCGATGGCGGCGACGGCGGTCGTCGCGATCACGGCCGCCATGGCCCGCGTGCTGGGGGAGGCGCCGTCGGACCTGCTGATCGGCATCTCCTGGTCGGCGATGCTGGCGGCCGCCGTCCGGGCGGTCGACACCGACTCCGGGCACCGGTCGCAGGGGAGCCGGCGAGCCGACGCCCTGCCGCTGTTCGGCCTGGCCGTGAGCCACGCGACGGCCTACGGGGTCGCCGGTGTGGTCATCGCGGTGCTGAACGCCGGGCACACGTTCACCCGGCTCGAGCAGGTGGCGCTCGGGGTGCTCATCCTCTGCACCTCGTTGCGCAGCCTGCTGTGGGTCGTCGACGGGGGCCGGCTCACCCGCCGGCTCCAGCAGACCGAGGCCTACTTCCGCGCACTGGCCGCCAGCGCCGAGGACGTCACCGTCGTCCTGGACGACGGCGGCCGGGTGCGCTGGGTCTCCGGCGCCGCCGACGGTCAGCTCGGGTGGTCCGAGCGGGAGCTGACCGGCCGCCGGCTGGCCGACCTGCTCGACCCCGACGACCGCGGCGTCCTCGACCGGTTGGTGGGCTCGCCCGGGGCCGGCGTGCTCCCCGGGCTGCCCCCCACCGTGCGGCTGCGCACCAGGGACGGGCGCTGGCGCGATGTGGAGCTGTCGGGTGCGGCCCGCGCCGGCGTCCCCGGGGCTGCCTTCCGGGAGGGCCTGGTGCTCCACCTCCGCGACGTGACCGCGCGCCGGTCGGACCAGCGGGAGCTGGAGCGGCTGGCCTACACCGACTACCTGACCGGCCTGCCGAACCGGGCACGGTTCCTCGCTGCCCTGGAGGCGGCGCGGAGCCACGCCGCCGGAGGGCGGCCGAGCTGCGTCCTGCTCGTCGACCTCGACGGGTTCAAGGCCGTCAACGACGTCGCCGGGCACGAGGCCGGCGACCAGCTGCTGATCCAGGTGGCCGACCAGCTACGCGGCGGGGCCCGGGAGCAGGACCTCGTCGCCCGCCTCGGCGGGGACGAGTTCGCGGTCCTCGTGCCGGGCGGCATGGACGAGGCGGCGGGGCTGGCCGAGCGGCTGGTCGTGGCGCTGGACCGGTCGTTCCAGGCGCCGTCGTCCGACGGACGGGACGGTCCGTGGTTCCCCGTCTCCGGCAGCATCGGCCTGGCCGAGCTCGACCCCGCCGACGACGCGTCGGCCACCGTCCGGCAGGCCGACCTCGCCCTGCGCGCGGCCAAGGCGGCGGGCAAGCGCTGCGTGCGTTCCTCGGGCCAGGCCATCGACGCCGCCGTGGGCCGGCGAACCCGGCTGGCCCGCGACCTGCCGTCCGCGCTCGCGGAGGGCCAGCTGCGGGTCCTGTACCAGCCGGTCGTCGGCGTGCACGACCGCCGGGTCCTCGGTCTCGAGGCGCTCCTGCGCTGGGAGCACCCGCTGCTGGGCGCCGTGCCGCCGGACGAGTTCATCCCGCTCGCGGAGGAGGACGGCCTGATCGTCCCGCTCCAGCGCTGGGTGCTCGGGGTGGCGACGGAGCACGCGGCCGTGCTGCTCGCCGACGGCTGGGACGTGCAGATGGGCGTCAACGTGTCGGTGCGCCACCTGCAGGCCGGGTGCCTGGCGCCCGACGTGGCCGCCGCGCTGACCGCCGCGCAGCTGCCCGCGGGCAAGCTGGTCCTGGAGATCACCGAGTCGGTGCTGCTGGACGTGCACGACGGGGTGCTCAGCGACCTGGCGACGCTGCGGGGCATGGGCGTGGTGCTCTCGCTCGACGACTTCGGGCAGGGCTGGTCCTCGCTGGCCTACCTGGCCCGGTTGCCGGTGCAGATCCTCAAGATGGACCGCGCCTTCGTGGCCGGGATCGAGACCGATCCGCGCGGTCGGGCGCTCGTGGCCAGCGTCGTGGAGCTCGGCCGCACGCTGGGCATGGACGTTGTCGCCGAGGGCGTGGAGACCGAGGGGCAGATGGCCGAGCTGCGCGCCATGGACTGCCGCTACCTGCAGGGCTACCTCTTCGGCCGGCCCATGCCGTTCGCGGAGCTGCGTGCGCTGCTGGCCTCGTTCGACGACTCCATCCTCGACGTCAGCGAGCCGACGTCGTCGAATCTGGACCTCGGTGTCCACCTGGTGGGACGGGACGGTTGACGGCGGGGCGACGCGGGGCGCACAGTGTCCACGTGCCTCGCACCAGCATGCTCGCCGACGCCCGCACCCCCGGCGTCCTCGTAATCGCGTAGCGCGTCCGGTCACCGACCGACGCGCTGACCCTTCGTGCCCGTGGCACGAGGGGTTTTTTGTTGGCCGTGACCTGCCGCACGGCGAGCACGCCGCCCGTCGCACCAGCCCGTACCACCGCCGCAAGGCACAGGAGATCCGCGCGATGACCACCACCCCGCACCAGGCCCCCGACACCGAGGCAGCCACCCGCGAGGCCGCCGCGGCGCTGACCGGCGTCGAGACCACGGCCCGTTCCGTCGCCGAGGCCGCCGCCGAGCCGGCCAGCGGTATCACCGGGGCGCAGAGCCTCGTCCGCTCCCTCGAGGCGGTCGGCGTCGACGTGGTCTTCGGCATCCCGGGCGGTGCGATCCTCCCGGCCTACGACCCGCTGTTCGACTCCCGCGTGCACCACGTCCTCGTCCGGCACGAGCAGGGCGCCGGGCACGCGGCGACCGGGTACGCCCAGGCCACCGGGCGGGTCGGGGTCTGCATGGCCACCTCGGGTCCGGGCGCCACGAACCTGGTCACCCCCCTGGCCGACGCCTACATGGACTCGGTGCCGATCGTGGCGATCACCGGCCAGGTCCCCAGCGCGGCCATCGGCACCGACGCCTTCCAGGAGGCGGACATCCGCGGCATCACCATGCCGGTCACCAAGCACAACTTCCTGGTGACGACGGCGGAGGAGATCCCGCAGCGGATCGCCGAGGCCTTCCACCTCGCCGCCACCGGCCGGCCCGGCCCCGTCCTGGTCGACATCCCGAAGGACGTCCTGCAGGCCACGACCGACTTCTCCTGGCCGCCCCGGCTCGACCTGCCCGGCTACAAGCCGACGACCCGGCCGCACGGCAAGCAGGTCCGCGAGGCGGCCACCCTGATCGCCGGCGCCCGCCGCCCGGTCCTCTACGTCGGCGGCGGCGTGCTCAAGGCGCAGGCGACCGAGGAGCTCGCCGAGCTCGCCGAGCTGACCGGCGCCCCCGTCGTCACCACGCTGATGGCCCGCGGCGCGTTCCCCGACAGCAGCGCCCAGCACCTGGGCATGCCCGGCATGCACGGCACGGTCGCAGCGGTGACCGCACTGCAGAAGTCCGACGTGATCGTGGCGCTCGGCGCCCGGTTCGACGACCGGGTGACCGGTGAGCTGTCCAGCTTCGCGCCCGACGCCCTGGTCGTGCACGCCGACATCGACCCCGCCGAGATCGGCAAGAACCGCAAGGCCGACGTGCCGATCGTGGGCGACGCCAGGGAGACGATCGCCCAGCTGGTCGAGGCGCTGCGCGCCGAGCACGCCGCCGGGCGCACCCCCGACCTCGCCGCCTGGTGGGCCCAGCTGGACGACTGGCGGGAGCGCTACCCGCTCGGCTACGACTGGCCCGAGGACGGCGCGCTGTCGCCGCAGTACGTGATCGAGCGGCTCGGTGCCATCGCCGGCCCCGACGCCATCTACACCTCCGGCGTCGGCCAGCACCAGATGTGGGCCGCGCAGTTCATCACGTACGAGAAGCCGGGCACCTGGCTCAACAGCGGCGGTCTCGGGACGATGGGCTACGCCGTCCCGGCCGCGATGGGCGCCAAGTACGGCTGCCCCGAGACCACGGTCTGGGCCATCGACGGCGACGGCTGCTTCCAGATGACCAACCAGGAGCTGGCGACCTGCGCCATCGAGGGCATCCCGGTCAAGGTCGCCGTCATCAACAACGGCAACCTCGGCATGGTCCGCCAGTGGCAGACCCTCTTCTACGAGGGCCGCTACTCCAACACCAAGCTGCACGCACGCAACCCGGACGGCTCGCCGAAGCCGGTGCGCATCCCGGACTTCGTCGCCCTGGCCGAGGCGCTGGGCTGCGTCGGGCTGCGGTGCGAGAGCAAGGACGACGTCGACGCCGTCATCGAGAAGGCCATGGCCATCACCGACGCGCCGGTCGTCATCGACTTCGTCGTCGGCTCGGACGCCCAGGTGTGGCCGATGGTCGCCGCGGGTGCCAGCAACGACGCGATCCTGGCCGCGCGCGACGTGCGCCCGGTCTTCGGCGACGGACAGGTCTGAGGAGCACGCACATGACCCGCCACACCCTGTCGGTCCTCGTCGAGAACAAGTCCGGTGTCCTGGCCCGCGTGTCGGCGCTGTTCAGCCGCCGCGGGTTCAACATCGAGTCCCTCGCCGTCGGGCCCACCGAGAACCCCGACCTCTCCCGCATGACGATCGTCGTCGATGCGGAGAGCCAGCCGCTGGAGCAGATCACCAAGCAGCTGAACAAGCTCATCGAGATCATCAAGATCGTCGAGCTGGACGGCGGGGCCGCCGTCCAGCGGGAGCTGCTGCTGGTGAAGGTGCGCGCACCCCTCGCCGAGCGCACCCAGGTGCTGCAGACCGCCGAGCTGTTCCGGGCCCGCGTCATTGACGTCAACCCCGACACGGTGACCCTCGAGGCCACCGGCACCCCCGACAAGCTCCAGGCGCTGCTGGCGGTGCTCGCGCCGCAGGGCATCAAGGAGATGGCGCAGTCCGGCACCGTCGCGCTGGGCCGTGGCCCGCGGGCGATGTCGGGCGCCGGTACCTTGCGCCCCGTCGAGCGCAGCGCCTGAGAACTCCCCGTCCCTACCGAGCTTTATCGCGATAAAGCACCAACCGAAGGAGCACCGACCGCATGGCCGCCGAGATCTTCTACGACGACGACGCCGACCTCTCGATCATCCAGGGGCGCACCGTCGCCGTCCTGGGCTACGGCAGCCAGGGCCACGCCCACGCGCTGTCGCTGCGCGACTCCGGCGTCGACGTCCGCGTCGGCCTGCCGGAGGGCAGCAAGAGCCGGGCCAAGGCCGAGGCCGAGGGCCTGCGGGTCGTCACGCCGGCCGAGGCGTCCGCCGAGGCGGACCTGATCATGATCCTGGCGCCGGACCACGTGCAGCGGACCCTGTACGCCGAGTCCGTCGAGCCCAACCTGCAGGACGGCGACGCGCTGTTCTTCGGCCACGGCTTCAACATCCGCTTCGGCTACATCAAGCCCCCGGCCGGTGTCGACGTGGCCATGGTGGCCCCGAAGGGTCCCGGTCACCTGGTGCGCCGCGAGTTCGAGAACGGCAAGGGCGTGCCGTGCCTGGTCGCCGTCGAGCAGGACGCGAGCGGCTCCGCGCTGCAGCTGGCGCTGTCCTACGCCAAGGCCATCGGTGGCTCCCGGGCCGGCGTCATCAAGACCACCTTCGCCGAGGAGACCGAGACCGACCTCTTCGGCGAGCAGGCCGTGCTGTGCGGTGGCGCCAGCGCGCTGATCACCGCCGGGTTCGAGACCCTCACCGAGGCCGGCTACCAGCCCGAGGTCGCCTACTTCGAGTGCCTGCACGAGCTGAAGCTGATCGTCGACCTCATGTACGAGGGCGGCATCGCCAAGCAGCGCTGGTCGGTGTCCGACACCGCCGAGTACGGCGACTACACCTCCGGCCCCAAGGTCATCGACGCCCGCGTCAAGGAGTCGATGGGCGAGGTGCTGGCCGCGATCAAGGACGGCTCGTGGGCCGCGGCCTTCATCGCCGACCAGGACGCCGGCGCCCCCGACTTCAAGGCCAAGCGCGCCGCCGCCGAGACGCACCCGATCGAGGAGACCGGGCGCAAGCTGCGCGGGCTGATGAGCTGGGTCTCGGCGTCCGACGACTACACCGGGACCGCTGCCCGCAGCTGAGGCCGGACCGACGACGGCCCCCGCTGCCTGAGGCAGCGGGGGCCGTCGTGCGTCGTGCCGGAGATCAGACCGCGTGGCCGTGCGCGGCGAAGTACTCCCGGGACGCCGGCTGCCGGAGCAGGAACACGATGAGGACGGCGACGACCAGGCTGAGGATGCCCGCGAAGCTGAACTCGTAGCCCTGCACGAGCAGGGAGATGACCCCGAGCAGCCACAGGGCCGCCTGGGCGTAGGCGGCGTAGAGCAGCAGCTTGGGGGCCTTCCCCTGGAGGACCTGCACACCGCCGACGGCCATCGCGATGGCGACGGCGACCCCCAGGATGCCCAGCAGGATGTCGAGGCCGGAGATCTCCACCCCGAGGTCGTCGATGACCGATGCCCCCAGCAGGCCGAGGAGGCCGAGCAGGGCGCCGAGGCCGCCCCACACGAGGCCGACGACCCCCGCAGCGGTCACCTGCCCCGGACGCTGACCCTGCGGGTTCTGGCCGTAGCCGGGAGGGGCGGCGGGGTAGCCGCCCGGGCCCTGGCCGTAGCCCTGCGGGGCCTGGCCGTAGCCGGGAGGGTTCTGGCCGTAGCCCTGGGGGGCCTGGCCGTAGCCGGGAGGGTTCTGGCCGTAGCCGGGAGGGTTCTGGCCGTAGCCCTGGGGGTTCTGGCCGTAGCCCGGCGCAGGCTGCTGGCCGGGTGGCGGACCCCAGCCCGGCTGGCCCTGCGGCGCGCCGCCCTGGGGCTGGTCGGGGTCGGAACCGGGGGTGGGGCTGGACATCGCAGCGTCCTCCTGGTCAGGGGAGCCGGTATGGCTCCCTGGTGACCGATGGTAGGGATCACCACACCGGCGCGGGGATCCGGCGGAGTGTTCCCGCCGGATCCCCGCAGCCGTCACCCGGTTCAGTGACCGGTGCGCCGGAACCGGTGCGCGGCGAAGAACTGCGCGGCCGGCTTCATCGACAGCAGCACGACGATCGCCAGGGCGGCCAGGAAGAACAGCAGGTTCACCACCAGGTCGGCGGTGCCGCCCTCGGCCAGGCTGCCCAGGAAGCCGAAAGCGGTGAAGGCGAGCGCGATGGAGCCGCCGACCAGCAGGAGGACGCGGCTGCGTCCGGTGAGGGCCCAGACCGAGCCCCAGATCATGACGACGGTCCAGATCAGCGCCAGCAGGCCGATGACCAGGAACACGCCGCCGACGGCCCCGGCGACGGAACCGAGACCCGGGATCTCCTCGTCCAGCCCGGAGTCCGCACCGCTGGCGGCCGCCCCGATGAGGAACGAGAAGAAGGTCAGCAGCAGGCCGAAGGCGCCGTAGACGAAGCCGAGCACGGCTGCGGTGACGACGCCGGCCGGCTTGGCCGGGACGCCGGTCGTGCCGTACTGGCCGTACTGCTGGGGGTACTGCTGGCCGTAGGGCGACGGCGTCCCGTACTGCTGGCCGTAGGCGGGGTCGCCGTACTGCTGCCCGTAGGCCGGCTGCCCGTACTGATCCTGTCCGTACTGCTGGGCGGGGTCAGGCTGGCCGTACTGGGGCTGGCCGTGCTGCTCCTGCCGGTACGAGGGCTGGCCGTGCTCCTGGCCGCTCCCTGGGCCGTACGGGCTGGAATCGGAACGACCCTGGTCGTCGGACTGGCTCACTGTTCTCCTCCGTGGGCGCCGGGTCGTCCCGGCTGTCGACGGCCAGGATGTCGTCGGCTCCACACCGGGGCAAGCACCCGCTCGGTGGGTCCGGCGCGCGGGAGCCTCCCTAGGCTGGCGCACCGTGACCCCGACCGCCCCCGTCGTCCTGATCGCCGAGGAGCTCGCGCCCAGCGTGCTGGAGGTGCTCGGCACCGACGTCGAGATCCGGCACGTCGACGGCGCCGACCGGGCCGCGCTGCTGCCCGCCCTGGCCGACGCCGCCGCGGTCATGATCCGGAGCGCCACGCAGATCGACGCCGAGGCGCTGGCCGCCGCGCCGAAGCTCGAGGTGGTCGCCCGCGCGGGCATCGGGCTGGACAACGTCGACGTCGCCGCCGCGACCGAGCGCGGCGTCATGGTGGTGAACGCGCCCACCTCGAACATCGTCAGCGCCGCCGAGCACGCCGTCGCCCTGCTGCTGGCCGCCGCCCGGCGCATCCCGGCCGCCGACGCCTCGCTGCGCGAGGGCACCTGGCAGCGGTCGGCGTTCACCGGCGTCGAGGTCAGCGAGAAGACCGTCGGCGTCATCGGCCTGGGCCGCATCGGCGTGCTGGTCGCCCAGCGCCTGGCCGCCTTCGGCGTCGAGCTGATCGCCTACGACCCGTACATCCAGCCGGGGCGCGCCGCGCAGCTGGGCGTCCGGCTGGTCTCCCTCGAGGAGCTCCTCGAGGAGTCGGACTTCATCACCATCCACCTGCCCAGGACCCCGGAGACCCTCGGTCTGATCGGCGCCGACGAGCTGGCCACCACCAAGCGGGGCGTGATCGTCGTCAACGCCGCCCGTGGCGGTCTGGTCGACGAGGTGGCGCTGGCCGACGCGCTGAGGACCGGCCAGGTGGGCGCCGCGGGCATCGACGTCTACGCCACGGAGCCGTGCACCGACAGCCCGCTGTTCAGCCTGCCGAACACCGTCGTCACCCCGCACCTGGGTGCATCGACGACGGAGGCGCAGGACAAGGCCGGCGCCGCGGTCGCCCGGTCGGTGCGCCTGGCGCTGCAGGGCGAGTTCGTCCCGGACGCGGTGAACGTGCAGGCCGGCGGGGTGGTCGCCGAAGACGTCCGCCCGGGGCTGCCCCTGGCGGAGAAGCTGGGCCGGGTCTTCACCTCCGTCGCCGGGGGACTGGCCCAGTCGGTCACCGTCGACGTGCGGGGCAAGCTCGCCGAGTTCGACGTCTCGGTGCTCTCGCTGGCGGTGCTCAAGGGCGTATTCTCCGACGTCGTCGAGGAGCAGGTCACCTACGTCAACGCGCCGCTGCTGGCCGGGCAGCGGGGTCTGGAGATCACCCTGACCAGCGACCCGGAGAGCCCGACCTACCGCAACTACGTCCGGGTGTGCGGCGCCATGGCCGACGGCACGCAGGTCACCGTCGCCGGCACGCTGTTCGGCAAGAACCAGGTGCCGCGGCTGACGGAGGTCGACGGCTTCGAGATCGACCTGGCCGCCTCGGGCCACCTGCTCTTCTTCGTCTACGCCGACCGCCCCGGCGTCGTCGGCGCGGTCGGGGCGGCGTTGGGCGTGGCCGGGGTGAACATCGCCGGCGCCCAGGTCAGCCGGGCCGGCGAGGGCGGCGAGGCGCTCATGGCGGTCACCGTCGACAGCCCGGTCGGGCCGGAGCTGCTCCAGGAGATCGCCGGTCGCATCGGGGCCCGGGCAGCCCGGGCCGCGGACCTCACCACGCTCTGACCTAGGGTCGCTTCCCATGCGCCTGGCAGTGATCCCTGGAGACGGCATCGGTCCCGAGGTCGTGGCGGAGGGGCTCAAGGTCCTCCGCGCGGTCGCGCCCGACCTGGAGACGACCCCGTACGACCTCGGTGCCACCCGGTGGCAGCGCACCGGCGAGCTGCTGCCGGACACCGTGCTCGACGAGCTCCGCCAGCACGACGCGATCCTGCTCGGCGCGATCGGCGACCCCAGCGTGCCGCCCGGCATCCTGGAGCGCGGCCTGCTCCTCCGGCTGCGCTTCGAGCTCGACCACCACGTCAACCTGCGCCCGGCGAAGCTCTTCGACGGCGTCCGTAGCCCGCTGGCGGCGCCCGGCCCGATCGACATGCTCTGCGTCCGCGAGGGGACCGAGGGTCCCTACGTCGGCAACGGCGGCGTGCTGCGCAAGGACACCCCGCAGGAGGTCGCGACCGAGGTCAGCCTGAACACCGCCTTCGGCGTCGAGCGCGTCGTCCGCTACGCCTTCGAGCGGGCCGTGGCACGGCCGCGCAAGCACCTGACGCTGATCCACAAGACGAACGTGCTTACCCACGCCGGCGGCCTCTGGTCGCGGGTCGTGGAGGAGGTGTCGGTCGAGTTCCCCGAGGTCACCGTCGCCTACCAGCACGTCGACGCCGCCTCGATGTTCTTCATCACCGACCCGGGCCGCTACGACGTCATCGTCACCGACAACCTGTTCGGCGACATCGTCACCGACGTGGCCGCCGCCGTGACCGGGGGCATCGGCCTGGCCGCCAGCGGGAACCTCGACGCCTCCGGCACGAACCCGAGCATGTTCGAGCCCGTGCACGGATCGGCGCCCGACATCGCCGGGCAGGGGGTCGCCGACCCGACCGCGACCGTGCTGTCGGTCGGGCTGCTCCTGGAGCACCTGGGCCGCACCGAGCAGGCGCGCAAGGTGGACGCCGCCGTCTCCTTCGACCTGTCCACGCGGGACCCGCAGGCGACGATCCGGACCACCGACGTCGGCGACCGGCTCGCGGCGCTCGCCGGCGGCTGACCTCCCGGCCGGCGGTACCGTCCGGCCATGGGGACACCGCTGGCCGGGCTGGGTGCGTGGTGCGATCTGGTGACCGAGGAGGAGGCCCGCCGACGGCTGCTCGCCGGCGCCGCGGACGGCGACGACGTGCGGGCGGGCGGGCGCGCCACTCCGGGGTGGGGGTACGCGCCGTACGTGCCGGCCCCGGACGAGCCGGTCCTCGATCCGGGCGGCATCTCGTTCCGCGTCGAGGAGTTCGCCGTCCTGGCGGACGGGCGTCGCATCCGGCTGCACGACGAGCGGGGGTTCACGCTCGGCGGCGGTGCGGACCCGTGGCGGGGTCTGACGCTCGCGCACCTGGCCGACGACGTGCGCGCGACCGTGCTCCCGGACGACGCGGAGGACACCGGCGAGGACCACCCCTGGGAATGGCTCGCCGAGCTGCTGCGCGCCGCGGGTGTCGACGTCGTCGCGGAGGACCTCCGGGGGCTGCCCTACGCCGTCGAGTTCAGCGACCGGCTGCGCGCCCGGGTCCCCGACCGGGGGTGACGGGCTCAGCCCTCCGGAGGCTGCTCGCGCAGCAGGTCGCCGACCGGCACCGGGAGGAGAGCGCGCCCGGTCTCGCCCGGGGCGGGCCACTCCGGCCGCACCGTGCAGCCGGTGGGGGAGGACTCCACCAGCACGACCGGCTGCCAGGTCCAGTCCCCGCCCGGTTCCCCGGCCGCGAAACTGCCGGCGGGGAGGGGCTCGGGCAGCCGGGCCCACCACCGCCGGTCCAGGGCGGCCAGGCCGCGGGACCGCAACAGCTCGGCGGCGTCGTCGGCCGACCCGGGGCCGGCCAGGCGCGCGCCGGTCAGCAGCACCGGGCACACCAGCCCGTCGGTGCCGCCGGGGGCCAGCCAGCCCACCAGCTCCCCGTCGGCGGGGCGGTGCACAGGGGTCCAGTCGGTCGGGATCATCGGGAGTGGGTACCAGGCCGGGCGCCGGTCCGTCGCCCGGGTTCCGGCCCAGGGGTGCCGTGCACCACGTCGCCCGTGCTTTCATGGTCGGCGATGCACACCAGCGGCACGATCATCATCGCCTAGCGCGCAGTCACCTCCCCGACTGCGCGCAGACCTCCCGTACCCGGGGGGTCTTTTTCGTGTTCGGCCCTCTTGCCATCCCCGGGAGACACCGTGAGCACCACCGGAACCGACTTCCACGTCTTCGACACCACGCTGCGCGACGGCGCCCAGCGGGAGGGGGTCAGCTACTCGGTCACCGACAAGCTGGCGGTCGCCCGGCTGCTCGACGAGATCGGGGTCGGGTACATCGAGGGTGGCTGGCCCGGGGCGCTGCCCAAGGACACGGAGTTCTTCTCCCGGGCACGCACCGAGCTGCAGCTCAAGCACGCCCAGCTGGTGGCGTTCGGGTCCACCCGCAAGGCCGGGGTCGCGGTGGAGGACGACCTGCAGGTGCGCGCCCTGCTGGACGCGCAGACGCCGGTGGTCTGCCTGGTCGCGAAGTCCGACGTGCGGCACGTGCGCGAGGCGCTCCGCACCACCCTGGAGGAGAACCTGGCGATGGTGGCCGACACCGTCGCCCACCTCGTCGCCGCCGGCCGGCGGGTGTTCCTCGACTGCGAGCACTTCTTCGACGGCTACGCCGCCGACCGGGACTACGGGGTGCGGGTGCTGCAGGCGGCGTTCGACGCCGGTGCCGAGGTCGGCGTCCTGTGCGACACCAACGGCGGCATGCTCCCCATGGGCGTGGGCCGCGTCGTGGCCGACGTGCGGGCGCGGGTGAGCGGCCGGCTGGGCATCCACTGCCAGGACGACACCGGCTGCGCGGTGGCCAACACCCTCGCGGCGGTCGAGGCCGGCGTCACCCACGTGCAGGGGACGGCGAACGGCTACGGCGAGCGGGCGGGCAACGCCGACACCTTCTCGCTCATCGGGAACCTGGTCACCAAGATGGGCATCCCCGCGGTGCCGGCCGAGTGCCTGCCCGAGCTGCAGCGGGTGAGCCACGCGATCGCCGAGCTGGCCAACATCGCCCCAGACGACCACCAGCCGTTCGTCGGTGCCTCGGCGTTCGCCCACAAGGCCGGGCTGCACGCCAGCGCCATCAAGGTGAGCCCCGAGCTCTACAACCACCTCGACCCGGCGGTCGTGGGCAACGACATGCGGATCCTGGTCACCGAGATGGCCGGCCGGGCGTCGGTCGAGCTCAAGGGCCGCGAGCTGGGCGTGGACCTCACCGGCCAGAGCGACGCCATCGGCCGGGTGGTCGACCAGGTGAAGGTGCTCGAGGCCGACGGCTGGTCCTTCGAGGCCGCCGACGCCTCGTTCGAGCTGATGCTCCGGTCGCAGCTGCCCGGGGCCCCGCCCCCGCTGTTCGAGCTGGAGAGCTACAAGTCCTCGGTGGAGCACTGGGGCAACGGCGTGGTCGTCAGCGAGGCGACCGTCAAGGTGCACGTCGACGGGCAGCGGATCATCAGCACCGGCGAGGGGAACGGCCCGGTCAACGCCCTGGACAACGCGCTGCGGCAGGCGCTGGTGCACCGCTACCCGCAGCTGGCCGACGTCGCCCTGGCCGACTACAAGGTCCGCATCCTCGGCTGGAAGGGCGGCACCAGCGCCACCACCCGCGTGCTCATCGACACCACCGACGGGCAGGGGGAGTGGACCACCGTCGGGGTGCACGCCAACATCGTCGAGGCGTCGTGGCACGCGCTGGTCGATGCGCTCACCTACGCCGTCCTGCGCCGTCCTCAGCCGTAGCGGGCGACGAAGTTCGCCAGCAGGCGTCCGGGGGCGGTCACGGTCGCGGGGGTCAGCCGCCCGATCACCGCGTCCAGCTCGGCGGGCGCGAAGTAGCCGGCGTGCTGGTAGATGCGCACCCGCTGGACGATCCCGGCGACGTCCAGCTCCGGGTGGAACTGGGTGGCGTAGACGTTCTCCCCGACCTTGAACATCTGCACCGGGCAGCTCGGCGACGAGGCCAGCAGCACCGCGTCCGGCGGGAGCGCCCGGCACGCCTCCTTGTGACCGACGAACGCCTGGAAGCGGTCGGGCACGCCGGCCAGCAGAGGGTCGTCGCGGCCCTCCCGCGTCAGCGTGACCTCGACGGCCGACACCGGTTCGCCGTACGTCCGGTCCACGACGCCGCCCCGGTGGGTGCCGAGCGTGCCGATGCCGTAGCAGGCGCCGAAGAAGGGCAGGTCCCGCGCCACGACGTCGTCGAGCAGCGCGGCCACCTCCCGCTCGACCCGCAGCTGGACCGCCGACTTGTCCTCCGCCGGGTCGCTGGAGTTGAACGGGCCGCCACCGAGGAACACCCCGGCGTAGTCGTCGAGGTCCAGGGCCGGCAGCGGAGCGGCCTCCAGCCGGATCCGGTGCAGCCGTGCGGCGGGGAGGGCGGTGCACCGCAGGAACGCGCTGTGCTCCTGGTCGGCCGCCTCGTCCTCCGGTCGGGAGGACAGCAGCAGGAAGGGCTTCACCCGCGGTTCAGCGCGGCTGGATCTCGCCCATCGGGCCCCAGCCCGCGACGTCGGGCGCGTCGACGTAGATGATCTGCGGCTGCGCCGACACGAGGTCCGGCGCCTGCTCGACGAAGCGCTTGAAGGCGTCCGTGGCGACGTGGGCGGCGCCCGCGTCTGCGTCCCGGAAGCCCTCGACGCAGACGTAGGTGTTCGGCTCCTCGAGGCTCCGGGACCACTCGAAGAACAGCGAGCCCTCCTCCGCGTTCACCGCACGGGCGTAGTCGGCGGCCAGCCCGGTCCACTCGTCGGCGCGCTCGGGACGGACGGGGAACTTCACGACGATGAGGATCACTGCGTCATTGTCGGCCTCCGGCCGACACCGCGGCCAGTTGCCGTCCCCCAGCCGCGCGGAGCCGCTTCGTCACGGCTGCCCGGGACCCTCCGGGCCCCACTCGCCGCGACACCGCGGCCCGTTGCCGTCCCCCTGACGTGCGGAGCCGCTTCGTCACGGCTGCCCGGGACCCTCCGGGCCCCACTCGCCGCGACACCGCGGCCAGTTGCCGTCCCGGCTACACCGGGTCCAGCCGGGTGCGCAGCAGGCAGAACTCGTTGCCCTCCGGGTCGGCCAGGACGTGGAAGCTCTCGTCGCCGGACTGGCCGACGTCGGCGGGCGTCGCACCCAGGTCGAGCAGCCGCCGCAGCTCGGCGTCCTGGTCGCGGTCGGTGGGGTTCAGGTCGATGTGCAGCCGCACCTTGCCCGGGGTGGGCTCCGCGACCGGCTGGAAGATGAGCGTGGGCGCCGGCCCGCCGAACCCCGCCTCGGGCCCGATCTCGACCTCCCCGTTCTCCTCGCGGCCCAGCACCCGGTAGTCCAGGACCGCGGCCCAGAACCCGGCCAGCGATTCGGCGTCGCGGCAGTCGATCACGAGCTCGGAGAAGCGGCAGGCCATGGGGGCAGACGGTAGGCCGGGAGGCGACCGCCCGCTCGCCGACTAACCTCGCGATGTGCGCATCGTCCGTTTCGCCTCCCCCCAGGGCATGTCCTTCGGCGTCCTCGACGGAGACGGCCAGGTCGCCCAGATCGAGGGCCACCCCTTCGGCCAGATCTCCTTCACCGGCACGCGCTACGCGCAGGCCGACATCCGGCTGCTCTCGCCGATCCTGCCGAGCAAGGTGGTATGCGTCGGCAAGAACTACGCCGAACACGTGAAGGAGATGAACACCGGCGACGCTCCGACCGAGCCGCTGCTGTTCCTCAAGCCGTCGACGTCGGTCATCGGTCCCGGCGACGCCATCCGGATCCCGCCGGGCAGCGCCAACGTCCACCACGAGGCCGAGCTCGGCGTCGTCATCGGCGCCCGGGGCGCCCGCAACGTGACGCCGGAGCAGGCGACGGCCAGCATCTTCGGCTACACGATCGGCAACGACGTGACGGAGCGGGACATGCAGAAGAGCGACGGGCAGTGGACCCGCGCGAAGGGCTTCGACTCCTTCTGCCCCCTGGGCCCGTGGATCGAGACAGACCTGACCGGCATCGGCCTGGACGTCGCCGACCTGGAGGTCACCTGCGACGTCGACGGCGAGCGCCGCCAGACCGGGCGGACCAGCCAGCTGCTCTTCGGCATCCCCCTGCTCATCTCCTACATCTCGCAGGTGATGACCCTGCTGCCCGGCGACGTCGTGCTCACCGGCACCCCGTCCGGCGTGGGCCCGATCCGTCCCGGCCAGACGGTCGCCTGCACGATCCAGGGTCTCGGCACGCTGACGAACACGGTCTCCGCGGCCGACGCCGTCTCCACCGCGGGCGGCGCCCGATGACGGCCATGGCTGTCCCACCCACCGGACCGACCGCATCCGTCCGCACCCGTTTCTGCCCGTCGCCGACCGGGCTCGTCCACGTCGGGCTCATCCGCACCGCCCTGTTCAACTGGGCGCACGCGCGGCACCACGGCGGCACGTTCGTCTTCCGCATCGAGGACACCGACGCCGCCCGTGACTCGGAGGAGTCCTACCGGCACCTGGTCGACAGCCTGCGCTGGCTGGGCCTGGACTGGGACGAGGGGCCGGAGGCCGGTGGACCGAACGGGCCGTACCGCCAGTCGGAGCGGCACGAGATCTACCGCGAGGTGGCCGCCAAGCTGCTGGCGTCCGGGCACGCGTACGAGTCCTTCTCCACGAACGAGGAGGTCGACGCCCGTCGGCGGGCCTCGGGGGAGGACCCGAAGCTCGGCTACGACAACCACGACCGGTTCCTCACCGAGGCGCAGAAGGCGGCCTTCCGGGACGAGGGCCGGACGCCGGTCCTGCGGCTGAAGATGCCCGACGAGGACCTCGTCTGGACCGACCTCGTCCGCGGCGAGGTCCGCTTCGCCGCCGGAGCCGTGCCCGACTTCGTGCTGGTGCGCGGCAACGGCGCGCCGCTGTACCCGTTCGTGAACCCGGTGGACGACGCCCTGATGGGCATCACCGACGTCCTCCGCGGCGAGGACCTGCTGCCCTCGACCCCGCGGCAGCTGGCGCTGTACGCCGCCCTGACCGACATCGGCGTGGCCACCGGCACCCCGCGTTTCGGGCACCTG
The DNA here is from genome assembly GCF_054051035.1 of Blastococcus sp. SYSU DS0619. Lineage (NCBI taxonomy): Bacteria > Bacillati > Actinomycetota > Actinomycetes > Geodermatophilales > Geodermatophilaceae > Blastococcus > Blastococcus sp. SYSU DS0619. The sequence goes on along the minus strand of NZ_JBJHAM010000003.1, from coordinate 107,861 downwards.
CCCCTGGTGACCGGTGAGGGGACCAAGAAGCTCTCGAAGCGTGACCCCACGTCCAACCTCGACGTGTACCGGGAGCGCGGCTTCCTGCCCGAGGGCCTGGTGAACTACCTGGCGCTGCTGGGCTGGTCGATCGCCGACGACCGGGACATCTTCTCCACGGCGGAGCTGGTCGAGGCCTTCGACGTCACCCGGGTGAGCGCGAACCCCGCGCGCTTCGACCTGAAGAAGGCCGAGGCGATCAACGCCACCCACCTGCGCGCGCTGCCGGTGGAGGAGTTCACCGCCCGGGTGGTCCCGTACCTCGCCGCCGCGGGCCTGGTCGGCGAGCCGCCCACCGCCGAGCAGGACGCCGTGCTGCGGGCCATCGCGCCGTTGGCGCAGGAACGCATGATCGTGCTCTCCGAGGCGGTCGGGCTGCTCGGCTTCCTCTTCGTCGACGAGGTGGAGATCGACCCCGCGGCGGCCGAGAAGCAGCTGGCCGGGGAGGCCGCCGTCGAGGTGCTGGACGCCGCGACGGCGGCGCTGCGCGAGCTGCCGGAGTGGACCACGCCGGCCATCGAGCAGGCGCTGAAGGAGGCGCTGGTCGAGGGGCTGGGCCGCAAGCCGCGCCAGGCGTTCGGGCCGGTCCGGGTGGCGGTCAGCGGCCGCACCGTGTCCCCGCCGCTGTACGAGTCCATGGAGCTGCTCGGCCGCGAGCGGACGCTCGACCGGCTCGCCGCGGCGCGCACGCTCGCCACCGCGGGATGACGTCGCCGGTGGCCGGCGGCGGCCCGGCCGACGAGCCGTACGCCGGTCCGCCGCCGACCCTGCGCCCCGGACCGGGACAGGTCCCCGTGGGCCCCTGGGCGTCTCCCTGGGCCCATCCGCCTGCGCCGGCCTGGGGTCCGCCACCGCCGGGCTGGGGGTCGGCGCCGGCCTGGGGGCCGCCGCCACCCGGCTGGGGGCCGCCGCCACCCGGCTGGGGGCCGCCACCACCCGGCTGGGGGCCGCCACCGCCGCCCTGGGGACCGCCACCGCCGCCGTGGGGGCCGCACCCGGCGGCGTACCCGGTGCCCCCGGTCGGCTGGGGAGTTCCCCCGGACGCACCGCCGCACGACGAGCCGCAGCCCTACCTGCACGTGATGCGCACCCGCGACTGGGCCTGGTGGCGGCCGCTGCTGGGCCTGCTCCTCCTCGGTGTGGTCTTCGTGGTGGGCAGCGCCGTGCTCGCGGTGATCGGCATCGTCACCGGGGTCAGCCCCGACCTCGCCCTGCTGGAGCTGACCGACCCCGGCACGCTCCTGGTCACCAACCTGACGCTGATCGTCGCGATCCCGGTGGTCTGGCTGGCGTGGGCCGTGGCCCACGGCATGCGCACGGGCTGGTCGTCCTCGGTGCTCGCCCGCTTCCGCTGGCGGCTGCTGCCCCGGCTGACGCTGTTCGCCCTCGCCACCCTCGGCGTGGCCATCGGCCTGTCGGTGCTGCTGGCCTTCACCGTGGGCGACGCCGACGTCGAGGGGCCGGTCCGCTCGTGGGGGTGGCTGCTCGTGGTGGTCCTGCTCACCACGCCGCTGCAGTCCGCGGCCGAGGAGTACCTCTTCCGCGGCTACCTCAGCCAGGCGATCGCCGGCTGGATCCGCAACCCGCAGGCCGGTGCCGTGGTGGCCGCGCTGGTCACCGCGACGCTGTTCTCGCTCGCGCACCTCCCGCCGGACCTGCTGACCTTCCTCGACCGCTTCCTGTTCGCTCTGGCGGCCTCGGCCGTGGTGTGGCTGACCGGTGGCCTGGAGGCGGCGGTCGTGCTGCACGCGGCCAACAACGTGGTGCTGTTCGTGCTCGCCGCGCTGCTGGGGGAGGGCGTGGCCACCGGGGTCCTGCCGACCGGGCTGGCGGCCGCCTCGGGGGCGCTCGGCCTGGTCGCGTTCGGCGCCTACGTCGGCCTCGTCGCCCGGTGGCGGCGGCGGGCCGACCTGGCGACGCGCACCCCGGCGCTGGACCTCCGGATCCCGCCCGTGGCGGGGCCCGCTCCGGTGCGCTGACCCGCCGGCCGGGGGGTGGTGCGACCCGCCCTCCGGACGTCAGGTAGAGTCTTTTCCGGCGCCGCGAGGTGCCACCCATGGGGTATGGGGTAATTGGCAGCCCGACGGTTTCTGGTTCCGTTAGTCTAGGTTCGAGTCCTGGTACCCCAGCGAGGAATCCTGGTTTCCTCTCGCAGTACAGCAGCACCCAGCACGGCCCCGTCGTCTAGCGGCCCAGGACGCCGCCCTCTCACGGCGGTAGCGAGGGTTCGAATCCCTTCGGGGCTACGCGACCGAGAGCCCCCGACCACCAGGTCGGGGGCTCTCGCCGTCTCCGGGGGTCCCTGCGACCCGCCGGCAGGGGCATGGCAAAATGGCTCCCGCACACGGCCCCGTCGTCTAGCGGCCCAGGACGCCGCCCTCTCACGGCGGTAGCGAGGGTTCGAATCCCTTCGGGGCTACGTGAGCGAGAGCCCCCGACCACCAGGTCGGGGGCTCTCGTCGTTCCCGGTGGCTGTGGAATCACCGCCCGGCATACGGTCGGACCGCCGCTCCCGCACCGGAACGGCGGGAAGGTGGTCCGCGCGGTGATCCGCACCAGCCGTCAGCTGGCCGACGGCCGGGAGATCCTCTATTTCGACGACGACCGGCACCCCGTACCGCGGGACGCCGTCGACACCCGTGACCTGCCGGCCGTGGTCGCCCGCTCGCAGCTGCGGTTCGATCCGCTGCTCTCCGAGTGGGTCGTCGTCGCCGCCCACCGGCAGACCCGCACCCTCCTGCCCCCGGCCGACCAGTGTCCGCTGTGCCCCTCCCGGCCGGGCAGGTCGACCGAGATCCCGGAGAGCGACTACCAGGTGGTCGTCGTCGAGAACCGGTTCCCGTCCCTCGCGACCGAGGTGGCGCGGGACCTGGCCCCCGCGGTGGAGGGCAACCCGCTCGCGGAGCTGCGGCCGGGGTACGGCCGTTGCGAGGTCGTCTGCTTCACCAGCGAGCACGACCGTGACTTCGCCGGGCTGGGCGCCGACCGCGCCCGGCTGGTGGTCGACGTCTGGGCCGAGCGCACCGCGGAGCTCTCCGCGCTGCCGGGCGTGGCGCAGGTGTTCTGCTTCGAGAACCACGGCGAGGAGATCGGGGTCACGCTCGCCCACCCGCACGGCCAGATCTACGCGTACCCCTTCGTGCCCCCGCGGGTGGCGAGGATCCTGGGGTCCGTGCGCCGGCACCGGGAGGTCACCGGTGCGGACCTCTTCGGCGAGGTGGTCAGCGCCGAGCGGACCGGACCGCGGGTGGTCGGGGGCAACGAGCACTGGACGGCGTTCGTCCCGGCGGCCGCGCGGTGGCCCTACGAGGTGCAGCTGTTCCCCACCCGCAAGGTGCCCGACCTGCCCGCCCTCACCGGCGCCGAGCGGGACGCCCTCGTCGAGGTCTACCTGGACGTCCTGGGCCGGTTCGCGCACCTGTTCGACACCCCGATGCCCTACATCGCCTCCTGGAACCAGGCGCCCGTGGGGGAGGGGCGCGACGACTGGTGGCTGCACCTGCAGCTGTTCTCGCTGCGCCGCGCCCGCGGCACGCTGAAGTACCTGGCCGGCTCCGAATCGGGGATGGGCGCCTTCCTCACCGACACGAACCCGGAGGACGTCGCCGGCCAGCTGCGGAACGTCACGTGGTGACGGACGACCGGGCCGTCGCGGAGCGGACCGCCACCGCCTTCGCCGGTCGTTTCGGACGGGCGCCCGAGGGGGTCTGGGCGGCGCCGGGACGGGTGACCGTGATCGGCGAGCACACCGACTACAACGGCGGCTTCGTGCTCCCCGTGGCGCTGCCGCAGACCACCCGCGCGGCGCTGGCCCGGCGGGACGACGGGCTGCTGGTGCTCGCCTCCGTGCAGCATCCGGACCAGGACGCCGAGGTCGCCGTCGCCGGGCTCCGGCCCGGCCGTCCGGGCGGCTGGGCGGCCTACCCGGCCGGCGTCGTGCACGCGCTGGCGGAGCGGGTGCCGGGTGGGCTGAGCATCCTGGTCGACGGCGACGTGCCGGTCGGCGCCGGGCTGTCCTCGTCGGCGGCGCTCTGCTGTTCGGTGGCGCTGGCCGTCCGCGACCTGCTGGGCCTCGACCTGGACACCGACGCGCTGGTCGACGTCGCCCGCCGGGCCGAGAACGACTTCGCCGGCGCGCCGACCGGGATCCTCGACCAGTCGGCGTCGGTGCTCTGCGTGGCCGGGCACGCGCTCTTCCTCGACACCCGTGACGGCACGCGGGAGCAGGTGCCGCTCGACCTCGCCGCGGCCGGTCTCGTGCTGCTGGTGGTCGACACCGGCACCACGCACGAGCATGCCGGGAGCGGCTACGCCGACCGGCGCCGGGAGTGCGAGGAGGCCGCCCGGCGGCTCGGGGTCGGGCTGCTGCGCGAGGTCGACGACGTCGCCGCGCTCGCGCCGCTGGCCGACGGGAGCGCCGAGGGCGACCGGCTGCTCCGGCGCGCCCGGCACGTGGTCACCGAGGACGCCCGCGTGCTCGAGGTCGTGGCCGCGCTGCGCGGCGCCGCCGACCCACGGACGATCGGTCCGCTGCTGACCGCGGGCCACGAGTCGCTGCGCGACGACTTCGCGGTCTCCGTGCCGCTGGTCGACGCCTGCGTCGACGCCGCGCTGATTGGCGGCGCGCACGGCGCCCGCATGGTCGGCGGTGGCTTCGGCGGCAGCGTCGTCGCCCTGGTCGACAGCGGCGGCGTCGACGCGGTCACCACCGCCGTGACCGACCGCTTCGCGCATGCGCGGCACCCCGCGCCGCGCACCTTCGTCGTCGTCCCGTCCGCCGGCGCCCGCCGGCTGACCTGACGGCCCCGGGCGCTAGCGCGCCACCGGGGCGAGCACGGCGAGCTCGTCGTTCGCCGGCAGCCCGTCGACGTCACCGGCGCCGCCGGCGCGGAACGCCATGGGCCGGCCGCAGGCCCCGGCCACCCAGGGGGAGTCGGTGAGCTGCACGTGCAGGTGCGGTTCGCTGCTGTTGCCCGAGTTGCCGCACTCGGCGACCTGCTCGGTGGCGGCGACCCGGTCACCGACGGCGACGCGCACCGAGCCGCGGCGCAGGTGGGCGAGGACGGCGAACGTGCCGTTCCCGGCGTCGACGACGACGTGGTTGCCGAGCAGCCACCGGGTGCCGGCCACCTGGCGCACGAACCCCTCCACGACCAGCAGGAAGACGATCGACAGCCAGCCGCTGCGGGCCCGGTGGTCGCGGCGCCGGTCGTGCACCCGGACGACGGTGCCGGTGACGGGGGAGCGCACCGGCAGCCCGAACGCCGGGTAGTCGGTGACCGGCCGCCACTGGCTTCCCGAGCCGAACACCGGCCGGACGGCGCCGGGCGGCTCGGCCACCAGGTCGATCGCCCAGGTCTGGCCGAGGCCGTGGGTGCCGTGCGAGGGAACCTTGGTCGCGGGGGAGTTCAGCGCCCGCCAGGCGCCGTCGACGGGTGGTTCCACGACGCGGACCGGCGCGGCCGGTGGCGCGACCCGGTCCAGGGCGATGAACGTGACGAGCAGGAGGAAGCCGATCAGCGGCCCCAGGGCGACGCCCACCTCGCCCGACAGGACGAGGAGCACGCCGGGGACGAGCAGCAGCGGGCGGACCCGGGCGGCGGCGCGGCGCGGGCTCATGCCGACACCGCCGCCAGGACGACGTGCAGCGGGACCACCCGCTCGGCGGGCACGGCGTAGGCGCCGCGGGCCGTCGTCCGCAGCCAGCCGGCGCCGGTGAGCTGGCGCAGGTGGTGGTGCAGCTGGCCGGTGGTGCCCAGCCCGGGCAGGGCGGCGAGCGCAGCCGTCGTGGTGCAGCCGGCGAGGACCTCGCGGAGCAGCCGGAGCCGGACGGGGTGGGCCAGCGCCGCCAGCACCGGCGCGGTGGCGGTGTCGACGTCCTCGTCGCCGCGCGACTGCTCCGCCCCGTGGGTGCGCTGCCAGGAGTACTCCTCGCCCGTGGGCAGCGTGACCCGGCCGGCGTAGACGACCGCTCCGCCCGCGAGCGCCGCGGCGTCGTCGGCCAGCCCGTCGAGGACCCAGAACCGGGCGCCGGCCGCCGCCTGGTCCTGCGCCGTCGCCCTTCCGGGTGCGGTGGTGTCCTGGGCGGCCTCCAGGGCGGCGAGGCGCTCCTCGATCCGGGTCAGCCGCGCCTCGTCGCTCATGGGGAGGTCCCGGACCGGTCGTCGTTCCCCCGGGGCCGGTCGCCGGCGATCCCGGCGCCCACCGCGATGCCGATCGCGCCGAAGAAGAAGGGGTTGACCTCGCCGTCGAAGACGACGGCGACGAGGAGCCCCACGGCGAAGCCGAGGAGGAAGCCGGTGAGCGCGCCGGTCGCGATCCGTCCGAGCGGGCTCCTGATCGACGCCATGCGACCATCCTACGTTAGAACGTAGGAACGATGGAAGGTCTCAGCGGGCGGCGCGGGCGATCGCCGCCGCGGCGTCGAGCACGGCGCCGATGACCTCCGCGCCGGGGCGGCGCCCCAGGCGTTCCACCGGGCCGGAGATCGAGACGGCGCCCAGGACGCTGCCGTTGCCGTCGCGGACCGGGGCCGACAGCGAGGCGACCCCGGGCTCCCGTTCGGCGACGCTGTGCGCCCAGCCCCGGCGGCGGACGTCGAGCAGCGTCCGGGCGGTGAAGCTGGCCTGCGGGAGCAGCCGGGTGACCTCCTCGGCGGGCGTGAACGCGAGCAGGGCGTGCGCGGCGGACCCGGCGGTCATGGGCAGCCGGGCGCCGACCGGCACCGTGTCGCGCAGGCCGCTGGCGCGCTCGGCGGCGGCGACGCAGACCCGCGTGGCGCCGTCGCGCACGTAGAACTGCGCGCTCTCGCCGGTCGCGTCACGCAGCGTCGCCAGGTGGCGGGACGCGATCTCGCCGATGTCGGCGGTGCTGCGGCCGAGCTCCGCCAGCGCCGGCCCCGGCGCCCAGCTGCCCGCGTCGGTGCGGCGCACCAGGCGGTGCCCCTCGAGTGCGACGGCGAGCCGGTGGGCCGTGGCCCGGGGCAGGCCGGTGCGCGCCACCAGCTCGGCGAGGGTCGCCGGCTCCTGTGCGACGGCGTGCAGGATCGACACCGCTTTGTCCAAGACCGCGACCGGGTTAGGCTGTCCCACACAGCAATACTTGCATCCCGAAGAGTGAGACAGCCACTCCGGGATCGACCAGTCACCCGAAGGGGACGGACCGTGCCGAAGACCCTGGCCGAGAAGGTCTACGACGCCCACGTCGTGCGCAGCACCGCGGGCGAGCCCGATCTGCTCTACATCGACCTGCACCTCGTCCACGAGGTGACCAGCCCGCAGGCCTTCGACGGCCTCCGGGCCGCGGGGCGCACGGTCCGCCGTCCGGACCTCACCATGGCGACCGAGGACCACAACGTCCCGACGCTGGACATCCTCAGCCCCATCGCCGACCCGGTCAGCCGGGCGCAGGTCGACGCGCTGCGGCGGAACGCCGTCGAGTTCGGCATCCGGCTGGCACCCATGGGCGACCGCGACCAGGGCATCGTGCACGTGATCGGCCCGCAGCTGGGGCTGACGCAGCCGGGCATGACGATCGTCTGCGGCGACAGCCACACCTCCACCCACGGCGCCTTCGGGGCGCTGGCCTTCGGCATCGGCACCAGCGAGGTCGAGCACGTGCTCGCCACCCAGACCCTGCCGCAGTACCGCCCGAAGCAGATGTCGGTCACCGTCGAGGGCGAGCTCGCCCCCGGGGTCTCGGCCAAGGACATCATCCTGGCCGTCATCGCCCAGATCGGCACCAACGGTGCGGCCGGGCACGTCATCGAGTACCGCGGCAGCGCCATCGAGTCGCTGTCGATGGAGGCCCGGATGACCATCTGCAACATGTCGATCGAGGCCGGCGCGAAGGCGGGCCTCATCGCCCCCGACCAGACCACCTTCGACTTCCTGCAGGGCCGCCCGCACGCCCCGCAGGGCGCCGACTGGGACGCCGCCGTCGAGCACTGGCGCACCCTCCGCACCGACGACGGGGCGGTGTTCGACCGCGAGGTGACGCTGGACGCCTCGGCGCTCACCCCGTTCGTCACCTGGGGCACCAACCCAGGGCAGGGCCTGCCGATCGACGGCGAGGTGCCCGACCCGGCCCAGTTCGCCGACGAGGGCGAGCGGCGGGCCGCCGAGCAGGCGCTGGCCTACATGGGGCTGACCCCCGGGACCCCGCTGCGGGAGATCGAGGTGGACACCGTCTTCCTCGGCTCCTGCACCAACGGCCGGATCGAGGACCTGCGCACCGCGGCGGCGTTCCTCCAGGGCAAGCGGATCGACCCGGACACCCGCATGCTCGTCGTCCCTGGCTCGGTCGGCGTGAAGCTGCAGGCCGAGGAGGAGGGCTTGGACAAGGTCTTCATCGAGGCCGGCGCCGAGTGGCGGGGCGCCGGGTGCTCGATGTGCCTGGGCATGAACCCGGACCAGCTCAAGCCCGGCGAGCGGTCGGCGTCGACCAGCAACCGCAACTTCCAGGGCCGCCAGGGCAAGGGCGGGCGCACCCACCTGGTCTCGCCGTCGGTGGCCGCGGCCACCGCGCTGACCGGCCGTCTCACCGCCCCCGCCGACCTGATCGGAGCCTGAGCCATGGACGCCTTCACCACCCACACCGGCACCGCCGCGCCCCTGCGCCGCAGCGCCGTCGACACCGACCAGATCATCCCGGCCGAGTACCTCAAGCGGATCACCCGGACCGGGTTCGAGGACGGCCTGTTCATCGCCTGGCGGACTAACGAGCCGGACTTCGTGCTCAACAAGCCCGAGTACGCCGACGCGTCGATCCTGGTGGCCGGCCCCGACTTCGGCACCGGCTCCTCCCGCGAGCACGCCAACTGGGCGCTGCTCGACGGCGGCTTCCGGGTCGTCATCAGCTCCCGGTTCGCTGACATCTTCCGCAACAACTCGACCAAGTCGGGCCTGCTGACGGTCGTGCTGCCGCAGGCCGACGTCGAGGCGCTGTGGACCGCGATCGAGGCCGACCCCGCGACGCAGGTGACGGTGGACCTGCAGGCCAAGCAGGTGACGTACGGCGACGTGGCGGTGCCGTTCGACGTCGACGACTACACCCGCTGGCGGCTGCTGGAGGGGCTCGACGACGTCGGCCTCACCGAGCGGCACCTCGGCGACGTCGAGGCCTACGAGGCGGCGCGCCCGTCCTGGCTGCCGGCGGCGCTGCCCGCGCGCTGACGCACCGGGGCGTCCGGGTCGGGCTCGAAGTTGCGGTAGTAGTCCGCCACCAGCGCTCCCGTCCGGCCGCCGAGGGCCCACACGCTGCCCTTGGCGGCCGGCGGCAGCAGGCCCCGGACGCCGTGGCCGTGCACCCCGAGCGCCTGGAGCACGGCGGGGATCACCCCGCCCTGGCTGCACAGCACGGTGACGCCGGTGTGGTCCCGCGGCGCCAGCAGCTCCGCCACGAGCGCCAGCCCCGCCTGCGGGTCGTCGGCGAAAGCCTCCTCGGCCATCGCGGGTGACGGGCGCACCTCCAGGCCCGTCCGCCCGGCCAGCGGCTCCACGGTCTGCGTGCAGCGCAGCTTCGGGGCGCTGAGCACGTCGTCGGGGGAGAACCACGCGAGCGCCTCGGCCAGCTGCTGGGCCTGCCGCCGCCCCCGGTCGTCCAGCGGGCGCAGGTCGTCCGGGCCGTCGAACTCCTGCTTGCTCCCGGCTCGGCCGTGGCGGACCAGCAGCAGGCCCACCTCGCGCGGCACGTCGGTGCGGGCGGCGTCGGCGATCACCAGCCGGTCGTGGTCGTGGGTGACCAGCGCGGTCGCGTCGTCGGGGGCGAGCCAGCGCAGCTCGTCCACCTCGTCGTTGGCGACGAAGGCGCCCCCGGCCCAGCGCATGAGCCAGTAGTCGACGTGCTTGGGGACGCCGTCGACCGCGTACTGCGTCGTCGGCCCGCGGCGTCCGGCGACCACGCGGAACCCGGTCTCCTCGACGACCTCGCGGCACGCGGCCGCCAGCGCGTGCTCGCCGGCGTCGAGCTTCCCCTTCGGCAGCGACCAGTCGTCGTAGCGGGGCCGGTGGGCGACGGCGATCTCGATGCCGTCGTCCCCGGCCGGCCGCCAGACGACCCCGCCGGCGGCGGCGATCGGCCGCGGCTCAGCCGGCGAGCTCATGGATCCGGTGCATCAGCTCGGCCTGGTAGTCCCGTCCCTCCAGCCGGTCCCACTGCCCGTCGCTGCGCAGCTCCCAGGACCGCACGCCCGGGGCCATGGCGGGGCTCAGGGACTCCTCCAGCTGCGTACGGGCGGCCTCGTCGCAGACCCGCAGCAGCACCTCGACCCGGCGGTCGAGGTTGCGGTGCATGAGGTCGGCGCTGCCGATCCACCACTCCGGCTCCCCGCCGTTGAGGAAGGAGATCACCCGGGAGTGCTCGAGGAACCGGCCGACGATCGAGCGCACCCGGATCGTCTCCGACAGACCGGGGACGCCCGGCCGCAGGGCGCAGATGCCGCGCACGAACAGCTCCACCGGCACCCCGGCCTGCGACGCCTCGTACAGCGCGTCGATGATGCGCTCGTCGACGATCGAGTTCGCCTTGATCCGGATGCCCGAGGGGCGTCCCTCGCCCGCGTGCCGGGCCTCGCGGCGGATCTTCTCGACCAGGCCGTTGCGGATGCTGTGCGGGGCCACCATGAGCGTGCGGTAGTTGGTCTGCCGCGAGTAGCCGGTGAGCACGTTGAACAGGTCGGTGAGGTCGGCGCCGACGCGGGGATCGGCGGTGAGGATGCCGAGGTCCTCGTAGATGCGGGCGGTCTTCGGGTTGTAGTTGCCCGTGCCGATGTGGCAGTACCGCCGGATCACGCCCTGCTCGCGGCGCACCACGAGGGCGGTCTTGCAGTGGGTCTTCAGCCCCACCAGCCCGTAGACGACGTGGCAGCCGGCCCGCTCCAGCGAACGGGCCCAGCTGATGTTGGCCTCCTCGTCGAACCGGGCCTTGATCTCGACCAGGACGACGACCTGCTTGCCGGCCTGGGCGGCCTCGATCAGCGCCGAGACGATCGGGGAGTCGCCGGAGGTGCGGTACAGCGTCTGCTTGATGGCCAGCACGTCCGGGTCGGCGGCGGCCTGCTCGATGAACCGCTGCACGCTCGTGGCGAACGAGTGGTACGGGTGGTGGACCAGCACGTCGCCCTCGCGGAGGGTGGCGAAGACGCTCTTGGGCGTCTCGCCCTCGGACAGCCGCGGGTGCGTGGCCGGCACGAAGGGCTCGTCCTTGAGCTCGGGCCGGTCGAGGTCGTAGAGCGCCATCAGCGAGGCCAGGTCGAGCAGCCCGGGCACGTGGACGACGTCGGCGGGGGAGACCTCGAGCTCGGAGATGAGCACGTCGAGGATCCGCGGGTCCATCGGCTCGGCGACCTCCAGGCGCACCGCGGGCCCGAACCGGCGCCGGGCGAGCTCGCGCTCCAGCGCCTGCAGCAGGTCCTCGTCGCGGTCCTCCTCGACCTCGACGTCGGCGTTGCGGGTGACGCGGAAGAAGTGGTGGTCGAGCACGTCGAGCCCCGGGAAGAGCTGGGGCAGGTGCGCGGCGATGAGGTCCTCGAGCGGGAGGAAGACGACCGTGTCGTCCTGCGTGGCGACCGGCACGAACCGCGGCACGTTGTTCGGCACCTTGAGCCGCGCGAAGCGGGGCGCGTTGGTGTCCGGGTCGTGCACCGACACGGCGAGGTTCAGCGACAGGCCGCTGATGTAGGGGAACGGGTGCGCCGGGTCGACGGCGAGCGGCGTGAGCACCGGGAAGACCTGGTCGCGGAAGTAGTCCCGGAGCCGGCGCATCGCGTCGTCCTCCAGGTCGTCCCAGTGGACGATCCGGATACCGGTCTCCTCCAGCCGGGGCAGCACGTCCTTGTTGAAGACGTCGGAGTGCCGCTGCACCAGCTCGCGCGTGCGGGCGGTCACCCGCTCCAGCTGCTCGCGGATGGTCAGCCCGTCGGGGGAGCGGACGGTGAGCCCGGTGCTCTGCCGGCGCTTCAGCCCGGCGATGCGCACCATGTAGAACTCGTCGAGGTTGCTGGCGAAGATGGCGAGGAACTTGACGCGTTCGAGCAGGGGGAGCGAGGCGTCCTCCGCGAGCTCCAGCACGCGGGAGTTGAAGTCCAGCCAGGACAGCTCCCGGTTCAGGTACCGGTCGGCGGGCAGGGCACTGGTCCGGGAAGCATTCTCGGAAGGCACGGCCTCATCGTGCCGTAAGCCGGTCGGCGAGACCGGGTGACCCCCGGACCAGCTCCGCCGTGCGCGGACCGGACCCGAGCGCCAGGGCCGCGCGCAGGTCATCGGGTGTGTCGACGTCGCGCAGCAGGCCGGGCCAGGCGCCGCTCAGGGGCACCGCGCCGTCCGCCCGGTGGGCGGCCGCCGAGCCGCGCCCGAACCGGGGGCGCAGGGGCACCCCGACGGCGGTCAGCAGGGTGGTGCCGGTGCCCTGGGCGTCGGCGACGAAGCAGCGGGGCGCTGCCTCCGCCGCGGTCAGCGCGGCGGCCAGCTCCGCGGCGCGCAGCGCGGGCAGGTCGGAGGAGAGCGTGGCCACGTGGCTGCCGCCGGCCCGGCGCGCGCCGTGCTCGAGCGCCGGGTTCAGGCCCCGGTCCGGCTCGTCGGGGACGGTGCGCGCCCCGAGGCCGCGCACCAGGTCGGCGGCATCGGGGTCGTCGGTGACGACGACGACCGACGCCACCCGTGAGCAGGCCAGGGCCGCGGCCACCGTGTCGGCGAGGAGCGCCAGGACCAGCGCCTCGTGGTCGCCGCCGGGCGCGCCGGTGAGCGGCCGCAGCCGGGTCTTGGCCACGGCGAGCCGCTTCGCCGGGACCACGACCGACCAGCTGGACACGGCCACAATGTGAGCACACGGCCCTTCTGCGGGCCCCCGGCCGGGACCCGGTGCCCCGCGGGCGGGAGCACGGGTCGATCATGGGCTGGCTCACAGGAGGGAGGTGCGGCGGTGACGGTAGAGACGTCCTCGGGCGGAGCGGAGACGGGCGGGCCGACCCCGGTCCCGGCCCGGCGGGCCCGCCGGCCGGGCAGGTGGCGCACCCGGGGCCGCATCTCGTTCGCCCTGTGGTTGTGCATCGTGGTGATCTACCCGGTGTCGTGCCTGATGTTCCGGCTGCGCTACCGGCACGCCGACCGCATCCCCGTGCGCGGGCCGGTGCTGCTGGTCGTCAACCACGTGTCGGTGCTCGACCCGCTGGCCTGTGCCCGCCTGGTGTTCGACCAGGGCCGGATCCCGCACTTCCTGGCCAAGGAGGCGGTCTTCGCGGGGCTCGCCGGCACCATCCTCCGGGCGGCCGGCCAGATCCCGGTGACCCGGTACTCCAGCGCCGCGCGGGGGTCGCTGGACGCGGCCCGGGCCGACCTGCGCGCGGGCGGCATCGTGGTCATCTACCCCGAGGGGTCGGTCACCCGCGACCCGGACTGGTGGCCCATGCAGGCCCGCACGGGCGCGGCCCACCTGGCGCTGACCAGCGACGCCGTCGTCGTCCCGGTGGCGCAGTGGGGGCCGCAGAAGGTGCACGACTACCACACCAAGAAGCTGCACCTGCGGCTCCGCGCGCCCGCCGACTACCTCGTCGGCGAGCCGATCGACCTCGCCGCCCTGCGGGCCGAGGTGCGGGCGGGCCGTCCGCTGAACGCCGACCTGCCGCGGGAGACGACCGGTCTGATGATGTCGAGGGTGCGCGACCAGCTGGGCGAGCTGCGGGACGAGCGCCCCCCGCTCACCTTCTTCCCGGGCCCGGCGCGCCGGCGCCCCGACGGTCTCGCGGGGACCGCGGCGTGACCCGCGCCGCGGTGCTCGGTGCCGGCTCCTGGGGGACGACGTTCGCCAAGGTGCTCGCCGACGCCGGGTGCGACGTCGTGCTGCACGCCCGGCGTCCCGAGCTGGCCAAGGCCATCACCGACGACCGCGAGAACGCCGACTACCTGCCGGGGGTGCGGCTGCCGGAGCGGCTGCGGGCGACGGCCGACCCGGCCGAGGCCCTGCTCGACGCCGACGTCGTGGTGCTCGCCGTGCCCTCGCAGTCGCTGCGCGGCAACCTCGGTGCCTGGCGAGAGCTCCTGCCGCCGGACGCGACCCTGCTGTCCCTGATGAAGGGCATCGAGCTCGGCAGCACCAAGCGCATGAGCGAGGTGATCTGCGAGGTCACCGGTGCCGGCCCGGAGCGGGTGGCCGCCCTGTCCGGCCCGAACCTGGCGCGCGAGATCGCCGAGGAGCAGCCCGCCGCCACGGTGATCGCGTGCTCCGACGCCGAGCGGGGGGCGGTGCTCCAGGCGGCCTGCCACACCCCCTACTTCCGGCCGTACACCAACCCCGACCTCGTCGGCTGCGAGCTCGGCGGTGCGGTGAAGAACGTGATCGCCCTGGCCTGCGGCATCGCCGAGGGGCTCGGTTTCGGGGACAACACCCGCGCCTCGCTGATCACCCGCGGGCTGGCCGAGACGGCTCGCCTGGGGCTGGCCCTGGGCGCCGAGCTGACCACGTTCGCCGGGCTGGCGGGGCTGGGTGACCTGGTGGCCACCTGCAGCTCTCCCCTGTCACGCAACCGCACCTTCGGCGAGAAGCTCGGCCGGGGGATGACGGTCGAGGAGGTGCAGCAGAGCACCCGGCAGACCGCCGAGGGCGTGAAGAGCTGCCGCTCGGTGCTCGACCTCGCCCGCGCGCACGGGATCGACGTGCCGATCACCGAGGCGGTCGTGCGGGTCTGCCATGAGGGGGAGGCGCCCGGCCGGATGGTGCGGGAGATCATGTCGCGGGAGGCGAAGCCGGAGTGAGCGGACAGGGGCGTGAGCATCGCAGCGAGGCGGCCGGTGACAGGGCGGGAGCATCGCAGCGAGGGACGAGCGAGGAGCGGACCGACCGCGGAACCGGCCTGGATCCCCGAGCGAGGAGCGGAGCGCCCCGCGGGAGCGAACAGGGTGCAGTGAGCGGACAGCTAGGTGGTTACGGGGACGGCACGCGGTCGGTGCGCGCGGGGGAGGACCCGGCCGTGCCGGGTGCGCCGCTGCGCCCCTCGCCGGTCTTCGCGGCGCCCTTCCACCTCGCCGACCAGCCGCCGCGGGCGGGTGGCGTCGACGCCTACGCCCGCACCGAGCACCCCACGTTCCGGCACTTCGAGGACGCCGTCGGCGAGCTGGACGGCGGCCGCTGCCTGTCCTTCGCCACCGGGATGGCGGCGCTGACCGCGGCCGTCCTGGCGTGCGCCCGCAGCGGCGACCGGATCGTGCTGCCCTCGGACGGCTACTACACGACCCGGCTGCTCGCGGCCGAGGAGCTGGCCCGCTTCGGCATCGACGTCCAGTACGTGCCGACGCCGGAGATCGGCCGGGTCGCCGGCGACGGCGGGCTCGCCGGCGCCCGCATGGTGCTGCTGGAGACCCCGAGCAACCCGCAGCTCGACGTCTGCGACATCGCCGCCGTCGCCGGGGCCGCCCACGCGGCCGGCGCGCTCGTGGCGGTCGACAACACCACCGCCACGCCGCTGGGCCAGCGCCCCCTGGCGCTCGGGGCCGACCTGACCGTCGGCAGCGACACCAAGGCGCTCACCGGGCACAGCGACGTGCTCCTGGGGCACGTGACCGTCACCGACGACGACCTGTACGCAGCGGTCAAGGGCTTCCGGGACCGGACGGGCAGCACCCCGGGGCCGTTCGAGGCGTGGCTCGGTCACCGCTCGATGAGCACCCTGGACCTGCGGCTGGCCCGCCAGGCGGCGAACGCGGCGGCCGTCGTGGAGCTGCTCGCCAGGCATCCCGCCGTCACGGGCCTGCGCTGGCCCTGGCGCGCGTCCGACCCGTCGTTCGCGCTGGCCACGCAGCAGATGCTGCGGCCCAACGGCGTGGTGTCCGCGGAGCTGCCCGACGAGGCGGCGGTCACCGGGCTGCTCGGGGCCAGCCGGCTGTGGGCGGCGGCGACCAGCTTCGGCGGCGTGCACAGCACGATCGACCGGCGGGCGCAGTGGGGCGGGGACGCCGTCCCCGCGGGCTTCGTCCGGCTGTCCTGCGGCATCGAGGACACCGCCGACCTGGTCGCCGACCTATCCCGCGCGCTCGACGCCCTCGGCTGACCCGGCCCGGCGGTTGCCGGCCACGGTGAGCCAGATGCTCACGCCGAAGTAGTAGACGAGGTAGAGCATGCTCAGCGCGACCACCAGCGGGTTCGGGTCGGGGTACTGGACGACCAGCACCGCGGAGGCGACCAGCCAGACCGCCGCCAGCCCCAGGTTCACGCCGCGCAGCAGCTTGGTGCGCGACGGGTAGACGTACTTGACCGGCACGAAGATCAGCACGGTCAGGACGGCCAGCGCGATGCCGACCCCGGTGGTGCCGATGTCGAGGACGATCGCGTAGAAGGCCACCACGTTCCAGTAGCTCGGGAAGCCGAGGAAGTAGTGGTCCTCGGTCTTCGCGTCCACCCGGCAGAACTGGTAGCAGGAGGCGACCAGCGGCAGCGCGGCCAGGACCCAGCCCAGGGCGCCTCCCGGCAGCCGGTCGGTCGTCCAGAGCAGCACGACCGGGGCGAAGACGTAGGTCAGGTAGTCGACGATGTCGTCCATCCGGGCACCGTCGAACCAGGGGATCGTCTGCTTGACCCGTGTGCGCCGGGCCAGCATCCCGTCCGTGCCGTCGATGAACAGCGTCGCGAGGATCAGCCACAGGGCGGTCTCCACCGCGCCCTCGAAGGCCGCCAGGACGATGAGCAGGCCGAGCACGGAGCCGCTGGCGGTGTACAGGTGCACCGCCGCGCCGGCCAGGCGCAACCGGCCGGAGTACCCGGGGGCGGCCGGCTCCGGGGCCGCCGCCGACCCGGTCGCCGGGGGGATGGGCGAGTTCTCCTGCACGCGACGAGGCTGCCACACCACGGTGCGACCGGCGGCACGGCGCGTGCACCGGACGTCGCGGCGGGGGCCGGGAACCGGCCTCGGTTAGGGTTCCCGCGATGAGCGGACAGGCGGGCAGGGTGCGTGTGGCGGTCCTCTTCGGGGGGCGCAGCGAGGAGCACGCGATCTCCTGCGTCTCGGCGGGCAGCGTGATGGCCGCGCTCGACCCCGAGCGGTACGAGGTCGTGCCCGTCGGCATCGCGCGGGACGGCCGCTGGGTGCTGCCCGACGCCGACCAGCAGCTCACGATCACCGACGGCGCGCTGCCCGAGGTCACCGGCGGCACGGCGGTCTCGCTGGTCGGCGACCCGGCGGCGCGGGGGCTGGCCGTCCTCGACCCCGGCGAGGGCATCGGGCGGGCGCTCACCGAGGTCGACGTCGTCTTCCCCGTGCTGCACGGCACCTTCGGCGAGGACGGCACGGTGCAGGGCCTGCTGGAGATGACCGGGCTGCCCTACGTGGGCTCCGGGGTGTTCGCCAGCGCGGCGTCCATGGACAAGGAGTTCACCAAGAAGCTCCTCGCGGCGGCCGGCCTGCCGCAGGGCGACCACGTCGTCCTGCGCGACGAGCACGGCGCCGTGTGCGCCGACCCGGCCGTCCTGGACGACGCGGCACGCGAGCGCCTCGGTCTGCCGGTCTTCGTGAAGCCGGCCCGCGCCGGGTCGAGCATCGGCATCACCAAGGTGACCGACTGGGCGCAGTTCCCGGCCGCCGTCGCCGCGGCCGCCGCGGTCGACCGCAAGGTGATCGTGGAGGCCGCCGTCCCCGGCCGGGAGATCGAGTGCGGCGTGCTCGCCGCCCGCGGCTCCGGGCTGCCCGAGGCCAGCCTGCCGGCCGAGATCCGGCTGCGCCCCGGCGTCGACTGGTACGACTTCGCCGCGAAGTACCTCGACGACGCCGCCGAGTTCGACATCCCCGCCGACCTCGCCCCCGAGCGGGTCGCCGCCGTGCAGGATGCCGCCCGCCGCGCCTACCTGGCGCTGGACTGCCGGGGGCTGGCGCGCGTGGACTTCTTCCTCGGCACCGGGCCCGACGGCGCCGACCGGCTGGTGATCAACGAGGTGAACACGATGCCCGGGTTCACGCCGATCTCGATGTTCGCCCGCATGTGGGCGGCCACCGGCGTCGACTTCGCCGAGCTGGTGGACCGCCTCGTCAGCGGGGCGCTGGCCGACGGCGCACGGCCGGGCCGGTGATCCCGGGGCGGCCGGCCCGCGGTGGCGCGGCCGCCGCCCGCTGCCGGCTCGTCCTTCTCCTCGTCGTCGCCGCGTCGCTGCCGGCCGGGTGCGGGCGGGCGGTCGACGGCGTCGCGACGGCGGTGCCGCCGTCGGACCGGCCGACCTCGTCGGCCCAGCTCGAGCGACTGGTCGTCGAGGAGGTCCCGTCCGGGCTGCCCCGGTTGCCCGACGACGAGGTGCGGCCACCGGCCGGGGCCAAGCGGCTGGAGGACGTCGCCGCGTACGCGCCCGATCCCGAGCGCGAGCTCGCGGTGCTGGAGAGCTACGGCTACCGGTTCGGCTGGGAGCGCTTCTGGGGGCGGGAGTCCGGCCCGATCACCGGGGTGTTCGTCGACCAGTTCGAGCAGCGCGCCGGCGCCGGCTCCTACGCCGAGGACCTGGCCCGCAACGACGCGGAGCTCTACGGGGGGATGCTGAGCGTCGACCCGCCCGAGCTGCCCGCGAACTGCCGGCTGCTCACCGTGGACACCCCCGTGCCGGAGGCGGGGCTGACCGACCCGGCCGCCTTCGCGTGGTGCTGGCACGGCGTCTTCAGCGTGTCGGTGACGGCCGTGGCCGCGACGCGCGACGACGCGGTCCGGGAGGTGGGTGCCGTGCTCGAGGAGCAGCTGGCGCTCCTGCCCCCCGCGTGAGCGCTCGTGCGGGCTCAGGGGCCGGGGGTGGGCTCCTGGTAGGGGAGCGCCTCGGCCAGGGGCACGGTGAGGGCGGTGACCGGCGCGCTGTCGACGCCGGCGGGCAGCCGGACCTCGACGTAGACCGGCCGGTCCACCGCCGTCCACACGGTGGCGTCGGGGTCGCTGGTGTCGACGTGCCACTGCACGCCGTTGATCTGGATGGCGGAGGCGCCGACGGTCCAGCCGGGGGGCCGCTCGACCCCGCAGGTCAGCACGACCGGCGGCTCGCCCCAGGCGTAGACGAACGGCGTCTCCGACTGCACGCGGCGCGACGGCTGCCCGGCCAGCTCCAGGGGCAGGTTGCCCATCAGGTCGGTGCAGGACGCCTCGGCCTCCGGGGTGACCGGCGGGGTGTCCAGCTCGAGGACGGGGAGGTCCTCGGGGCGGACGGGGGCCGCGCCCTCGACGTCGGCCGGGACGTCCGGGTCGGCCGACGGGTCGTCGGCGCCGGGGTCGCCGAGGACGTTGACCAGGACGATCAGCGCGATCACCACCGGCAGGGTGATCGCCGTGATCAGGATCGCGGCCCGGCGCAGCGGGTCCACGGGGCGACCGCTCAGATGTTGACGACCGGGCAGGTCAGCGTCCGGGTGATCCCGTCGACCGACTGCACGCGGGCGACGACCAGCCGGCCGAGGTCGTCGACGGTGTCGGCCTCGGCGCGGACGATGACGTCGTACGGGCCGGTCACGTCCTCGGCCTTGGTGACGCCGCTGATCTCGCTGATGGTCGAGGCGACCTGGGCGGCCTTGCCGACTTCGGTCTGGATGAGGATGTAGGCGTGGACCACGGGAGATCCTTCCTCCGGCAACAGTGCCGAGACGTCGTCCCCGCCGGCTGGCGGACTCGTCGGCAACCTACCGCAGCGACTGGAGAGCACCGATGAGCCGACCCCGCCCGCTGGTCCCGCGCGGCGATCCGGCCGACACCGTGCGGGTGGTCGGCGAGTTCGGCGTGATCGCCCGCGTGCTGGCCCGCTCCGGGACGGCGGAGGCCGCCGACGTCGGGCCCGGCGACGACGCGGCCGTGGTGCGCACCCCTGATCAGCGGGTCGTCGTCACCACCGACGTCCTCGTGGAGGGCCGGCACTTCCGGCGGGACTGGTCGTCGGCCGAGGACGTCGGGCACAAGGCGGCCGCCGCCAACCTGGCCGACGTCGCGGCCATGGGCGGCCGGACGACCGCGCTCGTCGTCGGGCTCGCCTGCCCGGCCGACACACCCACCAGCTGGCTGGAGGGTGTCGCGACCGGGCTCGCCGACGAGTGCGCGCCGCTGGGGGCCGCCGTCGTCGGCGGGGACACCGTCGCCGCCGCGCCGGACAGCGCCGGCATCGTGCTGTCCGTCACCGCCCTCGGCGACCTGGGCGGCCGGGCGCCGGTGCTGCGCTCCGGCGCCCGGCCCGGTCACGTGATCGCGCTCGCCGGCCGTCTCGGGTGGTCGGCGGCCGGCCTGGCGGTGCTGCGCCGCGGCTTCACCAGCCCGCTGGCGGTCGTGGCGGCGCACCGGCGGCCCACGCCGCCGTACGCGGCCGGGCCGGCCGCGGCGGAGGCCGGCGCCACCGCGATGTGCGACGTGAGCGACGGCCTGGTGGCCGACGCCGCGCACCTCGCCGACGCGAGCGGTGTGGTGTTCGACCTCGATCGCGCCGCTCTCGTGCAGGCGTGCCTGGAGCCGGTCGGCCCCCTGCAGCAGGTGGGCTCGGCGCTGGGCGTGGACCCGATGGCGTGGGTGCTCACCGGCGGCGAGGACCACGCCCTGCTGGCGACGTTCCCGAAGAAGGTGTCGCTGCCGGAGGGGTGGACGGCGATCGGGGTGGTCCGGCAGGGCAAGCCCGGTCCGGGGGTACGGGTGGACGGCGTGGCGGCGGCGGACGCGCTGATGTCGGTGGGAGCGGAGAAGGCGGGGCATGTCCACTTCGGCTGAGCGGGTGCTGCGGGACGGGTCGGTGGCCCGGCTGCGTCCGGTGCCCTACGACGACCCGCTGGCGCAGGAGATGGTCGAGGCGGTGCAGCAGGAGTACGTGGCCCGGTACGGCGGCCGTGACGCGGCCGTCGTCGACCCGGCGGAGTTCCTGCCGCCGGCCGGGCTCTTCCTGGTCGCGGAGGTGGCCGGCGAGGCCGCGGGCTGCGGCGCGTGGCGCATCTACCCGCCCGGCGGCGTCGAGATCAAGCGGCTGTACGTGGGACCCGCGTTCCGGCGGCGTGGACTGGCGCAGGTGCTCATGGCGGAGCTGGAGGCCACCGCCGCGCTGGCCGGTCACCGGTCGGCGGTGCTCAACACCGGGCAGAAGCAGCCGGAGGCGGTCGCGCTGTACCGGGAGATCGGCTACGTCACCGTTCCGGGTTACGGGGTGTACGCCTGCGCCCCGGACGCGGTCTTCCTCGGCAAGGATCTGGCCCCGGTGGGCACCGACGAGGAGGCGACGTGGGCATCGTGACGATCTCGGCGCCCTACGGTGCCGCGGGCGCGGAGGTGGGGCCGGCGGTCGCCGGGCGGCTGGGGCTCCCGTTCCACGACCGGGCGATCCCGGCGCAGGTGGCCGGGCGGCTCGGCGTCCCGGTGGAGGAGGCCGAGGCCAACGACGAGACCGTCGTCCGTGGGCTGTGGCGCCTGGTGGAGTCGCTGGGGACCATGCCCGACCCGGTGGGCGCCGTCGTCCCGGGGGCGACGCTGCCCGACGCCCGGGCCTACCGGGACCAGACCGAGCGCGTCCTGGGCGAGATCGCGGCGGGGGGCGGCGGAGTGGTGCTCGGCCGTGCCGGTGCGATGGTGCTGCGGGACCGGACCGATGCGCTGCACGTGCGGCTCGACGGTCCGCGGGACCGGCGGCTGGCTGCCGCGGTGGCGCGGTCGGGGCGGCCCCGCGACGAGGTGGCGCGCGAGATGGCGGCGAACGACCGGGCCCGGGAGGCGTACGTGCGGCACTTCTACCGCTGCGACCCCGCCGCGGCCGGCCACTACCACGTGGTCGTCGACACCACGGCGCTGCCGCTGGACACGGTCGTGGACATCGTGGTCGCCGCGGCGAGGGGGCGCGGGCTCGGCCGGTGAGCCGCATGCCGCGGCCCGCAGCCGGGGCCGACGTCGCGGCGCTGCACGCACTGCGCGAGGAGCGCGCGCGGTGGATGGTCGACACCGGGATCCGGCAGTGGCGTCCGGGTGAGGTCGGCCGTGGCGAGATCGCCGGGCAGGTGGCGGCGGGGGAGTGGCACGTGCTGATCGCCGGCGGGGAGCTGGTCGGCGCACTGCGACTGCTCTGGGCCGACCCGGACGTCTGGGGGATGCGGCCGGACGACGCGGGCTACGTGCACGGTCTCGCGGTCGTCCGGGCGCACGCCGGCCGGCGGATCGGTGCGGGTCTGCTCTCGTGGGCGGAGGAGCAGGTCGCGGGCGCCGGTCGGGCGCACCTCCGGCTCGACTGCGTCGAGGCCAACGCCCGGCTGCGGGACTACTACCGCGACCAGGGCTTCCGGGAGGTCGGCCGACGGGGCTTCCACAGCGACTGGGACCCCGTGGTCCTGCTCGAGAAGGACCTCGCAACGGGACGAAGCCCGTCGTCCACAGCGTGACGTTGCCGCTGGTGGGGAGCTCGTCGGTCCACGTGCCGGGCGGCGTCCGGACACGCGGAGAACCCCGGAGGTCGGAGACCTCCGGGGTTCTGTCGTCCAGTGGGGGCGGCGCCCCTCAGCTCAGGCGCGAACGACCTTGCCGGCGCGGATGCACGAGGTGCACGCGTTGATCCGGCGACGGTTACCGGGGGCGATCAGCGCCCGCACGGACTGGATGTTCGGGTTCCAACGGCGCGGCGTGCGCCGGTGCGAGTGCGACACCGACATACCGAAACCGGGGCCCTTGCCACACACATCGCAGTTGGCAGCCACGGTTGATCACTCCCAGAAAGAATCGTTCACAGACGGCGGGGCAAGGCAGCACCCGCATCAAAACCGTCATGGAGTCTAACCGCTCCTCGGGCCGGACGTCGCGGTGCCCTCCGGACGACCCCTCGTCGACCGGCTGGGGGTGCGCGACGGGCGGTCGTGTCGGTGCGGGTGGGTAGCCTGCCACCCGTGCTGCTGGCGCTGGATGACGCCGCGGTCGGTCAGTGGTGCCGGGCCGCGGTCGAGGCGCTGTCCGACTCCCGGGGCCGGCTCGACGACCTGAACGTCTTCCCGGTGCCCGACGGGGACACCGGCACCAACCTCCTGCACACCGCGGAGGGCGCCCGCGCCGCGCTCGACGCGGCCCGTGACGGCGAGTCCGCCTGGGCCGTCGTCGCCCGGGGCGCGGTCCTCGCCGCGCGCGGCAACTCCGGCACCATCCTGGCCCAGCTGCTGCGCGGCCTCGCCGACCAGCTGGCCGAGCAGCCCCCGGCCGACGGCCCCGCCTTCGCCGGCGCCCTGCGCAAGGCGGCGGAGAGCGCCTACACCGCCGTCGCCGACCCGGAGGAGGGCACCTTCCTCACCGTCGCCCGGTCGAGCGGGGAGGCGGCCGTCGCGGCGGTCGACGAGGGGCGGACCGGCCTCGCCGACGTGGTGCTCGCCGCGGCCGACGGCGCGCGCACCGCCCTGGAGCGCACCCCTGGCCAGCTCGCCGTCCTGCGCGAGGCCGGTGTGGTCGACGCCGGTGGCGCCGGGCTGTCCCTGGTCCTGGACGCCCTCGTCCGCACCGTCACCGGTGTCCAGCCGGTCCGGCCGGCCCTGGACGGTCCCGACCGGCACCACCACCGGTGGCAGGACTCCGAGCACGCACCGCACCAGCCGCCGCCCGGCCCCGGCAGCGAGGTCCAGTACCTGCTCGCCGACGCCGACGAGTCCTCCGTCGCCCGGTTGCACGAGCGCCTGGCCGCGCTGGG
The DNA here is from genome assembly GCF_054051035.1 of Blastococcus sp. SYSU DS0619. Taxonomy (NCBI): domain Bacteria; kingdom Bacillati; phylum Actinomycetota; class Actinomycetes; order Geodermatophilales; family Geodermatophilaceae; genus Blastococcus; species Blastococcus sp. SYSU DS0619. The sequence continues at coordinate 84,206 of NZ_JBJHAM010000003.1, read as the reverse complement.
GGACAGCCTCGTCGTCGTCGGCGTCGACACCCCGACCGGCCGCGAGTGGAACGTGCACGTCCACGTGTCCGACGTCGGCGCCGCCATCGAGGCCGGCATCGAGGCCGGGCGCCCGCACCGCATCTCGGTCACCCCGCTCGCGCCGGTCCGCCCGGCCGCTCCGGTGCCCGGCCGGCGCTCGGTGGTCGCCGCCGTGCACAGCGACGGCCTCGCCGAGCTGTTCCGGGCGGAGGGCGTCGGCGTGGTCGTCTGCGACGCCGACGGCGTGACCGAGGACGACCTGTTCGACGAGATCGTCGCCTCCGGCGGGCAGGAGGTCGTCGTCCTGCCCAACGACGCAGGTCTGCTGCCGGTCGCCTCCCGGGCGGCCACCCGGGCGCGCGAGGCCGGTGGCCGCGAGATCAGCGTGGTGCCCACCCGCTCCCCGGTGCAGGGGCTGGCCGCCGTGGCCGTCGCCGACGGCGAGCGGCGCTTCGGCGACGACGTCATCGCCATGGCCGAGGCCGCCGCCGCCACCCGATGGGCCGAGCTGACCGTCGCCGACCAGGAGGCGCTCACCTCCGCCGGCCGCTGCCGGCCGGGTGACGTCCTCGGCTCCGCGGAGGGCGACGTCGTCGTCATCGGTGTGGAGCCGGCCGCCGTCGCCTGCGACCTGCTGGACCGGCTGCTGTCGGCCGGCGGGGAGATGGCCACTCTGGTCGTCGGCCCCGACGCGGCGCTCGGCGAGGCGGTGTGCCGCCACCTCTCGACGGCCCACCCCACCATCGAGGTGGTCCGGTACGGCGGCGGCCCGAGCTCGCTCCCCCTGCAGATCGGGGTGGAGTGACCGTGGCGGTGACGCTGGAGACGCCGCTGGCCAAGGTGCTCGGCCCGAAGACCGCCACGAGCATGGCCGAGCAGCTCGGGCTCCACACGGTCCGCCACCTGCTCCGGCACTACCCGCGCCGCTACGCGCGGCGCGGGGAGCTGGCCCGCCTGGACGACCTGCAGCCCGGGGACCGGGTGACGGTGCTCGCCCAGGTGAAGACCGTGAGCACCCGGCCCATGCGGCAGCGCCGCGGCATGATCACCGAGGTCACGGTCGGCGACGGCGCCAGCACGATGAAGCTGGTCTTCTTCAGCCACAAGCACGCCCGGCTGGCCCCGGGGGTCTGGGGCATGTTCGCCGGCACCGTCGGCACCTACCAGGGCAAGCTGCAGTTCACCCACCCCGACATGCAGCTGCTCAGCGGCGACGATGACGACGACGACTGGGCGCGCGAGCTGGTGCCCATCTACCCGGCCAGCAAGGACGTCTCGAGCTGGGTCATCCAGAAGTCGGTGAAGCTGCTGCTGGGCGGCGCCGGCAACCTGGCCGATCTCGTCACCGATCCGCTGCCGGAGGAGATCCGCACCCGCCACGGCCTGCTCTCCCTGCCGGCGGCGCTGCTCGACATCCACCGGCCCACCAGCAGCCAGGACGTCGAGCGGGCCGAGCGCCGGCTGAAGTGGGACGAGGCGCTCACGCTCCAGCTCACGCTGGCCGCCCGCCGCCGGGCCGCCGCGCTGGAACCCGGCACCGCCCGCCCCCGGAAGCCCGGTGGCCTGCTCGACGCCGTCGACGCCGCCCTGCCCTTCGCCCTCACCGACGGCCAGCGGGCCGTGGGGGAGGAGCTGGCCGCCGAGCTCGACCGCGACCAGCCGATGCACCGGCTGCTCCAGGGCGAGGTGGGCTCGGGCAAGACCGTCGTCGCGCTGCGGGCGATGGCCCAGGTCGTCGACGCCGGCGGGCAGGCCGCGCTGCTCGCGCCCACCGAGGTGCTCGCCGCCCAGCACGCCCGCGGCATCCGCGCGCTGCTCGGGCCGCTGGGCCGCGCCGGCGAGCTCGACGGCGACCCCACCGGCACCCGCGTCACCCTCCTGACCGGCTCGCTCAAGGCCGCCCCGCGCCGCCATGCCCGCGCCGAGGTGGCCGAGGGCCGGGCGGGCATCGTCATCGGGACGCACGCCCTGCTGCAGGAGGGCGTGGACTTCGCCGACCTGGGCCTGGTCGTCGTCGACGAGCAGCACCGCTTCGGCGTGGAGCAGCGCGACGCCCTGCGGGCCAAGGGCAGCCGCCCGCCGCACGTGCTGGTCATGACCGCCACCCCGATCCCGCGCACCGTGGCGATGACCGTCTACGGCGACCTGGAGATCTCCACCCTCCGGCAGCTGCCCAGCGGCCGCGGGGGCGTCTCCAGCTCCGTGGTCCCGGTCGTGGAGAAGCCCGGCTGGCTCGACCGGGCCTGGGAGCGGCTGCGCGAGGAGATCGCGGGCGGCCGGCAGGCCTACGTCGTCTGCCCGCGCATCGGCGACGTCACCGGCCCCGACGACGAGCCCGAGGACGCCGACGGCGCACCCCCCGAGGAGGAGGGTCGCAGCGACCGACGGCCCCCGCTGGCCGTCCTGGACGTCGCCGAGGCGCTGCGCAGCGGCCCGCTCGCCGGGCTGCGGCTCGACGTCCTGCACGGGCGGATGACACCCGAGGAGAAGGACGCCGTCATGCGCGCCTTCGCCGCGGGCGAGACCGACGTGCTGGTCGCCACCACCGTCGTCGAGGTGGGCGTCGACGTCCCCAACGCCACGGTCATGGTGGTCATGGACGCCGACCGGTTCGGCGTCAGCCAGCTGCACCAGCTGCGCGGCCGCGTGGCGCGGGGCAGGCACGCGGGCCTCTGCCTGCTGGTCACCGACGCTCCCTCGTCGTCCCCGACCGGCCAGCGGCTGGCCGCCGTCGCATCCACGTCCGACGGCTTCGAGCTGGCCCGGCTGGACCTGGAGACCAGGCGCGAGGGCGACGTCCTCGGCGCGGCGCAGTCCGGCCGGCGGTCCGGCATCAAGCTGCTGTCCCTCCTGGAGGACGAGGAGCTCATCGCCGAGGCGCGGACCGAGGCCACCGCGCTGCTGTCCACCGAGCGCGGGCTCGGCGACCACCCCGGGCTCGCGGCCGAGGTGGCCGCCCTCGCCAGCGACGAGCGCGCCGAGTGGCTGGAGAAGGCGTGACCGGCTGGGCGGTGCGGGGGTGACCCGGCTGATCGCCGGGGTCGCCGGGGGGCGGCGGCTCCAGGTGCCCCCGGCCGGGGTGCGGCCGACCGGCGACAAGGCCCGCGGCGCGCTGTTCAACTCGCTGGGCTCGCTGGTCGAGCTGGACGGCGCCGCCGTGCTCGACCTCTACGCCGGCTCCGGCGCGCTGGGCCTGGAGGCGCTCTCCCGCGGGGCGGGCAGCGTGGTGTTCGTGGAGTCCGGACCCAGGGTGCTGCCCGTGCTGCGGGCCAACCTCGCCACCGTCGGCCTCCCGGGCGGCCGCGTCGTCGCCGGTTCGGTGCCCGTCGTGGTGGCGGGCCCGGCTCCGCAGGCCTTCGACGTCGTGCTCGCCGACCCGCCCTACGCCGTGCCCGCCGACGAGGTGCAGGACGTGCTGCGGGCCCTGGTCGCGGGGGAGTGGCTGGCCCCCGGAGGCGTCGTCGTGGTCGAGCGGTCCAGCCGCGAACAGGGGTGGGCGTGGCCGACACCCCTGGAAGGTCTGCGCGAGCGGCGCTACGGCGAGGCCGTGCTCCGGTACGGTCGGCGTCCGTGAGACGTGCCGTCTGCCCAGGTTCCTTCGACCCGGTCACCAACGGGCACGTCGACGTCATCAACCGGGCCGCCGGGCTGTACGACGAACTGGTCGTCGCCGTCCTGGTGAACCCGGGCAAGGCCGGGCTCTTCTCGGTCGAGGAACGCATGGAGCTCCTGCGGGAGGCCGTGGCCGACCTCCCCAACGTCACCGTCGACAGCTTCCAGGGGCTGCTGGTCGACTACTGCCGCGCCCACGACATCCCGGTGATCGTCAAGGGCCTCCGCGCGGTCAGCGACTTCGAGTACGAGCTCCAGATGGCGCAGATGAACCGCGAGCTGGCCGCCATCGAGACCCTGTTCGTGCCGACGGCGCCGCAGGTCGGTCACCTGTCGTCCAGCCTGGTGAAGCAGATCGCCACCTTCGGCGGGGACGTCTCCCGGCTGGTGCCCAAGGGCGTCCACGACCGGCTGGCCGAGCACGCCCGGCGGGAGGACGCGTGACGCGGCCGCCCCGTGGTGGTCCGCCCCGCGGCGCCTCGACCGAGGTCGTGTACCGGCTGTACGAGACCGTCGACGAGCTGACCACGGTCATCGAGAACGCCCGCAGCGTGCCCATGTCGAGTTCCTGCATGGTGCCGCGGGACCACGTGCTGGACCTGCTCGACGACCTGCGCGAGTCGCTGCCCGAGGACGTGCAGGCCGCCGGCGCGATCGTCGAGCAGCGCACCGAGATCCTGCAGCAGGCCCAGGCCGAGGCCGAGCGCCTCACCGGCCGGACCCGCGCCGACAGCGAGCAGCTGCTCACCCAGGCCCGCCGCCAGCGCGACGAGATCGTCGGGACCGCACGGCGGCAGCGCGACGAGCTGCTCGCCGCCGCCCAGGCCGACGCCGAGCAGATCCTGCTGGAGGCGGAGGCCGAGGCCGAGGCGCTGATCGACGAGGGTCGTCAGCACCGCGCCGCGTTGATCGCCGAGGCCCAGGCCGAGCACGAGCGGCTGATCACCGAGACCGAGGTCTACCGCACCGCCGTCGCCCGCGCCGACGAGCTCGGGGAGCAGTCGCACGCCGAGGCCGCGCAGATGCGGGCGGAGGTCGACGAGTACGTCGACACCCGGCTGGCCGAGTTCGGCGGGACGCTGGAGCGGATGCTGCGCTCGGTGGACAAGGCCCGTAGCACCCTGCGGGAGCCCTGAGACCTTCCGCACGGTCGATGCCCCCGGGGGATCGGGTAGTCTCGATCCCTGGTCCGACTCCCGTGGCTCCCGCCCGGGCCGGCCACCCCCTCCCGCTCCCGACCGCGAGTACTGACATGCCTGCTGCTTCGCCGAACCGCTCCGGCGCCGCTCCTCACGAGGACCGGCGTCCGTCCGCCAACCCCTGGAAGGTCGACCTCCGGGAGCTCGGCCGGCGGGCGGGGTCGATGCAGGAGCTGGACCGCACCGCGCCGGCGCCCGGCGACTGGCGGGTGGAGCTGCTCGGCGTGCCCGAGGCCGCCGACGTCCACCTGCACCTGCGGCTGGAGTCGGTCATGGAGGGCGTGCTGGTCACCGGCGAGTTCTCGGTCCCGGTCGCCGGCTCCTGCGCGCGCTGCCTGGAGCCGATCGAGGACGTCCTCCGCCTCGACGTCCAGGAGCTGTACGCCTACTCGGGCAGCACCACCGAGGCGACGAGCGAGGAGGACGAGGTCCGCCGGATCGAGGGCGACTTCCTCGACCTGGAGCCGCTCGCCCGCGACGTCGTCGTCCTGAGCCTCCCGCTGGCCCCGGTCTGCACCGAGGACTGCTCCGGCCTCTGCGTCGACTGCGGGCAGCGGCTGGACGACCTCCCCGCCGATCACGCGCACGAGGTCGTCGACGCCCGCTGGGCCGGCCTCGCGGCGAAGTTTGGCACCACTGCTTCCTCGTCGGGCACCCCCGGCGAATCCACCACCCCAGAGGAGAACTGATCGTGGCCGTTCCGAAGCGGAAGATGTCGCGCGCCAACACCCGCATGCGCCGGTCGCAGTGGAAGGCCACCGCGCCGACCCTGTCGCCGTGCCCGAACCGCGCCTGCGGCGAGCTCAAGCCCCCGCACCAGGCGTGCCCGACCTGCGGCCAGTACGACGGTCGCCAGGTCCTCTCGGTCTGAACCGCCCGACGTGACCGCCGGAGGGACGACGGCCGCCGAGCACCCTTCCGAGGGTGCCGCCGACGGCCGTCCCCCGGCGGCCGCCCCCGGTGGGGAGGGGCACGCGGAGCGGGCCGCCGCCTGGCTGGCCGACGCCCTGGGCGTCAAACTGCCCGACGGCCTGCTGTCCCTGGTGCTCACCCACCGGTCGTTCGCGTACGAGAACGGCGGCCTGCCGACCAACGAGCGCCTGGAGTTCCTGGGCGACTCGGTGCTCGGCCTCGTCGTCACCGACGAGCTCTACCGCAGCCAGCCGGACCTGCCCGAGGGACAGCTGGCCAAGCTGCGCGCCTCTGTGGTCAACATGACCTCGCTGGCCAAGGTCGCCCGCCGGCTCGGCGACGGCGGGCTCGGCCCGCACCTGCTGCTCGGCCGCGGTGAGGAGACGACCGGCGGCCGGGAGAAGGACTCGATCCTCGCCGACGCCCTCGAGGCGCTGATCGGCGCGATCCACGTCGGCTGCGGGCTGGACAGCGCCTCGGCGGTCGTGCACCGGCTGTTCGACCCGCTGCTGGTCGAGTCGGCTACCCGCGGCGCCGGCCTGGACTGGAAGACCAGCCTCCAGGAGCTCGGCGCCGCCCAGGGCCTCGGCGCGCCCGTCTACCAGGTGGACGACGAGGGGCCCGACCACGCCAAGACGTTCAGCGCCGCCGTGCTGCTCGCCGGCCTCGTCCGGGGCACCGGCACCGGCCGGACCAAGAAGGCCGCCGAGCAGGAGGCCGCCGAGACGGCCTGGCGCGCCCTGTCGGAGGAGTAGACCCGTGCCGGAGCTGCCCGAGGTCGAGGTGGTGCGCCGGGGCCTGGAGCAGTGGGTCGCCGGCCGGACCGTGGCGACCGTCGAGGTGCACCACCCCCGGGCCGTCCGGCGGCACCTCGAGGGCGCCGACCACTTCGTCCAGGCGCTCACCGGGCGCACCGTCACCGCGGCGCACCGGCGCGGCAAGTACCTGTGGCTGCCGCTCGCCGAGCCGGAGGGGACGCCGTCCGGCCGGGCGCTCGTGGGCCACCTGGGCATGAGCGGTCAGCTGCTGGTCGAGAAGCGCTCGGCGCCCGACGAGACCCACCTGCGGGCCCGGTTCACCTTCACCGACGGCGGCCGCGAGCTGCGCTTCGTCGACCAGCGGACGTTCGGCGGGCTGGCGGTCGAGGAGTCGGACGGCGAGGGGATCCCGGCCCGGCTCGCGCACATCGCCATCGATCCGCTCGACCCGGCCTTCGACGTCGACGGGTTCACCGCCGCGCTGCGCCGGCGCCGGACCGAGGTCAAGCGGGCGCTGCTGGACCAGACCCTGATCGGCGGGGTCGGCAACATCTACGCCGACGAGTCGCTGTGGCGCGCCCGGCTGCACGGCGCGCGGCCCACCGACAAGCTCACCCGCGCGCAGGTCGCCGACCTGCTGGAGGGTGTTCGCGACGTGCTCGGCGAGTCGCTGGCCCAGGGCGGGACGTCGTTCGACTCCCTCTACGTCGACGTGAACGGGCAGAGCGGCTACTTCTCGCGCCACCTGGCCGTCTACGGGCAGGAGGACCGGCCCTGCCCGCGGTGCGGCACGGCCGTCGTCCGGGAGCAGTTCATGAACCGCTCCAGCTACAGCTGCCCGGTCTGCCAGCCGCGCCCGCGGGCCCGCCGGAAGGGCTGAGCTCGTCACCTCGACGTGACGAAGACGACATCACCCGTACACGGGAGCCCCGCGCGGCCGCCGTTGACCTGCGGATCGGCTGGTGTCACCCTGAGGTGACCCAGCCCGCGCCGACCGTTTCCCGGGGCGCCGGTCACTCCCTCTCGCTCTGAAAGGCCGTCACAGCCATGGCCAAGGCCCTGTTCGGTTCGGTCGTCACCCCTGCGGAACTCCGCGTAGCCGAGGAGAACGCCGTCCTGCGCGCCAAGGTCCGCCGGCTCGAGCTGGAGCTGGCCGAGCTGCGCGCCCAGCGGGACGCCGCCATCGCCCACGAGCTGCTCTCCCTGGCCGGCGACAGCGCCGAGCCCGCGCTCGCCTGACGCCACCGCACGGGCCGGACGACCGCGTACCACCCGCACCACCGGCCCCGCAGCTCCCCTGACCACGCCGTTCCGGGGCTAGAGTCCTCTTCCCGTGCACCTGTCGAGCCTCACGCTGAAGGGCTTCAAGTCCTTCGCGTCCGCCACCACGCTGCGGCTCGAGCCCGGGATCACCGCCGTCGTCGGCCCCAACGGGTCGGGCAAGTCCAACGTCGTCGACGCCATCTCGTGGGTCCTCGGCGAGCAGGGCGCGAAGAGCCTGCGCGGCGGCAAGATGGAGGACGTCATCTTCGCCGGCACCGCCGGCCGCCCCGCCCTCGGCCGCGCCGAGGTCACCCTCACCATCGACAACTCCGACGGCGCGCTGCCGATCGAGTACACCGAGGTGTCGATCACCCGCCGCATGTACCGCTCCGGTGAGAGCGAGTACGAGATCAACGGCGACAAGGTGCGGCTGCTCGACGTCCAGGAGCTGCTGAGCGACTCCGGCATCGGCCGGGAGATGCACGTCATCGTCGGGCAGGGCCAGCTCGACGCCGTCCTCTCCGGCCGCCCGGAGGACCGGCGCGCCTTCGTGGAGGAGGCCGCCGGCGTCCTCAAGCACCGCAAGCGCAAGGAGAAGGCGCTCCGCAAGCTCGACGGGATGCAGGCCAACCTCGACCGGCTGGCCGACCTCACCGCGGAGCTGCGCCGCCAGCTCAAGCCGCTGGGCCGGCAGGCCGAGGTGGCCCGCCGCGCGGCCGGGGTCCAGGCCGATCTGCGCGATGCCCGCCTCCGGCTGCTCGCCGACGACCTCGTGCAGCTGCGCGACGCCCTGGACCGGGACGTCGCCGACGAGACGGCGGCCCGTGAGCGCCGCGCCGTGGTGGAGCGCGACCTCGCCGTCGTCGCCCGGCGGGAGTCCCAGCTGGAGAGCGAGCTCGCCGCCGGCGCGCCCCGGCTGCAGGCGGCGTCGGACACCTGGTACCGGCTCTCCGCCCTCGGGGAGCGCTTCCGCAGCGTCTCCCAGCTGGCCGCCGAGCGGCACCGTCACCTCTCTGCGGCGGCCCCCGCGACGGCGACCGGCCGCGATCCCGAGCAGCTCGACGCCGAGGCCGACAAGGTCGCCGCCACCGAGGCCGAGCTCGCCGCGGGGCTCGCCGCCGAGCGGGACCGGCTGGCCCGGGTCGTGGCCGGCCGGACCGAGCTGGAGCGCTCGCTGGCCGAGGCGGAGAAGGCCTGGGTCGCGGCGGCCCGGGCGCTGGCCGACCGCCGGGAGAGCCTGGCCCGGCTGTCCGGCGAGGTCGCCGCGGCGCGCTCGCGGGTGGGTGCCGGCCAGGCCGAGATCGACCGGCTGACCCTGGCCGCCGCGGAGGCCGCCGACCGCGCGGAGGTGGCCGCCGAGCAGCTGGCCGAGCGCCGGGGCCGGGTCGCCGACCAGGAGGACGGCGACGTCGTGCTCGTCGCCGCGCACGAGGACGCCCTCGCCGCCCACGCCGCGGCCGCCCGCCGGGTGACCGAGCTCGCCGAGGCCGAGCGGGCCGCCGAGCGCGACCGCGCCTCCTGGATGGCCCGGCGGGACGCCCTGGCCCTCGGGCTGACGCCGGCCGACGGCGCGGCGGCGGTGCTCGGCGCCGGGCTGGCCGGCGTGATCGGGCCGCTGCCCGAGCAGCTGACCGTCTCACCCGGGGACGAGGTCGCCGTCGCCGCCGCGCTCGGGGGCATGGCCGACGCCGTCGTCGTCTCCGGGGTGGCCGAGGCCGCCGCCGCGCTCGCCCACCTGACCGGTACCGGCGGCGGCCGCGCCGGCCTGCTCGTCACCGGCGGGCTGCCGCCGGTCCCGCGCGACGGCTGGCCGGAGCTCCCCGACGGCGCCCGCTGGGCGCTGGACGCGGTGCAGGCCGCCGAGCCGCTGCGGCCCGCGCTGGCCCGGGCCCTGGAGCGGGTCGCCCTGGTGCCCGACCTGGACGCCGCCGTCCGGCTGGTCCGCACCCACCCCCGGGTCCGCGCCGTCACCGCGACCGGGGACCTCCTCGGCGCAGACTGGGCCCTGGGCGGGCAGACCGACGCGCCGTCGAACCTGGAGCTGCGCGCGCGGGTCGACGAGGCGGGCGCCGAGCTGGCCGCCGCCACCGCGCACGCCGCGCGGCTCGCCGACGACCTGGCCGAGGCCCGCCGCGCGGCCCGGGACCGGTCCGCCGACGTCGAGGCCGCACTCGCCGCCCGGCAGGCCGCCGACCGCAGCCGCTCCGCGGAGGCCGCGGCGCTGGCCGAGCTCGGTGCGGCCGCCCGGTCCGCCGCCGCCGAGGCCGACCGGCACGCCGCCGCCCGGGTGCGCGCGGAGGAGTCGCTGGAGCGGGCCACGACCGCGCTGTCCACCCTGGAGGGCCGGCTCGCCGACGCGCAGGCCGCGCCGGTCGAGGACGAGCCGCCCACCGAGGACCGCGACCGGCTGCGCGCCGAGGTCGCCGCGGCCCGGCAGGCGGAGACGGAGGCGCGGCTGGCCGTGCGCACCGCCGAGGAGCGGGCGCGGGCGCTGCAGGGCCGGGCCGAGTCGCTGCGCCGCCAGGCCCGGCAGGAGCGGGCGGCCCGGGAGCGGGCCGCCGCGGCGCGGGTCGCGCGGGAACGCGGCGCGGCCGTGGCCGCGCGGGTGCGGCAGGACGCCGACGCCGCCCTGGTGGCGTTGGGCTCCTCCCTGGCCAGGGCCGCCGCCGAGCGGGACGCGCTCGCGTCCTCCCGGAGCTCCGCCGAGGCCGAGCTGCTGGAGGTGCGCGGCCGGGTGCGCACGGCCACCGCGGAGCTGGACCGGCTCACCGACGAGGTGCACCGCGACGAGGTGGCCCGCACCGAGCAGCGGTACCGCATCGAGGCGCTGGAGGGCCGCGCCGCCGAGGAGTTCGGCGTCGACCTGCCGACCCTGGTGGGGGAGTACGGCCCCGCGACGCCGGTGCCCCCGGCGCCCCAGCTGGTGGCCGAGGCCGAGGCGGCGGGGCAGCCGGTGCCCGAGCCGCAGCCCTACGATCGGGCGGTGCAGGAGCGGCGGGTCGCCCGCGCCGAGCGCGACCTCGCCACCCTCGGCAAGGTGAACCCGCTGGCGCTGGAGGAGTTCGCCGCCCTGGAGGAGCGGCACACCTTCCTCGCCACCCAGCTGGAGGACCTGAAGAACACCAGGCGGGACCTGCTGACCGTCGTCCGGGAGGTCGACGGCCGCATCCACGACGTCTTCGCCGCGGCCTTCGCCGACGTCGCCCGCGAGTTCGAGCAGGTGTTCGCCACCCTGTTCCCCGGGGGCTCGGGCCGCCTGGTGCTCACCGACCCGGAGAACATGCTGACCACCGGTGTCGAGGTAGAGGCGCGCCCGCCCGGCAAGAAGGTCAAGCGGCTGTCGCTGCTCTCCGGTGGGGAGCGCTCGCTGACCGCGGTCGCCCTGCTGGTGGCGATCTTCCGGGCCCGCCCGTCGCCGTTCTACGTGCTCGACGAGGTGGAGGCGGCGCTCGACGACGTCAACCTGGGCCGGCTGCTGGTGCTCGTGGAGCAGCTGCGGTCCACCTCGCAGCTGATCGTCATCACCCACCAGAAGCGGACGATGGAGATCGCCGACGCCCTCTACGGCGTCAGCATGCGCGGTGACGGCATCACCGGCGTCATCAGCCAGCGGCTGCGGGAGGCCGAACCCGCCTGACCGACCTCCGGCATAGGAAGCTCTGCCTGCGGATCGGGACCCGCATCCACAGGCAAAGCTTCCTATGCCTAGACGCCGCTGCGGACCTCCAGGTCGACCACGACCGGCAGGTGGTCGGAGGCGCCCTCGGCGTCGAGCACGGAGGCCGCGGCCACCGCGACGCCGGAGGACACCCACACCTGGTCGATGCGCCGGTGCGGGGACCGGGCCGGGTGCGTCTTCCCGGCATCGGACTGCCAGAACCTCCAGCCCGCCTGGTCGTCACGGGCCCGGGCCAGCCGCCAGGCGTCGGTGAACCGCTGCCGCAGCACGTCGAGCTCGGGGGCGTCGGGCTCGGCGTTGAAGTCGCCGACCAGGACGCCGGTCTCCATCGACTCGGTGTGCAGCCCGGCGAGGGTGGCGACCTGGGCGGCCCGCTCCTCGGCCGACCGCGTGGTCAGGTGCGTCGCGGTGATCCACAGCGCGCCGCCGTCGAGCTCCACCATCGTCCGCAGCGCGCTGCGCGGCTCCCCGCGGCCGGGCAGCGGGTGGACGTCGCTGATCAGGATCGGCAGCCGCGACAGCAACGCGTTGCCGTACTGCCGGGGCGGCTGGTCACCGGGGCGCTGCTCGTCGATCGCCGGCCCCCACGCCAGCTGCATGTCCAGGGCCCGGGAGAGCAGCAGCGCCTGGTCGACGTCCTCGCTGCGTCCGCCGAAGTGGCGGTCCACCTCCTGCAGGCAGATCACGTCGGCGTCCACCGCGGCCAGCAGCTTGGCCAGCCTCGGCAGGTCGTGCCGCGCGTCGTCGCCCACCCCGTGGTGGGTGTTGAAGGTGACCAGCCGCACCGGGATCGGCGGCTGGTCGGGACCGGGGGCGGGCTTTCCCCCGTGCGCACCAGTCATGCGTGCCAGCCTGTCACCTGCCGGAGAGCGGCTCGTCGAGCACCTGCCGCAGGTGCTCGTCGCCCTTCTCCGACACCGACAGCAGGAACCGGGCCTCCCGGCCGCTCAGCACGAGCTCGCCGATCTGGTTGCCGAAGTAGGGCCCGGCCTTCTTGTCCCACTCCAGGCGGGTGGGCTCGGCCTTGACCCAGCGCGCCAGGCGCTCGGTCCAGCGGCGCGCCGTCCGGCTCCAGCCGATCTTGAAGCCGACGCGGATCGGGTGCGGCGCCTGGTTGTGCAGCGGGGAGACGGTGAGCTGGTGCACCCGGGCCTGGAGGCCGCCGGGGCGCACCAGCTCGGCGGCGTAGGCGTGGTGGACGTCGCCGGAGAGGATCAGCGCCGTGGCGGGCGCCCGGCCGTGCTCGCCCCGGGCGACCGCGGTCAGCGCCGCACCCAGCCGCTCGAAGGAGTGGCCGAAGGCCGACCAGTGCTCGAGGTCGGCGGCCTGCCGGATCGCCTCGGCGATCCGGCCGCGCCAGCGGCCGTGGTGCCGCACGTTGAGCGTCTCGTTCCAGCGCTCCAGGTTGTGCACCGCGTGCGGCAGCAGCCAGGGCAGCGAGGTGCCGACGATCAGGTGCTCCACGCCCTCGTCCACGGCGCGGCGCATCGCGGACTCGACCCAGGCGAACTCGTCCTCGTCGAGCATCCGGCGGTGCTGCTCCTCCAGCACCCGGCCGGCCCGGCTGTCGACCATGATCAGCCGCGCGTCGCCCCAGTGCCGCACGAAGCTCCACCGGATCGTCGCCGGCTCGGCGTCGGCGAGGTCGGCCATCTCGCGCAGCAGCGGCTCGGCGTCCGCCGTGGGGTCGTCGGCGCTCAGGTCCTGGATCGCCTGCCAGGTCTTGTTCTCCGCCAGTTCGTGCGGGCTGAGGTTGCCCAGGTGCTGGTACACCCAGTAGCTGACCAGGCCGCCGGTGATCCGCCCGCGCCACCAGGGCTGCTGCGAGGCCGTGGCCCGCCAGGCCGCCGAGGTGTTCCAGTCGTCGATCATCTCGTGGTCGTCGAAGATCATCGACGACGGGAGGGTCGACAGCAGCCACCGCACCTGGGGGTCCTGCCAGGACTCGTAGTACAGCCGGGTGTACTCCTCGAAGTCCGCGACCTGGTCGTCGAGGGCCCGGTGCTCGGTGCTCCGGTCGCGCCGGCGGTGCAGCAGCGACGTCGTGTGCTCGGTGAGCTCGTCGGCGTACACCTGGTCGCCGAGGAGGACCAGCGCGTCGGGCCACCGGTCCTCCGGCAGCTCCGCCATCTGCTTGGCGTAGAGGTCCAGCGCGTCCGGGGGGATGCCCTCGGACGCCTCGACGGTGCGCGGGCTGGCGTAGCGGCAGGAGCCGAACGCCAGCCGGAACGGACCCGGACCACCCGGCGTCCGGATCCGGCTGGCCGGGAACGCCGAGTCCTCGGGCGGCCACACCCGGACGTCGTCGAGCCGGACCTCGTAGGGCGTGGTGCTGCCCGGCTCGAGGTCCTCCACGACGACCAGCGCGTAGTGGTGACCGCCGACTCGGAAGGTGCGGGCGCGCCGGCCGAGGACGTCGACGGTGCACGGCCGGTCGGTCTCGACCCAGACCGTGGCGGAGACCGGGTCGACGTGCCGCAGCAGCGGGCCCAGCAGGAGCTCCGGGGACGACCGGTGGGGGACGGGCATGCCCACAGCCTGGCCCATGCAGCTGTGAACCGCCGCAGTGTCCGCTGGAGGCGGTGTCCGCTGGAAGGCCGTCCCCGGGGACTGGGAGACTCGGCCCATGGAATTCGTGCTGATCGCGATCGCGATCCTGGTCGTCGCACTGGTCCTCGGCGTCAGCCTCCTCGTCGGCCGCGGCCGACGGACCACGCGCCTCGACGACGACGCCGTCAGCGGCACGGCCCTCACCCGGCCGCGCCCGCCCGCGCCACCGGCCGACCAGCGGCGGCCGACCGGGTCCACCGCCTCCGGGCTGGGGCTCCCGACCGCCGACCAGCCCGACGCGGTCGTGCCCGAGGCGCCGCCCGCCGTCGACCTGCCCCCGGCCGAGCCCGAGCCGGGCCTGGTCTTCGACACCCCGCTGCCCTCGGCCGGCCGGCTGGTGCGGCTGCGCTCGCGGCTGGCGCGCTCGCAGTCCTCGCTCGGCCGCGGCCTGCTGACCGTCCTGGCCCGCGAGCAGCTGACCGAGGACGACTGGGAGGAGATCGAGGACACCCTGCTCGCCGCCGACGTCGGCGTCGCCGCCACCACCCAGATCGTGCAGCGGCTGCGCACCCAGTCGATGGTGCTGGCGACCGCGTCCGGCGCGGACCTGCGCGAGCTGCTGGTGCGCGAGCTGACCGCGGTGCTCGGCCCGGACATGGACCGCTCGCTGGGCACCGCCCGCTCCGAGGGGCGGCCCGGCGTGGTGCTGGTCGTCGGGGTGAACGGCGCCGGCAAGACCACCACCGTCGGCAAGCTCGCCCGTGTGCTCGTCGGTGACGGCAAGAGCGTGATCCTCGGCGCCGCCGACACCTTCCGGGCCGCGGCCGCCGACCAGCTGGAGACCTGGGGCGAGCGGGTGGGTGTGCTCACCGTCCGCGGCCGGGAGGGCGGCGACCCCGCCGCCGTCGCCTTCGAGGCGGTGCGCACCGGCGTGGAGGCGGAGGTCGACACCGTCGTCGTCGACACCGCCGGGCGGCTGCACACCAAGTCCGGGCTGATGGACGAGCTCGGCAAGGTCAAGCGCGTCGTGGAGAAGCAGTCGCCGGTCACCGAGGTGCTGCTGGTGCTCGACGCCACCACCGGTCAGAACGGGGTCGTGCAGGCGCGGGTGTTCACCGAGGCGGTCACGGTCACCGGCGTCGTCCTCACCAAGCTGGACGGCACCGCCAAGGGCGGCATCGTCGTCTCCGTGCAGCGCGAGCTCGGCATCCCGGTCAAGCTCATCGGCCTCGGCGAGGGCCCCGACGACCTGGCGCCCTTCGAGCCGCGGGCGTTCGCCGAGGGGCTCGTCGGCGAGGTCTGAGCCGGCCGCTCAGCGGCAGACCGGCACGTCCAGATCGGTGTTGTGCAGCGTCGGCTCGCCGGGCACGTCGCCGTTCATGAACGAGTTGGCCGGTGACCAGCGCCCGGCCCACTCGCCGGAGTCGATCAGGTACCAGAACCCGTCGGGCAGCACGCTGGGGATGCTCGGGGCGTAGTACCGGCAGCGCACCTGCACGGTGGTGTCCGGCGGGATCGGCTGGGCCTGGCCCTGGAGGGTGCGCGGATCGGTGAAGGTGTTCGCCCCGAGGCTGCCCGTGGTCTCGGGCCGGAGCCGGCCGTCACCGGTGCTGGGCAGGGTGGGCAGGGCCTCGGGCTCGTCCTCGTCGAGGACCACCGCCGCGGCCCCGGCCCCGGCGGCGACCAGCACCACCGCCGCCGCGGCCACCAGCCAGCCCCGCCCGGCCCGGCGGGCCACCGCAGGGACGGGGCCGGCGACCGCCGGGGCGGCCCCGGGGGTCGCCGCGGGCTCCGGGTCCGGTCCGCCGGGGGGCGCCGCGGCCGGGGTCTCCACCGGGCCGCAGGTCTCCACCAGCCGGGGCGCGTGCGCGGCGTGCGGATAGCCGGGGAGGTGCTCGAGCGCCCAGGCGTCCAGGTCCCGCACCGCGCCGGTCACCGCGTTGCGCGGGTACCGGCCACGGCACCAGTTGTCGAGCGTCCGGGGGCTGACGCGGTTGCCCGACGCCCGGGCCAGCTGCTCCCGGCCGCCCAGCTCGTTCACCAGCCAGGTGACCTGGCGGACGAACGCGTCCCCGCCCGGCGTCGTCGTGCCGTCGTCCCTGGCCGTCCCCGCCATGCGTCTCCCCGTGCCGCCCCGCGAATGCGGCGCAAGGTACCGCAAACGGCGGGTTGCGCCCGGGCGAACGCGCGCGCGGGCAGGTACCTCTGAGCAGTCGCCATTCCCCTGACCCCGGGTACGCGGCCCGGTGCCCGGCGGCGCTCGGAGCACGGGGGCGGCAGCGTCACGGGGGCGCTGCCGCCGCCCGGGCCCGGTCGACCGGGCCCAGACGCCGGGTCCGGTCGCCCGGGCTCAGCCGGCCGGCGAGAAGCCGTACGGCAGCTCCAGCCGGTGGGCGGCCAGCAGCGGGGCGTCGGCGAGCAGCTCGGGCGTCGGCCCGTCGGCCACCACGACGCCGCCGTCGAGGATCACCGAGCGGGGGCACAGCTGGGCGGCGTAGGGGAGGTCGTGGGTGACCATCAGCAGGGTGACCGGGAGGTCGGCGAGCACCTCCGCGAGCTCCCGGCGGCCGGCCGGGTCCAGGTTGGACGACGGCTCGTCGAGGACGACGATCTCCGGCTGCATGGCCAGCACCGTGGCGACGGCGACCCGGCGGCGCTGCCCGAACGAGAGGTGGTGCGGCGGGCGGTCGGCGGCGTCGGACATGTGCACCTGCTCGAGTGCCGCGGCCACGCGGGCGGTGACCTCCGGCTCGGCCAGGCCGAGGTTCCGCGGACCGAACGCGACGTCCTCGCCGACGGTGGGCATGAACAGCTGGTCGTCGGGGTCCTGGAACACCACGCCGACGCGGCGGCGGATCTCCTGCAGCGACCGCTTCTCGACCGGCAGGCCGGCGACCGCCACCCGCCCGCGGCCCGCCCGCAGGATGCCGTTGAGGTGCAGCACCAGCGTCGTCTTGCCCGCGCCGTTGGGGCCCAGCAGCGCGACCCGCTCGCCGCGCTCCACGCGCAGGTCCACGCCGAACAGCGCCTGGTGCCCGTCGGGGTAGGCGTAGGCGAGGTCCTCGACCAGGAGGGACGGCGGGGGTGCGGTCACCCCAGCAGCATCCCCGCCAGCAGCACCGTGGCCGCCGCCAGGGGCAGGCTGAGCGCGACCGCCCAGGACCGCGCCCCCACCGGGACCGACGGCCCGGCAGGCAGACTGCCGCGGTAGCCGCGGCTGAGCATCGCCAGGTGCACCCGCTCGCCGCGCTCGTAGGACCGGACGAACAGGGCGCCGGCGCTGGCGCCGACCACCCGCAGCCCGCGCAGCCCGCCGCCGGTGAAGCCGCGGGACTCCCGGGCGATCCGCATCCGGTGCAGCTCGCCGCCCACCACGTCGGCGTAGCGGATCATGAACATCAGGATCTGGACCAGCACCTGCGGCAGCCGCAGCCGCTCCAGCCCGCGCAGCAGCGCCCGGGGCTCCGTCGTCGCCGCGAGGACGGTGGCGGCCAGGATCGACAGCGTCGCCTTGGCCAGCAGGCCGCCCCCGGCGGCCAGGCCGGTCCGGGACACGGACACCCCCAGGACCTCGACCTGGGGACCGCCGGCCACGAAGGGCAGCAGGACGGCGAACGCGACGAACGGCACCTCCACGATCAGGCCCCGCACCAGCCGGCCCGGTCCGACCCCGGCGACGGCGGCGGCGGTCAGGACCGCCAGCAGGTACCCGGCGTACGCGGCCGGTGCCCAGGGGGCGTGCACGGGGGTGGCGACGACGACCACCGCGAAGGCCAGCACCGACACCAGCTTCGCGTGCGGCTCCAGGCGGTGGACCGCCGTGCTGCCCGGCAGGTAGCGGGCGGCCAGCGTGCCCCCGTGCGCCGCGCCCACGTCAGGTGCGGTCGGCGGGAGTGCCGCGGCGGCGCAGGACGAGGGTCAGCCCGCCGGCCAGGGCGAGGGTGACCAGCACGCCGACGACGCCTGCAGCGCCCGCGGAGAGGCGGTTCTCCTCGCCGTCGACCAGGTAGTCGGCGAACGGGGAGCCGGCGGTCGCGCTGTCGGACGCGCTGTGCGCGAACCCGGCCTGCTCGGCGGCGTGCTCCAGGCCGTCGGGGGAGGAGCTGGCGTACCAGCTGAGCACGCCGGCGACGACCAGGGCCGCGACGACGCCGGCGATCCAGAGGGTGCGTCCGCGGCGGGTCACCGGGCCACCTCCGTCGCCGTGGTGGGCCGGCCGGCCAGCGGGGTGGCCGACCGCAGCCGGGCCGCGCCGTGGACCAGGTCGGGGCGCACGGCCAGGACCGCGCCGACGACGGCGACGGTGATCGCCGCCTCACCCAGGCCGATGAGCAGGTGCACGCCCGTGAGGGCCGCGGCGACCGTGCCCATCGGGATGTCGACGGTGCCGCCGAGTGCGAACAGGCCGACGAAGGTCAGCGCCGCGGCGGGCACGGAGAGGTACGCGGCGATCCCGGTGGCGGTCAGGATCCCGGCCCGGGTGCGAGGCAGGACCGCGGCCAGGGCCCGGAAGACGCCGTAGCCGAGGACCACCGCCAGCAGCGCCATGAGCGTGACGTTGGTGCCCAGCGCGGTGATCCCGCCGTCGGCGAACAGGACGGCCTGGACCAGCAGGACGACGGTCATGCACAGCACCGCCGTCCACGGGCCGACGAGGACGGCGGTGAGCACCGCCCCGATCAGGTGCCCGCTGACCGGCAGCCCGGGCAGCGGGAAGTTCATCATCTGCCCGGCGAAGACGAAGGCGGCGGCGAGCCCGGCCAGGGGCGCGGTGCGGTCGTCGAGCTCGGCGCGCGACCGGCGCAGGGCCAGGGCGACCGTGCCGGCGGCGAGGGCGCCGGTGGCCACGGAAGTGGGGACGTCGAGGAAGCCATCGGGGACGTGCACGCGACCGACCCTATTGCACATCGTTTGCAACTAGCGAGTCGCGGGCGCCGGGACCGGTGCGACCGGAGTCACCTCCCGGGGCGCCGCAACACGACCGCAACGCAGGGACCGGACACGCGCTGCGGAGTTCACGACCCGGAAACGTGATGCCGACGTCGCCGGAAACAACGGCCCGGCACGGTGAACGCCGCATCGCCCCTCCCGCACCGGCGGCGGGGTTCCACCGATACGGCCGCCCGGCCGACGACCCGACACAGGAGGTTGCCGTGCTCGACACCGGCAATACCGCCTGGATCCTCACCAGTGCGTCGCTCGTGCTGCTGATGACCCCAGGCCTCGCGCTGTTCTACGGCGGCATGGTCCGCGCCAAGAGCGTCCTCAACATGATGATGATGAGCTTCGGGGCGCTGGCGCTGATCAGCGTGCTGTGGGTGCTCTGGGGCTACTCGATCGCCTTCGGGGACGACATCGGTGGCGGCCTCCTCGGCAGCCCCTTCGAGTTCTTCGGGCTGAACGGCCTGATGGAGGACACCGACGCCGCGCTGCCGACCATGGCCTTCGTCGGCTTCCAGTCCGTCTTCGCCATCATCACCGTGGCGCTGATCTCCGGTGCCATCGCCGACCGCGCGAAGTTCGGTGCGTGGATGGTCTTCGCCGGCATCTGGGCGACCGTCGTCTACTTCCCGGTGGCGCACTGGGTCTTCGCCTTCGACGGCGACGACGTGGTCGGCGGCTGGATCGCCAACGACCTGGCGGCGATCGACTTCGCCGGCGGCACCGCGGTGCACATCAACGCCGGTGCGGCGGGCCTGGCCCTCGCGCTGGTGCTGGGCAAGCGGCGCGGCTTCGGCCGCGAGGCGATGCGCCCGCACAACCTGCCGCTGGTCATGATCGGCGCCGGGCTGCTGTGGTTCGGCTGGTTCGGCTTCAACGCCGGCTCCGCGCTGGCCGCCGACAACACCGCCTCGGTGGTCTGGGTGAACACGTTGGTGGCCACCGCCGCGGCGACGCTCGGCTGGCTCGTGGTGGAGAAGCTCCGCGACGGTCACTCGACCTCGCTGGGCGCCGCCTCCGGTGTCGTCGCCGGTCTGGTCGCCATCACCCCGGCCTGCTCCGCGGTCTCGCCGATCGGCGCGATCATCATCGGCGCCGTCGCCGGTGCGCTGTGCGCCCTGGCCGTGGGCCTGAAGTACAAGCTGGGCTACGACGACTCGCTCGACGTCGTCGGCGTGCACCTGGTCGGTGGCCTCTGGGGCACCATCGCCATCGGCTTCTTCGCCGACCCCGACGCCCCCGCCGGCGTCGAGAGCCTCTTCTTCGGCGGCAGCGTCGACCAGCTCTGGCGGCAGGTCGTGGGGGCGGTGGCCGTCCTCGTCTTCTCCTTCGTCCTTACGCTGGTCATCGGGTTCGTCATCCAGAAGACGATGGGCTTCCGCCTCACCGAGGACGACGAGGTCACCGGCATCGACAACGTCGTGCACGCCGAGTCGGGCTACGACTTCGCGTCCCTGGGCAGCAGCGGCTCCACCGCCCCCCTGGCCGGCCAGGCGCGTGCCGAGGCCCGCAACAACGAGAGGACGCTGGCATGAAGCTGGTCACCGCGATCGTCAAGCCGTTCAAGCTCGACGACGTCAAGAACGCACTCGAGCTGATCGGCATCGCCGGGCTCACCGTCAGCGAGGTCCAGGGCTTCGGCCGCCAGCGGGGTCACACCGAGGTCTACCGCGGGGCGGAGTACCAGGTGGACTTCGTGCCGAAGGTCCGCATCGAGGTGGTCGTCAGCGAGCTCGACGCCGCCCGGGTCGTGGACGCCGTCGTCGAGTCGGCCTCCACCGGCCAGATCGGTGACGGGAAGGTCTGGGTGACCACGGTCGACGAGATCGTCCGGGTCCGCACCGGCGAGCGCGGCGACGACGCGCTCTGACCGGAGCTGAGGAAGCAGTACGCGCATAGCGCACCCGTCGGCCGGGGTGGTGGGGTGGGTGGGAGCCCAGTGCACCGCCCCGGCCGACGCCGTTCATCCGGGCCGTACCGAGGGGGAGTCGTGCTGGACACCGAGGCGTTGCCGGGGCTCGGCCGTGCAGAGCGGGTCGAAGCCCTGGACGGGTGGCTCGGGAGGCTGCTGGACGACGCCGTCGCCGGCACCCCGCCGCCCCGCTCGCGCCGCGGCGGCCCGCCACCCCGCACGGGCACCGACGGGCTGGCCCTGGTCGCCGTGGGCAGCCTCGGCCGCCGGGAGCTCCCGCCGCACGGCGACCTCGACCTCGTGCTCGTCCACGAGGACCGGCCGGAGATCGCCGCCGTCGCCGACGCCCTCTGGTACCCGGTCTGGGACGCCGGCCTGCGCCTGGACCACTCGGTCCGGTCGGTGTCGGATGCGGTCGCCGTCGCCTCCACCGACGTGAAGGCCGGGCTGGGCCTGCTCGACGTCCGGCTGGTGGCCGGGGACGCGGAGCTGGCCGCCCGGCTGCGGACGGCGACCCTGGCCAGCTGGCGGCAGCACGCCTCCCGGCTGATGCCCCAGCTGCGCGACCTGCGCCGCGAGCGGGCCCGCCGGCTGGGTGAGCTCGCCTTCCTGCTCGAGCCCGACCTCAAGGAGGCCTACGGCGGGCTGCGCGAGGGCCAGGTGCTGCGGGCCGCGGCCGCGGCCCAGCTCGTCGACGAGCCCACCGCGGAGGTGGAGCAGGCCTACGCCTTCCTGCTCGACGTGCGCGACGAGCTGCGCCGCCGGTCCGGGCGCGCGTCGGACGTCCTGGTGCGCCAGGAGCAGCGCGCGATCGCGGTGACCCTGGGCCTGGCCGACGAGGACGTCCTGCTGCGGGAGGTGAGCCTGGCCGGTCGCCGGCTGGCCTTCGTCGCCGACGACACCTGGCGCCGGGTGGAGGCCGCGCTGGTCCGCCGGCCACGCGGGCGGTACCGCCGGGTGCGCCGCGAGCCGCTGGCCGAGGGCGTCGTCCGGCACGGGGACGAGGTCGTGCTCGCCCGCGACGCGCACCCCGCCACCGACCCCGGGCTGGTGCTGCGGGCCGCCGCGGCGGCGGCCCGGGCGGACCTGCTGCTCTCGCCGTACACCCTCAAGGTGCTCGCGGTGCACAGCCCGCCGTTGCCCGAGCCGTGGCCGCCGGAGGCCCGCTGGTCGTTCCTCCGGATCCTGGCCAGCGGCCGCTCGGCGGTCCCGGTGCTGGAGCAGCTGGACCAGGAGGGCCTGCTGTCGCGGCTGCTGCCCGAGTGGGACCGGATCCGGTCGCTGCCGCAGCGCCACCCCTGGCACCGGTACACCGTCGACCGCCACCTGATCGAGGCCGCGGCCGCGGCGAGCGAGCTGACCCGCGACGTCGACCGGCCCGACCTGCTGCTGGTCGCGGCCCTGCTGCACGACATCGGGAAGGGCTGGCCGGGCGACCACAGCGTGGTCGGGGAGCCGATCGCCGCGGAGATGGGCGCCCGCATGGGCTTCTCCGAGGCCGACGTCGCCGTGCTCGGCACGCTGGTGCGCCACCACCTGCTGCTGCCGGCGACGGCGACCCGGCGCGACATCGACGACCCCGCGACCATCGAGCGGGTCGCGGCCACGATCGGGCGCGACGCCACGGTGCTGCAGCTGCTGCACGCCCTGGCGCAGGCCGACGGCGCCGCCACCAGCGCCTCGGCGTGGTCGCCCTGGAAGGCGCACCTGGTCGCCGCGCTGGTCGCCCGGGTGCAGGCCGCGCTGGGCGGCCCGCAGCTGACCGAGCCGGACCCGGTGCTGCACCCCACCGCGGCGCAGGTGACCGCGCCGGCGCCGGACATCCCGGGGGACACCCGGGCGGTCACCGTCGGCATCGAGGAAGTGGCCGACGGTCAGCAGGTGACGATCGGCGCGCCCGACCGGCCGGGCCTGCTCAGCACCTGCGCCGGGGTGCTCGCGCTCAACCAGCTCGACGTCCGCGCGGCGAAGATGACGGTGGCCGAGGGCTACGGCACCGGGGTGTTCGCCGTGCGGCCCCGGTTCGGCCGGGCGCCGGTGCCGGAGATCCTGGCCGACGGCGTGCGTGCGGCGCTGGAGGGGACGCTCTCGCTGCCCGAGCGGCTGCGCCAGCGGGAGGCCGACTACCGCGAGGAGACCCGGTCCGCTCCGCCCCGCATCTCCTGGCACAACCACGAGGTGAGCGGCCCGGCCACCGGGATCGTGGAGGTGCGGGCCGGGGACCGGGCCGGGCTGCTGTACCGGCTGACCGCGGCGATCGCGGGCGAGGGGCTGGACGTCACCTCGGCCCGCATCGAGACGCTGGGCGGCGACGCCGTCGACTGCTTCTACGTGTGCAACCCCTCCGGCTCGCCCGTGGACCCGCAGCAGAAGGAGCGCGTCGACGCGGCCCTGGTGGCCGCCACCCGCGGCCCTGCGGTGGCGGTGGGTCCCGACACGCCGTCCTGACGTCCGTGGTTCTGTCGGTGGTGCGTGCGACCGTCGACGGGCGGATCGGGACGGACCGGTCCCACCTGCCGAGAGGAGTCGTCGTGGACAGCCGCCAGTGGCCCTGCCCCGCCTGCGGGGACGACCGGGACTTCGTGCAGCCGCCGTGCGTCGACGGCCACACCGAGGACGGCGGCGAGTGCCCGGAGTGGGCCTGTGCCGACTGCGGCGCCGCGCTGGTCAGCGGAGACGCGGCCGTGGCGCCCGTCGCCGCGCGGGTCGCCCGCGCGGCCTGACCGCCTCCGGCCGTCCCTCGATACGCTGGGTCCCAGGTGGCGCGGCGAGCCCG
The DNA here is from genome assembly GCF_054051035.1 of Blastococcus sp. SYSU DS0619. Lineage (NCBI taxonomy): Bacteria > Bacillati > Actinomycetota > Actinomycetes > Geodermatophilales > Geodermatophilaceae > Blastococcus > Blastococcus sp. SYSU DS0619. The sequence goes on along the minus strand of NZ_JBJHAM010000003.1, from coordinate 60,583 downwards.
CGCCCGTGACTGCTGAGGACGTGCTGTGTTCGAGACCCTTTCCGACCGCCTCGACAAGGTCTTCACCGGCCTGCGGGGCAAGGGTCGGCTCACCGACGCCGACATCGACGCGACCGCACGCGAGATCCGGATCGCGCTGCTGGAGGCCGACGTCGCGCTGCCGGCGGTGCGGGCCTTCATCGCCGCGGTCAAGGAGCGCGCCCGCGGCGCCGAGGTCTCCCAGGCGCTGAACCCGGCGCAGCAGGTCATCAAGATCGTCAACGAGGAGCTCATCCAGATCCTCGGTGGCGAGACCCGCCGCATCCGGCTGGCCAAGCAGTCGCCGACGGTGATCATGCTGGCCGGTCTGCAGGGTGCCGGTAAGACCACCCTGGCGGGCAAGCTCGGCCGCTGGCTGAAGTCGCAGGGGCACACCCCGCTGCTGGTGGCGGCCGACCTGCAGCGCCCCAACGCGGTGAACCAGCTGTCGATCGTGGCCGGGCAGGCCGGGGTCGACGTCTACGCCCCCGAGCCGGGCAACGGCGTGGGCAACCCGGTGCAGGTGGCCCGCGACTCGATCGACCACGCCCGCCGCACGATGCACGACGTCGTCCTCGTCGACACCGCCGGCCGGCTGGGCATCGACGCCGAGCTGATGCAGCAGGCCGCGGACATCCGCGACGCCGTCACGCCCGACGAGACGCTGTTCGTCGTCGACGCGATGATCGGCCAGGACGCCGTCACCACGGCCCAGGCCTTCCAGGAGGGCGTCGGCTTCACCGGCGTCGTCCTCACCAAGCTCGACGGTGACGCCCGCGGTGGTGCGGCGCTCTCGGTCCGCTACGTGACCGGCCAGCCGATCATGTTCGCCTCCACCGGCGAGAAGCTCACCGACTTCGACGTCTTCCACCCCGAGCGGATGGCCTCGCGCATCCTCGGGATGGGCGACGTCCTGACCCTCATCGAGCAGGCCGAGCAGGCCTTCGACGCCGACCAGGCCGAGAAGATGGCCGGCAAGCTCGCCTCCCGCGAGGGCTTCAGCCTCGAGGACTTCCTCGAGCAGATGATGGCCATCCGCAAGATGGGGCCGATCGCGAACCTGCTCGGCATGCTCCCCGGTGCGAACCAGATGAAGGAGCAGCTCGCGCAGGTCGACGACCGCGACCTCGACCGCACCGCGGCGATCATCCGGTCGATGACCCCGCAGGAGCGCGTGGAGCCGAAGATCATCAACGCCTCGCGGCGGGTGCGCATCGCCAACGGTTCCGGGGTGACCGTCACCGAGGTGAACGGGCTGCTGGAGCGGTTCGCCCAGGCACAGAAGATGATGGGGCAGATGGCCGGCAGCATGGGTCTGCCCGGCATGGGCCCCATGTCGAAGAAGGCCCGCGGCCGGCAGATGCAGGCGCAGTCGAAGAAGGGCAAGGGGAAGAAGGGGAAGGGCAAGGGCGGCCCGGCCCGGCGGTCGGTGGGCGCACCCGGCCTGCCGCCCGGCGCCGGCTTCCCGGGCGGCGCGAACCCCTTCGGCGGGGGCGGCATGCCGGGGCTGCCCCCGGGCCAGGGGCTGCCCGACCTCACCAAGCTCAACTTCGACCAGTTCAAGGACGAGCGGCCCGGGCGGTGAGCGTGCTGCCGTCGCTCCACCTGTCCGGGGTGGTGCTGCCCGAGGGGGAGCACCACGACGTCTGGGTGCGCGACGGCCGGTTCACCTTCGAGCCGGTGCCGGGCGCGGAGACGGTCAGCCGGGGCGGCTGGCTGCTGCCCGGGCTGGTCGACGCGCACTGCCACGTGGGCATCGCGCGGGGCGGCGGCCACGTCGAGGACCTCGCCGCCGCGCGCGCCCAGGCGCTCGTCGAGCGGGAGGCCGGGGTGCTGGCGCTGCGCGACTGCGGCTCCCCGGTGGACACCCGGGAACTGGACGACGATCCCGAGCTGCCGACGATCATCCGGGCCGGCCGGCACATCGCCCGCACCCGCCGGTACATCCCCGGGCTGGGCGTCGAGATCGAGCCCGAGGACCTCGTCGAGCAGACCCGCGTCCAGGCCCGCCGCGGCGACGGCTGGGTGAAACTGGTCGGCGACTGGATCGACCGGTCGGTCGGCGACCTCGCGCCCGAGTGGCCGGCCGACGTGCTCGCCGCCGCCATCGCGGCCGCGCACGAGCAGGGGGCGCGGGTCACCGCGCACACCTTCGGCACCGACGCGCTGCCGGGGCTGATCGAGGCCGGCATCGACTGCATCGAGCACGGCACCGGGCTGACCGAGGACCTCATCGGCGAGATGGCCCGCCGGGGCACCGCCGTCGTCCCGACGCTGGTGAACGTGGCGAACTTCCCGGGCTTCGCGGCGGCGGGGGAGAAGAAGTTCCCGAACTACGCCAGCACGATGCGGCGGCTGTACGCGAACGCGGGGGCCGTGGTGCGCGCCGCCCACGAGGCGGGTGTGCCGGTGTTCGCCGGCACCGACGCCGGCGGCGGCATCGACCACGGGGTGATCGCCGACGAGATCCGGGCGCTGTGCGAGGCCGGGATCCCCGCCGAGGCGGCGCTGGCCGCGGGCTCGTGGCGGGCGCGCGAGTGGCTGGGGCTGCGCGGGATCGAGGAGGGGGCGCCGGCCGACGTCGTCGTCTACGAGACCGATCCGCGCGCCGATCTCGACTCGTTACAGCGACCGCAGCGAATGATCCTCCGCGGCCGCGTCGCCGGCTGAGCCCGCCGCGGCCCGGAGCGGCAGGTCAGTAGATGCAGCCGGTATCGGCGGCGGTGCGGGCGTCCTCACCCTCCACCGGCTCCGCCGGTGGAGGGGCGTCCACGGCCTGACCGATGCCGTTGAAGTCCGCACCGAGGACGAGCTGCACGGCGCCCGGAGTGGCGTCGTCGGCGACCTCGATGACGGCGCCGGGGACGGCGGCGGCGAGCGTCGCGGCGAGGGCCTCGTCGCCCGCGGCGTGCCGGACCACGGTCTGCGCGTAGTCGGAGGAGTCCGCATTGCCGGTGGACACCACCTGGAAGCCGTCGGCCTCGAGGTCCGTCTGCGCCTGGCCGGCCAGCCCGCTCGTCCCGGAGCCGTTGAAGACGGCCACGGAGACCTCCGAGGGGTCGACCGTCTCCGGCGCCACGGCCGGCTCGGGTGCGGCCTCCCCGGGGTCGGACGACAGCTCCGCGAAGAACTGGCGCAGGGTGGCCTGGTCCTCGAGCCGGACGATCGAGGCGCTGCCCTCCCGGTCGATCCCGAGGTTCGGCACGGTCTGGAACTCGATGCTGCCCGTCGTGACCGACTGCATCTGCTCGGCGAGCTGGAGCAGGTTCAGGTCCTCGTCCACGGTGAGCGACTCCGCGGCGGCCTGCACCAGCTCGCGCTGCTTGCCCAGATCGAGCAGCACGTCCTCGGAGAGCATCTTGCGCAGCACCCCGGCGATGAACACCTGCTGGCGGACGATGCGGTCGAAGTCGCCCCCGGGCAGCCCGTGCCGCTGGCGGACGAACTTCAGCGCTTCCGCACCGCTGATCGTCTGCACGCCGGCGGGGAAGACCGCGCCGGAGTAGAACGAGTCGTCCACGGCCTCGCACAGGTTCACCTCGACGCCGCCGACGACCGTGCTGAGCTCGAAGAAGCCGAGCAGGTCCACCTCGGCGTAGTGGTCGATCTGCAGCCCGGTGAGCCGGCTGATGGTCCGGACCAGCAACTGGGCGCCGGCGGCCTGGCGGGCGGCCTCGTCCGCGGCGTCGTCGGCGTTGGCGTAGCCGTAGGCGTAGGCGGCGTTGAGCTTGTCCTCGCCGTAGCCGGGGATCTCGACCCAGGAGTCGCGGGGGAAGGAGACGAACGAGGCGCGCGACCCGTCGGCGGGCACGTGCACCAGGATCATCGTGTCGGTGTTGACCCCGGAGTCGGTGCCGGCGTTGAACTCGGCCAGCTGCTCGTCGGTCAGGTTGCTGCGGCTGTCGTTGCCGACCAGCAGCAGGTTCATCGCCTCGCCGACGTCCCCGCTGTCCTCGTTGCCGTCGGCGGGGATGGCGTCGGTGCGGTTCACCGTCGCGTCGGCGACCTGGCCGAGGTACCAGCCCCAGCCCGAGCCGGCCAGCAGCAGCACCGAGAGGAGCCCGGCGACGAGCCGGCTCCCGAGCACGAGGCGACGGCGGCGGTCGTGCGGTCGCGGCCCGGCGGCGCTCGCACCGGCACGGGCACGCGGCTGCGCACCGGCCCGCGGGTCGAGGCGCGGGGGGAGTGGTCGACTGCCGCCCTGCTGGTCGCGGTCTCGGCCCACGGATCCCTCGCTTCCGGGGTCGGGCCCCGCGGCGGGGGCGTGGAGACGCCTCTGACCTCAGCGATGGTAGTGACTTGGTGCCCCTCGACGAGGTTCGTGCCCCCGATGGCGGTGCCCGACCTGCGCGGTCGGGCGCGGTCGGGGACCTCGCCGGTGGACGGGCCGGGGAACGACTTCCGCGGGCCTGGGAGACTGCTTCCGTGCTGTTGCGGATGTCGACCCTGTTCCTGCGGACCCTTCGGGACGACCCGGCCGACGCCGAGGTCCCGAGCCACCGCCTGCTCGTGCGCGCCGGCTACATCCGGCGGGCCGCTCCCGGCGGGTTCAGCTGGCTGCCGCTGGGCTTCCGCGTCTTCCGCAACGTCGAGCGCATCGTCCGCGAGGAGATGGACGCGATGGGCGCGCAGGAGGTGCACTTCCCGTCGCTGCTGCCCAAGGAGCCCTACGAGGCCACCGGCCGCTGGACCGAGTACGGCGACAACCTGTTCCGGCTCAAGGACCGCCGCGGCGTCGACCACCTGCTCGGCCCCACGCACGAGGAGATGTTCACGCTCCTGGTGAAGGACCTGTACTCGTCGTACAAGGACCTGCCGCTGTCGCTGTACCAGATCCAGACCAAGTTCCGGGACGAGGCGCGTCCCCGCGCCGGGCTGCTGCGCGGCCGCGAGTTCACCATGAAGGACAGCTACTCCTTCGACGTCGACGACGCCGGACTGGACAAGTCCTACGCCGCGCACCGGGACGCCTACATCCGGATCTTCGACCGCCTGGGCCTGGAGTACGCCATCGTCTCGGCGATGTCCGGCGCCATGGGCGGCTCCAAGAGCGAGGAGTTCCTGCACCCGACGGCGATCGGCGAGGACACCTTCGTCCGCTCGCCCGGCGGCTACGCGGCCAACGTCGAGGCGGTGACCACCGTCGTCCCCGACGAGATCCCGCTGGACGGCCTGCCCGAGGCGCACGTCGAGGACACCCCCGACACCCCGACCATCGAGACCCTCGTCGCGGTGGCGCAGCAGCTGTTCCCCGACGCCGGCTACACCGCCGAGTCGACGCTGAAGAACGTCGTCGTCACGCTGGTGCACCCCGACGGCACCCGCGAGCCGCTGGTCATCGGCCTCCCCGGCAACCGCGACGTCGACGCCAAGCGCCTGGAGGCCCAGGTCGCGCCGGCCGAGGTCGAGCCGTTCACCGAGTTCGACAAGCACCCGGCGCTGGTCAAGGGCTACATCGGCCCGCAGGTGCTCGGCACCGAGAGCGAGTCGAAGATCCGCTACCTGGTCGACCCCCGTGTGGTCACCGGCACCCGCTGGGTCACCGGCGCCAACGCACCCGGCAAGCACGTCTTCGACCTGGTGGCCGGCCGCGACTTCACCTGGGACGGCGTCATCGAGGCCGCCGAGGTGCTCGCCGGCGACCCCGCGCCCGACGGCTCCGGCCCCCTGGAGCTGGCGCGCGGCGTGGAGATGGGCCACATCTTCCAGCTCGGCCGCAAGTACGCCGAGGCGCTGGACCTCAAGGTGCTCGACGAGAACGGCAAGCTCGTCACCGTCACCATGGGCTCCTACGGCGTCGGCGTCTCGCGCGCGGTGGCCGCGATCGCTGAGTCCACGCACGACGAGCTCGGCCTGGTCTGGCCCCGCGAGGTCGCCCCGGCCGACGTGCACGTCGTCGCCACCGGCAAGGACCCGGCGATCTTCGAGGCCGCCGAGGCGCTGGCCGCCGAGCTGGTCGGCGCCGGGCTGACGGTGCTCTACGACGACCGTCCGAAGGTGTCGCCGGGCGTGAAGTTCAAGGACGCCGAGCTGCTCGGCATGCCGACGATCGTCACCGTGGGCCGCGGCCTCGCCGAGGGCGTGCTGGAGCTGCGCGACCGGAAGACCGGCGAGCGCGAGGAGATCCCGGTCGGCGACGCGGCCGCCCGCGTGGTGGCCGCCGTCCGGAGCTGAGGGCGTGCCGCGGGACGTCGAGGGACAGCTGGCGCTCGGCGCCCAGCTGGTCGAGGAGCGCCTGAGCCTGGGAGATCAGGTGCACGAGCCGCGCCCGATCGACCACCTCGCCGGGTTCCGCACGCGCAAGGCTGCCGAGGCGGCGGCCGACGAGCTGGTCGCCGCGGGCTACCGGATCGACGGGCTGCGCCGCCGGTTCCTCACCGTGTGGCTGGAGTTCAGCGCCATGACCGCCGTCGATCACGACACCGCTGCGACCTTCACGCGCGAGGTGGTGGGGATCGTGGACCGGCACGGCGGCACCTACGACGGCTGGGGTGGCTTCCTCGTGGCCCCGGAAGTCGACGCGGACGCGTGAGCCGACGTCCTCTGACGGCCGTCGAGCGGGAACTGCTCGAGGCGTTGCTGGACCACGAGTTCCCCGGCGTGGCGGCGCTGCGGGCGCAGGCGGCGTCGGTGACGGCCGCACCGGGCTGCACGTGCGGTTGCGGCACGATCGCCCTGCACGTGGCCGCCGGGCTCCCGCCCTCTGCGGCCGAGAGCCCGGTTCCCGTCGAGGGAACCGTCCTCGACGACGGGGGTGATCCGGCCGGTGGTCTGCTGCTCTTCGTCGAGGAGGGCCGGCTGGCGGGGTTGGAGGTCTACCCCTCGACGACCACCCGCTGCCGCTGCCGGCACCGGACCAGGTCCGCTGGTCCAGGGCCTGATCCGGCGGGACCCCGCGTCTGGCACAATGGCTGGTCGAACACGTCGGGTGCGGCCCTCTCACCATGCCCGCGCGTGTCCATCGCTCCGCCCCGGCGTAACCCCACACGCCGCCCGGCGAGCAACCACACGGCTTTCGAGGAGAACACCACACACCGTGGCCACCAAGATCAAGCTCATGCGCCTGGGCAAGATGCGCGCGCCGTACTACCGCATCGTCGTCGCCGACGCCCGCACCAAGCGGGACGGGCGCTCGATCGAGACGATCGGCAAGTACCACCCGAAGGAGGACCCCTCCTTCATCGAGGTCGACTCCGAGCGGGCGCAGTACTGGCTGGGTGTCGGCGCGCAGCCGACCGAGGCCGTCGCCGCCATCTTCCGGGTCACCGGTGACTGGCAGAAGTTCAAGGGCGAGCCGGCCCCGGCCCCGATGAAGGTCGCCGAGCCCAAGCCGGACAAGAAGGCCCTCTACGAGGCCGCCGTCCGCTCGGGCATGGACGAGCCGACCACGGACGCGACCACGGCCAAGAAGAAGGCGGCGCCGAAGAAGGCCGCCGACGCTCCCGCCGCCGAGGCCCCCAAGGCCGACGCCGCCGAGGCCCCCGCGGCCGAGGCTGCTCCGGCCGAGACGCCGGCCGAGTAAGACGTGCTCGAAGACGCGCTCGAGCACCTGGTCAAGGGCATCGTCGACAACCCCGACGACGTCACCGTCGACCTGCTCACCAACCGTCGCGGCAAGACCCTCGAGATCCGGGTGCACCCGGACGACCTCGGCAAGGTCATCGGCCGCGGCGGGCGCACCGCCAAGGCGCTGCGCCAGGTCATGACCGGGGTCGGCGGACGGGGCCTGCGGGTCGACGTCGTCGACACCGACGGGCGCTGAGCACGAACTCTTCGGGCGCCGGCACGTGACAGCACCGAACGAATCCACCGACACCGTGGTGGTCGGCCGCATCGGCCGACCCCACGGTGTCCGTGGTCTGGCCACCGTCGAGGTCCGCACCGACGACCCCGACCTCCGCTTCGCCCCGGGGGCGGTGCTGGAGACCGACCCGCCGGAGCGCGGCCCGCTGACGGTCGTCGACAAGCGGTGGCACAGCGGCACCCTGCTGCTGCAGCTCGCCGACGCCTCGGGCGCGGTGTACGACGTCCGCGAGGCCGTCGACGAGCTGCGCAACACCCTCCTGGTGGTCCCGATCGCGGACCTGCCGGAGATCGAGGAGCCCGACTCCTACTACGACCACCAGCTGGTCGGCCTGGTCGCCCGGCTGCCCGACGACTCCGTCCTCGGCGAGGTGACGGCGGTCCGCCACGAGGCGCAGGACCTGCTCGTCGTCCGTCGCGCGAAGAGTGGCGAGACGCTGATCCCGTTCGTGTCGGCGATCGTGCCCACCGTCGACGTCGCCGGCGGCTTCCTGGTGGTGGACCCGCCCGAGGGGCTGCTCGACCTGTGACGGGCGCGGTTCCGGTCGATCCGTTCCGCATCGACGTCGTCACGATCTTCCCCGAGTACCTCGCGCCGCTGCGCCAGTCACTGCTCGGCAAGGCCATCGAGCGCGGCCTGGTCAGCGTCGGCGTGCACGACCTGCGCGAGTGGACCGACGACGTCCATCGCACCGTCGACGACGCCCCCTACGGCGGCGGCCCCGGCATGGTGATGAAGCCCGAGCCCTGGGGCCGCGCGCTCGAGGCCGTCCGCCCGCCAGGCACGCGGCTGGTCGTGCCCACGCCGGCCGGCCGCCCGTTCACCCACGCCATGGCGGTGCAGTGGGCGTCCGAGCCCGGCCTGGTCTTCGCCTGCGGCCGCTACGAGGGCATCGACCAGCGGGTCGCCGACTGGGCGGCCGACGCGGGGCCGGTCTCCGAGGTCTCGATCGGCGACTACGTCCTCGCCGGCGGGGAGTCCGCGGTGCTGGTGATGACCGAGGCCGTCACCCGGCTCATCCCCGGCGTGCTGGGCAACCGGGAGTCCGCGGAGTTCGACTCGCACGCCGACGGCCTGCTCGAGGGCCCCTCCTACACCCGGCCGGCCACCTGGCGGGGCCACGAGGTCCCCGGCGTGCTGCTCTCCGGCGACCACGCCGGCATCGCCCGCTGGCGGCGCGGGGAGTCGCTGCGCCGCACCGCGGCCCGCCGTCCCGACCTGCTCGCGGCGCTGCCCGTCGACGCGCTCACCGACACCGAGCGGGCGGCCCTGGCCGCTGAGCGCGCGGCCGGTGACTGACCGGGCGATCGTCCGGACGACGGCGCGCGTCGTCGTCCTGGACCCCGCCGGCCGCGTGCTGCTGTTCGGTGCCCGGCTGCCGGACCCGGCGCTGCCGCCCGGCGAGGTGCTGTTCTGGTACACGCCCGGCGGGGGAGTGGAGGACGGCGAGACGCTGCGCGCGGCCGCCGTCCGGGAGCTGGCCGAGGAGATCGGGCTGCACATCGACCTCCGGGCGCTCGAGGGGCCGGTCTGGCTGCGGCGGCACGTCGGGCCGTTCGGGAGCCAGCTCTACGACACCCGGGAGACCTACTTCGTGCTCCGGGACGTCGTCCACGACGTGGTGCCCGGGGCGCTCACCGAGCTGGAGCTGCTCGCCGACGAGCCGCACCGCTGGTGGACGCCGGAGGAGCTCGTCGCCGGCGGCGTGGACCTCGTGCCGGGCGATCTGCCCGCCCTGCTCGCCGAGCTGGCCGGCGGCCGGTGGTCAGGGCCCCCGCGCGTCGTCGGCTGAGGATGTGGCACAGTAGAGAGTCGCTGCTGACCGACGGCCGGGCTGTCGGGAGCTCCGCACCGGAGCCGCAGCACCCCGGAACGGACAGCCGGGGAGTTCCGCTGTCCGAACCGAGAACGAGCCATCTGAGACTGAGGACTGCCGCGATGAACACCCTGGACGCACTCGACGCCGACTCGCTGCGCGACGACATCCCCACGTTCCGCCCGGGGGACACCGTCAAGGTGCACGTCCGCGTCATCGAGGGCAACCGCTCCCGCATCCAGGTCTTCCAGGGCGTCGTCATCCGTCGCCAGGGTGGCGGCATCCGCGAGACCTTCACCGTCCGCAAGGTGAGCTTCGGCGTGGGCGTGGAGCGCACCTTCCCGGTGCACACCCCGGTCGTCGAGAAGATCGAGGTCATCACCCGCGGTGACGTGCGTCGCGCCAAGCTGTACTACCTCCGCGAGCTGCGCGGCAAGGCCGCCAAGATCAAGGAGAAGCGCGAGACCGTCGCGCGCTGACCTCCTGCGAGGACACGCCTGACAGCCGGCTCGACCGGCTGGATCTCGGCGGGTCCCCCGCGTCGTACGCTGCTCCTGATGAGCAGCGACCGGCCCGGGGGGCCCGCCGATGTGGTTCCGGGGGAACCGGACCCCGACGAGACGCCTCCGGGTGACGGCGGGGCGACGCCGTCCTCCCGCCGCGACCGCCGCGGGGAGGCGAAGAAGGGCTCGCTGCTGCGCGAGCTGCCCGTCCTGCTGCTGATCGCCTTCGTGCTGGCGCTGGTCGTGAAGACCTTCTTCGTGCAGGCGTTCTTCATCCCGTCCGGCTCCATGGAGCAGACGCTGCACGGCTGCACCGGGTGCACCGGCGACCGGGTGCTGGTCAACAAGGTGCCCTACTGGTTCGGCGAGCCCGAGCCCGGTGACATCGTGGTCTTCCGGGGCCCGGACACCTGGACGCCGGAGATCTCGGTCGACGAGCCGGACAACTGGTTCACCGGGGCGCTGCTGTGGCTCGGGCGCGCGATCGGCGTCGCCCCTCCCAGCGAGGACGACTTCGTCAAGCGGGTGGTCGCCACCGAGGGCCAGACGGTGCAGTGCTGTGACACCGAGGGTCGGGTCACCGTGGACGGCGAGCCGCTCGAGGAGCCCTACATCTTCGAGGACTCCCCGATCGAGAACCGCGCGTTCGGCCCGGTCACCGTGCCCGACGGGCGGCTGTGGGTCATGGGCGACCACCGCTCGGCGTCGGCGGACTCGCGAGAGCACGTGGGCGACAAGTACGCCGGCACCATCGCCGTCGACGACGTCATCGGGAAGGCGGCGGTCATCGTCTGGCCGCTGAGCCGGTTCGGCCTGCTCGATTCGCCCGACATCCAGAACACCGAGGCCGCCGCGGCGGTCCCCGTGCTGCCGGCCGGGGGCGGGGCGAGCCCGGTGGGGGCCGTCGCCGTCCTGCCGTACGCGGTCGGCCTGGCGGGGGCCGTGCCGGTGACGGCGTGGCGGCGGCGACGCCGGACGGGCTCCGGGCGTACCGACTCCTGAATGGTCGAGCCGTTTCCGGTGTGATCCGGGGATGGCGGGCGAATGGTCCGCATAATTGTTCGAGAAGAACTGGAAAAGCATTCAAGCAACCGTTTCACCCTTCCGATGGGGACAGAGCACGTTCCCGGAAGTGAAACGGAGTCTGTTGTGTCTGCACCTGTGGCGAGCACCGCCCGCGGGATCACCCGCGTGCTCCTCCTCGCCGACGCGCCCGTCCTGCGTCGGGGACTGGTGAGCATGATCAACGAGACCGCCGGGATGCAGTCGGTGGGCACCCCCGGCGAGCTGCGTCGCGCCCTCACGCTGGTCGAGACCGCCCGCCCCGACGCCGTCGTGGTGGAGCTGGGGGCCGGTCGGGCCGCGACCCTCAACGCCTGCCGCGACCTCCGCCGCCGTTTCCCGCGGGTCACGATCGTCGCCCTGGCCACCTCGGAGGACCCGGCGGTGGTCAACGAGGCCATCGCCGCCGGCATCCGCGGTTACCTGATGATGAACACCTCCTCGACGCTGCTCGGCTGGGCGATCCTCGCTGCCCGCGCCGGTCGCGTCGTCGTCGACCCGCAGATCCGCCGGGTCGAGCAGTCGGCCACGGCCCCGGCCAAGCCGTTCGCCCCCGAGGTGCCGCTGACCCGGCGTGAGCAGGACGTGCTCGACGAGCTCCTGCAGGGGCAGTCGAACCGGCAGATCGGCCGCAACCTGTTCATCAGCGAGGACACCGTCAAGTCCCACGTCAAGGCCATCCTGCGCAAGCTCGGTGCCCGCGACCGGTCGCATGCCGTCTCCCTGGTGCTCTCCAACCGGACCCCGGGCTGCACCTGCGGCGCGCACGCGCTGAGCGCCGCCGAGCCCGACCTGGCCGCGGACATCTGACGGACTTCTCCGCCCGGCTCCCGTGGGCCGGCCCCTCGCGCAGGGGCCGGCCCGCGGCGCGTCCGGGGGTCGGCTGCGGTGTCGCCCCGCCGTCGTACTGTCGTGCCGCGATGGCTGCCCGTCCCACCCACACCTGCTCCGCTCCGGCGGCCCGTGCCCGGCGCACGGTCGCCGACGACCGGCCCGACGCGCTCTGGGACATGGAGCGGGCGCTGCGCCGGCGGGGCTTCGAGGCCATCGCCGGCGCGGACGAGGCGGGCCGGGGAGCCTGCGCCGGGCCGCTGGTCGCCGCCGCCTGCGTCCTGCCGTCCGGACGGCGCGGGCGGGTGCCGGGGCTGGCCGATTCCAAGCTGCTCACCGCCGCGACCCGGGAGCGGGTCTACGGCGAGATCGTCGACCGCGCGGTGGCGTGGTCGGTCGTCGTCCTCCCGGTCGAGGACCTCGACGCCCGCGGGATGCACGTCACCAACATCGAGGCGCTGCGCCGCGCCGTCTCGATGCTCGATCCGGGACCGGACTACGTGCTGACCGACGGCTTCCCGGTGCCCGGGCTCGCCCGGCCGGGGCTGGCGGTGTGGAAGGGCGACCGGGTGGCCGCGTGCGTCGCGGCCGCCTCGGTGCTGGCCAAGGTGACCCGGGACCGGATCATGCTGGACCTGCACCAGCGCTGGCCCGAGTACGACTTCGCCGGCCACAAGGGCTACATCACCGACGTGCACACCGCCGCGCTGGAGCGGCACGGGCCCTGTCCGCAGCACCGGATGCGGTACGTCAACGTGGCCCGCGCACGCGACGCACACGCCGCGCGGACGGCCCACCTGACCGGTTCCGGTGCCATGGTCGATGATGGGCCCATGCGCCCTGTGTCCCGAGCCCTGACGAGCACCGAGGACCGATGAGCACCGAAGACCTCGAGAAGTACGAGACCGAGATGGAGCTGCAGCTCTATCGCGAGTACCGGGACATCGTCCGGCAGTTCACCTACGTGGTGGAGACCGAGCGGCGGTTCTACCTGGCCAACTCGGTCGACCTGCAGGTCCGCGAGGCCGGCGGTGAGGTCTACTTCGAGCTGAAGCTCTCCGACGCCTGGGTGTGGGACATGTACCGCCCCGCCCGCTTCGTGCGGAACGTGCGGGTGCTGACGTTCAAGGACGTCAACGTCGAGGAGCTCGACAAACCCGATCTCGAGCTGCCGGACGGCCCCCGCCTGCCGTAGCCGGCGCACCGTCCACAGGCCCCGGTGCCGTCCACAGATGACCGCCGGGCCTGGGACCCGCCGTTCCCGGGCGGCACGGTCGGGGAGTGCCTCCCACGACCGATCTCGGCGCCCGCGGTGAGCGGATCGCCGTCGCCTACCTGACCGACTCCGGGCTGCGCGTCCTCGACCGCAACTGGCGCTGCCGGGAGGGCGAGCTCGACGTCGTCGCCCGCGACCGGGACGCCCTCGTCTTCTGCGAGGTGAAGACCCGGCGGGGCACCGGCTACGGCCATCCCGTCGAGGCGGTGACGCCGGCCAAGCAGCGCCGGCTCCGGGTGCTGGCGCAGCGCTGGCTGGCCGCGCACGACGAGCACGCGCCCGAGGTCCGGTTCGACGTCGTCGGCGTCCTCGTCCGGCCCGAGCGGCCCGCCCTGGTGACGCACCTGCGGGCGGCGTTCTCGTGACGCTCGCCCGCACCTGGTCGGTCGGCCTCACCGGGGTCCAGGGGGCGATGGTCGAGGTGGAGGTGGACATCGCGGCCGGGCTGCCCGGTGTGGTGCTGGTCGGCCTGCCCGACGCGGTGGTGCGGCAGTCGGTGGACCGGGTGCGGGCGGCGGTGGTGAACGCCGGTGGTGAGTTCCCGGCCAGGCGGATCACCATCGGGCTCTCCCCGGCGTCGATGCCGAAGCAGGGCAGCGGCTTCGACCTCGCCCTGGCCGCAGCGGTGCTCGCGGCGGGGGGCGCGGTGCGCCGCCGCGCGGTCGACCGGCTCGTGCTGCTCGGCGAACTCGGGCTGGACGGTTCGGTGCGGGCGATCCGCGGCGTGCTGCCCGCCGTGCTCGCCGCCGCCCGGGCCGGCCACCGCCAGGTGGTCGTGCCGGCGGCCAACGCCGCCGAGGCGGCGCTGGTCGAGCGGATCGAGGTGCTCGCGGTGGAGAGCCTGACCCAGCTGGTCGGGCACCTGCGCGGGGAGGCCGTGCTGCGGCCGCACGAGCCGGGGCCGCTGCCCGCGCAGCCGCCCGTGGCCGACCTCGGCGACGTCGTCGGCCAGGCCGCGGGACGGCGCGCGGTCGAGGTCGCCGCCGCCGGCGGTCACCACCTCTTCCTGAGCGGCCCACCCGGCGCCGGCAAGACGATGCTCGCCGAGCGGCTGCCCGGTCTGCTGCCCGAGCTCGACGAGCAGGCGGCGCTGGAGGTCACCGCGATCCACTCGATCGCCGGAACCCTGCCGCCGGAGGCCCCGCTGATCACCCGGCCCACCTTCGAGGCGCCGCACCACTCGGCCACCATGGCGGCGCTGATCGGCGGCGGCTCGGGCCAGATCCGCCCCGGTGCGCTGTGCCGGGCCCACCGCGGGGTGCTGTTCGTGGACGAGGCCCCGGAGTTCCCGCGGGCGGTCCTGGACACCCTCCGCCAGCCGCTGGAGCGCGGTCAGGTCACCATCCACCGGGCGGCCGGCTCCGCGACCTTCCCCTGCCGCGCGCAGCTGGTCCTGGCGGCCAACCCGTGCCCGTGCGCGAGCGCCGCCGGGGACACCGCCTGCACCTGCAGCCCGCTGGAGCGGCGGCGCTACCAGTCGCGCCTCTCGGGCCCGCTGCTCGACCGGGTGGACCTCCGGGTGGAGCTGCCGCCGGTCACCCGCGCGGCCTGGCTCGACGGGCTGGGTGCGCCGGAGTCGACCGCCGTGGTCGCCGAGCGGGTGCGCCGGGCCCGCGCGGCGGCGGGGGAGCGGCTGGCCGGCAGCGGCCTCGGGCTCAACAGCGAGCTGCCCGGACGGATGCTGCGGGAGCGGTTCGCCGTGCCCCGTCCGGCGCTGCGGCTGGCCGAGCGCGCCCTGGAGCGGGGATCGCTCTCGGTGCGCGGCTTCGACCGGGTGGTCCGCGTCGCCTGGACGTTGAGCGACCTGGCCGGGCGCACCGTGCCCGGCCCCGACGAGGTGGCCGAGGCCCTCGGCATGCGCCTGCAGCGGAGCGCGGCGTGAACCTGGACGAGGATCTCGAGGAGGCGGCGGCCGGCGGCGCCGCCGTGCCGGGGACGGCGGTCCCGGGGGTGCGCCGCGCGCGGGCGTGGCTGAGCCGGGCGGTCGAGCCGGGCACGATCGACCTCTGGCGCTACGTCGAGGACGTGGGGCCCGTCGACGCCGTACGGCGGCTGCGGGCCGGCACCGCCCCGGATCGGATCCGGTCAGTCGTGGGCGCACGGGTGCACGAGGACACGACGCTGGCCGACCTGACGCGCGCCGAGCGCTGCGAGGCCCGGCTCGTGGTCCCGGAGGACGACGAATGGCCGGCGTTCGCGCTGCACGCGCTGACCCGGGCGACCGCCGAGGAACCGCACGACCCGGCGCGCCAGGCCAAGCGCACGCAGGCGCTCGTCCCGCCCCTCGCCCTGTGGGTGCGCGGCCGGGCCCGGCTGACAGACCTGACCGACCGCTCGGTGGCGATCGTCGGCTCGCGGGCCTCCACGGCCTACGGCGAGCACGTGGCGGGAGAACTCGGCCACCAGCTCGCCGGGCGCGGGTGGACCGTCGTCTCCGGCGGCGCGTTCGGGATCGACGCCGCGGCCCACCGCGGTGCCCTCGCTGCCGACGGACCGACGATCGCGGTCCTCGCCTGCGGCGTCGACCGCCCGTACCCGGCGGGGAACGGGGCGCTGCTGAACCGCATCGCCGACGAGGGCCTGCTGCTCAGCGAGTGGCCGCCGGGCGCCGCTCCCCATCAGCACCGGTTCCTGGTGCGCAACCGGCTCATCGCCGCGCTGACCCGCGGCACCGTCGTGGTGGAGGCGGCGGCGCGGTCGGGGGCGCAGGCGACGGCGAACCGCGCCAGGGACCTCGGCCGGCAGGTGCTGGTGGTGCCCGGTCCGGTGACGTCGGCCATGAGCGTGGGCTGCCACGAGCTGCTGCGGGACCAGGAGGGCGGGGCCCGGCTCGTGACCAACGCGGCGCAGGTCATCGAGGAGATCGGCGGCATCGGCACCGACCTGGCGCCTCCCGTCGAGCGGCCGGCGTCCCCGCGGGACGGGCTCTCCGACCTCGCGGCCCGGGTGCTGGACGCCTGCCCGGTGCGCATCGGGGTGAGCCCCGAGCGGCTGGCGAGCATCGCCGGCTGCGACGTCCTGGAGGTGCTGAAGGTGCTGCCGTCGCTGGAGCTCGCCGACCTCGTCCAGTGGACCGGCACCGGCTGGCGGCTGGCCCCGCCGCCCAAGCGTCCCGGCGCGGCGGCTTGACCGGCGCCGGGCGCCAACGGACCGTCCCCCCGTGGCCACTCCCAGCACCGCAGCGGTCCGCGCCGCGCTGCCCCCGGCGCTGGCCGAGGCGCTGGCCGGCTACGAGGAGCACCTGAGCGGGCAGCGCGACCTGTCGGAGAGCACGGTGCGCAGTTACGTCGGCGACGTCGCCCGGCTGCTCGACCACCTCGCCCGGCGCAGCGGGACGCAGCCGCACGACCTCGACCTCGCCACCCTCCGCAGCTGGCTCGCCCAGGGCCGCACCCGCGGACACGGCCGGTCGACCACGGCCCGGCACGCCTCGGCCGCCAGGTCGTTCACCGCCTGGCTGCGCCGCTCGGGACTGTTGCCCGAGGACGTCGGCCAGCGGCTGGTCAGCCCCAAGGCCCACCGAACCCTGCCCGACGTGCTGGCGCCCGAGCAGGCCCGCGCTCTGGTCGAGACCGCCGCCGCGGGCGAGGAGGAGCCGGTCCGGCTGCGCGACGCCGTCGTCCTGGAGCTGCTCTACGCCAGCGGGATCCGGGTGAGCGAGCTCGTCGGGCTGGACGTCGACGACGTCGACCGCGGCCGCCGGCTGCTCCGCGTGTTCGGCAAGGGGCGCAAGGAGCGCAGCGTCCCCTACGGGGTGCCGGCCGAGCGCGCGCTGGAGGCCTGGCTCACCCGGGGGCGGCCCGCACTGGCCACGCCCGACTCCGGGCCGGCGCTGCTGCTGGGGCTGCGCGGCCGCCGCCTGGACGCCCGGGAGGCCCGCCGCACGGTGCACGCCGCGACCGCCGGCGTCCCGGGCGCGCCGGACATCGGGCCGCACGGGCTGCGGCACTCCGCCGCCACGCACGTCCTCGAGGGCGGCGCGGACCTTCGGTCCGTCCAGGAGCTGCTCGGCCACGCTAGCCTCGCCACGACGCAGATCTACACGCACGTGACGGTCGAACGGCTCCGTGCTGTCCATGCCCAGGCGCATCCCCGTGCCTGAGCACGGCGGCCGGATCGCGGAGCGGACGGCGGCAGTCATGACCACGCGGGACCATGGACGGTGCCCGCGCAGCACGACCGAGGAGCGCGACCGTGTCTGAGGCCACCATCCGCCGCATCGACGAGTCCGGAGAGGACCCTGATGCGCTGCTGCACGACCTGTGGGCGCGGTACGTCGACGGCCGGGACCCCGCGCTGCGGGACCGCCTGATCCTCCACTACGCGCCGCTGGTCAAGTACGTCGCCGGCCGGGTCGGCAGCGGCCTGCCCGCCCACGTGGAGCAGGCCGACCTGATCTCCTACGGCACCTTCGGGCTCATCGACGCGATCACCCGCTTCGAGCCCACCCGCGAGGTGAAGTTCGAGAGCTACGCGATGTCGCGGATCCGCGGCGCCATCATCGACGAGCTGCGCAACACCGACTGGATCCCGCGGTCGGTGCGCGTCAAGGCCCGCCTGTTCGAGCGCACCGTCGCCGAGCTCGAGAGCAAGCTCCACCGGACGCCGTCGGACGAGGAGGTCGCCGACGCCATGGACATGGACGTCGAGGACATCCGGAAGTTCCTCGGCCAGCTCTCCCTCGTCAACGTCGTCGCCCTGGACGAACTGCTCACCGACGACGACGGCGGCTCGCCCCGCCTCGGCGACACCCTCCGGGACCCCAGCGCACTGGACCCGCAGGCGATGGCCGAGCACGGCGAGGCCCGGCAGCTGCTGGCCCGCGCCGTCGAGCAGCTGCCGGAGCGGGAGAAGGTCGTCGTCTCCCTCTACTACTTCGAGGGGCTCACGCTCGCCGACATCGGCCGGGTCCTCGGCGTCACCGAGAGCCGGATCTGCCAGCTGCACACGAAGGCCGTCCTGCACCTGCGCACCAAGCTCGCCGACATCGCGTGAGGACGGCCACGGGAGCATCGCAGCGAGGGACGAGCGAGGAGCGGACCGGGGCGCCGAGTCGCGCCACGGGCATCGTGAGGACGGCCACGGGAGCATGACCGGCCCGGCCCGGGTGGAGATCGGGGAGGGGGACGCCGACCTCGACGCCCGGCTGAGCCGGGAGCTGGAGGCGCACAACAGCGCGGCCTCCGGCGTCGCCGACCAGTTCGAGCTCACCGTGCAGGCGATCGACGTGGACGGCGAGCTTGTGGGCGGGCTCAGCGGCTGGACCTGGGGCACCTGCGCGGGAGTCGCCATGCTCTGGATCCGCGAGGACGCCCGCCGGGACGGTCTCGGCAGCCGACTGCTGCGCACCGCCGAGGAGGCTGCCGCCCAGCGGGGTTGCCGGCAGATGGTGCTGTCGTCGTTCACCTTCCAAGCGCCCGGCTTCTACCTGCGGCAGGGCTACGTGGAGACCGGCCGCACCGAGGGCCTGCCCGTCGCCGGCCAGGCCGACGTGCACTTCGTGAAGCAGCTGACCTGACCGCAGCGGTGCCAGCGCCCACCGGCCTCCGTCGGTGGATACCGTCCTGCGGGTGGACGACGTGTTCGCCGTGCTCGCGGACCGGCATGGCCTCGAGGACCGGGCGGGCACGTCCCCCGACGGGCTGCCGGAGCGGTACCTCTACTCGGCCGACATGGGCTACCGGTATGGATTCGGACGCTGGTGGGGACGCCCGGACGTCGCGACCACGGACGTGTGGGTCCTCCTCAACCCCGCGACGGGTGACACCGAGCGGCGCCGCCGCCCGACGCTGGACCGGTGCCTCGCCCGCAGCCGCGCCGTCGGACGGAGCGGGCTCGTCGTCGTGAACCTCTTCGCCCTGCGCCACACGGATCCGAAGGTCCTGCGGCGGGCAGCGGACCCGGTCGGCTCGGCGAACGACGACGCCCTGCGGCTCTTCACGGCCGCCGCGCCGAGGTCCATCGCCGCCTGGGGTGCGGGAGGAGCTCTCCACGCCAGGTCGCGCATCGTCGCGCCTCTCCTGGACCAGCCGCTCTGCCTGGGCATGACTCGCGGGGGCGAGCCGAGGCACCCGTTGTACGTGCCCTCCGACGCCGAGCTCCGTCCCTGGGTCCCACCCGGCGGTTCCGGGAGCTGAAGGGCAGCAGGCGGATCCGCGGGGGAGCCAGCAGCGCCAGCGGGTCGAGGTAGTCCTCGCCCCGGCGCAGCCCCCAGTGCAGGCACGCGGCGGCCGGGCAGCCGTCGTGCCCGGGCACCAGCACGCCGATCGGCGAACCGCGGGTCACCTGCGCCCCCGCGCCGACCGAGCGCTCCACCGGTTCGTACGTCGTCCGCAGGCCGTCCGCGTGGTCGATGCTCACCACCGGCCGCCCGGCGACCATCCCGGCGAAGACGACGACGCCGTCACCGGCCGCCAGCACGGGCCGGCCGGGCGCCCCGACCAGGTCCACGCCCCGGTGCCCCGGTCCGTAGGGGTGCGGAGGTGCCTCGAACGGCCGGCCCACCACCGGCGCGCCGGGCAGCGGCGCAACCCAGTCGGTGATGCTCCCGGAGGCGGCCCGCGGCGCCGGCCCGGCCGTCGCCCCCGCCGGGGCGAGCACGGCGACGGCGCCCAGTGCGAGCACGAGCGCGACCCCGGACCTCATGCGGCGACCCTGCGCCGGGGGACCGGTGGCGACCAGGCCGGTGCCGCAGCTGTGGACGGGCCCGGGAACTGGGGAAAAGCCCCGGCAGGCGTCGCGTATGCTGTCCGGTGCGGCCCGTCCGACGGGTCGACTTCGCGCGTCCTTCTCCCGCCGATCGGCGGGGCAGTCGCCACCTCGGTCCCGGCCCAGCCGGGGGAGTGGTGCCGCAGGACGCCAGGGCGGGCGCCAACCGGGGCCCGCGACAACCGGAACCAGCGCGGCCCACGGCCGCGCGCAGACGCAGAGAGGCTGCGATATGGCAGTCGTCAGCATGAAGCAGCTGCTCGACAGCGGCGTCCACTTCGGGCACCAGACCCGTCGCTGGAACCCGAAGATGAAGCGCTTCATCTTCACCGAGCGCAACGGCATCTACATCATCGACCTGCAGCAGACGCTCGGGTACATCGACAACGCCTACGAGTTCGTCAAGCAGACGGTCGCGCACGGCGGCTCGATCCTGTTCGTCGGCACCAAGCGCCAGGCGCAGGAGGTCGTCGCCGAGCAGGCCACGCGCGTGGGCATGCCCTACGTCAACCAGCGCTGGCTCGGCGGCATGCTCACCAACTTCCAGACCGTCTTCAAGCGGCTCGAGCGGCTCAAGGAGCTCGAGGACCAGGAGCAGACCGGTGTGCTGGTCAGCCTCTCCAAGAAGGAGCAGCTGGTCCTGAGCCGCGAGAAGGCCAAGCTCGAGCGCAGCCTCGGCGGTATCCGCGACATGAAGAAGGTGCCCAGCGCCATCTGGATCGTGGACACCAAGAAGGAGCACATCGCCGTCGGCGAGGCGCGCAAGCTCAAGATCCCGGTCGTCGCGATCCTCGACACCAACTGCGACCCCGACGAGGTCGACTACAAGATCCCGGGCAACGACGACGCGATCCGCAGCATCGCCGTGCTGACCCGGGTCATCGCCGACGCCGTCGCCGAGGGGCTCATGGCCCGTTCGGCCGCGCAGGCCAACGCCGGTCGCGAGGACGGCGGCGAGCCGGCCGTGGCCGCCGGCGAGCCGCTGGCCGACTGGGAGCGCGAGCTGCTGACCGGCGGCACCGCCGACGAGCAGGCCGCCGCCACCCCGGCCCAGCCGGCCGAGGCCGCCGCGCTGCCCGAGACCCCGGCCCAGCCGGCCGACGTCACCGTCGGCGAGGTCGCCCCGGTCGAGGGCGTCCCCGCCACCACCGGTGGCAAGGAGAACAACGCCGTCTGACGGTCCGGCGCCGTCCTCCCGCTGACCGGCGGGGGGACGGCGCCACCGCACGGCCGTTCCACAGCACGCACCACCCGACCAGAGGGAAGAGACATGCCTGCCTTCACCGCAGCCGACGTCAAGCGTCTCCGCGACGCCACCGGCGCCGGCATGATGGACGCCAAGAAGGCCCTGACCGAGGCCGACGGCGAGTACGACAAGGCCGTCGAGCTGCTCCGCGTCAAGGGCGCCAAGGACGTCGGCAAGCGCCTCGAGCGCTCGACGACCAACGGCATCGTCGTCAGCAGGGACGGCGCACTGCTCGAGCTCGACTGCGAGACCGACTTCGTCGCCAAGAACGCCGACTTCGTCGCCCTCGCCGAGCGGCTGCTCCAGATCGGCCTGCAGTCCAAGCCGGCCGACGCCGCGGCGCTGCTGGGCACCGAGGTCGACGGCCAGACCGTCGAGAAGCTCGTCGAGGGCGAGTCCGCCCGCATCGGCGAGAAGCTCGTCCTCTCGCGCTTCGTCGCCTTCGACGGCACCACCGCCGTCTACCTGCACAAGCGCGCCACCGACCTGCCCCCGGCCATCGGTGTCGCGGTGCAGTACTCCGGTGGCTCCGAGGAGGCGGCCCGCAGCCTGGCGATGCACATCGCCGCCGCGCGGCCGCGCTACCTCACGCGCGACGAGGTCCCGGCCGAGGCGGTCGAGACCGAGCGCCGCGTGGCCGAGCAGACCGCCAAGGAGGAGGGCAAGCCCGAGCAGGCGATCACCAAGATCGTCGAGGGTCGGGTCAACGCCTACTACAAGGACTTCGTCCTGCTCGAGCAGCCGTCGATCACCGAGCCGAAGCGCACGGTCAAGCAGATCGTCGACGAGGCGGGTCTGACCGTCGAGCGCTTCGCGCGCTTCGAGGTCGGCCAGGCCTGAGCCGCATCCGGTACCGATGACCGGCCCCGTTCCCCCCGTGGGACGGGGCCGGTCGTCTGTCCGGTGTCCGCCCGCGGCCCGCGCCCGGCAGGAGCCGGGTACCGACATGCGGCAGGATCACTCCACCGACAGCCCCCACCGACACCACTCCAGGGATGAATCGTTGATCGACACCACCGCGCCGCTGTCCGCCCCCACCGCGTTCCAGCCGGCCGACGGCAGCGGCTACCAGCGCGTGCTGCTCAAGCTCTCCGGTGAGTCCTTCGGCGGCGGCAAGGTCGGTGTCGACGCCGACGTCGTCAGGGGCATCGCGGAGCAGCTCGCCGAGGTCGTCTCGCGGGGCACGCAGATCGCCGTCGTCATGGGTGGCGGCAACTTCTTCCGCGGCGCGGAGCTCTCCCAGGCCGGCATGGACCGCACCAAGGCCGACTACATGGGCATGCTCGGCACCGTCATGAACTGCCTGGCCCTGCAGGACTTCTGCGAGAAGGCGGGGCTGGAGACCCGGGTCCAGTCGGCCATCACCATGGGCCAGGTCGCCGAGCCCTACATCCCGCGCAAGGCCATCCGCCACCTGGAGAAGGGCCGGCTGGTCATCTTCGGCGCCGGCGCCGGGATGCCGTACTTCTCCACCGACACCGTCGCCGCCCAGCGCGCCCTGGAGATCGAGTGCCAGGTGTTGCTCATGGGCAAGAACGGCGTCGACGGCGTCTACGACGACGACCCGCGCACCAATCCCGACGCCGTCATGTACGACGACCTGGACTACGCCACCGTGCTGGCCAAGCAGCTCAAGGTGGCCGACGCGACGGCGATCAGCCTCTGCATGGACAACCAGATGCCGATCGTCGTGTTCGACCTGCTGCGCGACGGGAACATCGCCCGCGCTACCGCAGGTGAGAGGATCGGCACGCTGATCAGTCAGCCGGCCTGACCGGCCGGCCGGCCGGCGTAACCACGAGGACGACGGCCCGACGAGCTCCCCACCCCGGGGAGCAGGCCGCAGGAGGGACTACCCGTGATCGACGACACCCTGCTCGACGCCGAGGAGCGGATGGACAAGGCCCTCTCGGTGGCGCGCGAGGACCTGGGCTCGGTCCGCACCGGACGGGCCGCCCCCTCGATGTTCAACAAGATCGTCGTGGACTACTACGGCGCCCCCACGCCCGTGCCGCAGATGGCCTCCATCACCGTGCCCGAGGCCCGCATGGCGGTCATCAAGCCCTACGACATGGGCCAGCTGGGCGCCATCGAGAAGGCCGTCCGGGACAGCGACCTCGGCGTCAACCCGACCAACGACGGCCAGCTGCTGCGCGTGGTGTTCCCGCAGCTGACCGAGGAGCGCCGTCGCGACCTGGTGAAGATGGCCCGTGCCAAGGGCGAGGACGCCAAGGTCGCCATCCGCAACATCCGCCGGCGCGCCAAGGAGGAGCTCGACCGCATCGCCAAGGACGGCGAGGCGGGCGAGGACGACGTGCGCCGCGCGGAGAAGGAGCTCGACGACCTCACCGCCCAGCACACCCAGGGCATCGACGACGCGGTGAAGACCAAGGAGGGCGAGCTGCTCGAGGTCTGACCTCGTCGCGGCCACACGCCCATGACGCCTCCTCCCGCCGACCGCCCGCGTTCGCTGCACCCGGGCACCGAGCCGTCCCCGCGGCCCGGTGCCCGGACGCAGGGCGCGGGCCGGCGGGACGACGACACCGGTCCGGTGCCGCGTGCAGCATCCAGGCCGCTCCCGCCGCTGCCCGCGCGCGCACCGGTCCCGGTTCCCGACGACCCGCCTCCGGCCGATGACGTCCCGACGGCGACGGCCATGCCGCTCCCCGAGGAGCTGGCGCAGCTGCCCACCACGGAGCAGCCGGTGAGCCGCGCCGGGCGGAACCTGCGGGCCGCCATCGGCGTCGGCGTCGGGCTGGTCGGTGTCATCGTCGCCTCGCTGTTCGTGTGGCGGCCGGCGTTCCTGGCGGTGCTGGTCGCCGCGATCCTCGTCGCCGTCGTGGAGCTGACCCGGGCGCTGGGGAAGGGCGGGTACTCCGCTCCGCTCGTGCCGCTGCTCGTCGGTGCCTTCGCGATGGAGGCGTTGGCCTGGACGCGCGGCCCCACGGGGCTGCTCACCGGGTTCCTGCTCACCGCGGTGGCCGTGCTGCTCTGGCGGCTGGCCGGAGGGCCGGTCGGGTACCGCAGGGACGCCGCCGCCGGGGTCCTGGTCGCGCTCTACGTCCCGCTGCTGGCCGGTTTCGCCGTCCTGCTGCTCGTGCCGGACGACGGCGCGCTGCGGGTGCTGGCGTTCATCGCGACGGTGGTGGCCAGCGACGTCGGGGGATACGCCGCCGGCGTCATGTTCGGCAGGCACCAGATGGCGCCCTCGATCAGCCCGAAGAAGTCCTGGGAGGGCATGGCCGGCTCCGTGCTCACCTGCATGCTGATGGCCACGCCGATCCTGGTCCTCGGCCTCGGCGCGCCGTGGTGGGGCGGCCTGGTCTTCGGCGCCGCGCTCGCGGTCTCCGCGACGGTGGGAGACCTCGCCGAGTCGCTGATCAAGCGCGACCTCGGCATCAAGGACATGGGCGATCTGCTGCCCGGGCACGGCGGCATCATGGACCGGCTGGACTCGCTCCTCCCGTCGGCGGCCGCGGCCTACCTGCTGCTGACGGTGCTGGCGCCGGTCTGACTCAGGCGGTCCGGCTGACGAACCAGCTGGTGCCGACGGTGACGAAGCCCCGCCGGGCGTACCACTCGTGCGGCCAGTCGTCGGCGGCGGCCTCGAGCACGACGAGGTCGCAGCCGGCCTCCGTCGCGAGGTCCAGGCACCGGGCGAGGACGGCGTCGCCGTAGCCGCGACCCCGGGCGACCGGGTCGGTCATGACCGACTCCACGGCAGCGGTGGCGCCGTCGATGCGCAGCTGCCCGCCGGCCATCACCCGGCCGGCGTCCCGGACCACCACGTCCCGCACCGCGACCACCCGGTCGTTGAGCTGCTCCCGGCCGATGAGCTGGGCGACGACCCGGTCGAGCAGCGGGCCGGCCTCGGGGAGGTCCGTGCGCCACGACCGGTCCCAGAGGTCGTGCACCTCCTGCTGGTCCACGACCTCGGCGCGCTCCCCGCCCGGCAGCCGGCCGGGCGCACGCGCCATGAGCAGCAGCTCCTCGGCCTCCCACCCCCGTCGTGCCAGCTCGGCCGCGACGTCTGCTGCGCCGGGCCACAGCAGCGCCGCGGTCAGGCCGGCCACCCGGCGTTGCCGCCCACGTCGGCGGCGGTGGCCTCCACCGTGGCGGCGTCGACCGGTCCGGTCAGGACCAGCCGGTTGTTGTCCCGGGAATGCGGGAAGTCGGGGTCGAGCACCACCACGCCGCCGGGCACGTCACCCACACCCACGGCCCGCCGGACCGGGAGCGAGGCGTAGAGCGCCAGCGCCCGGCCGAGCGCGTCCCCGGGGGCGGGCAGCCGCGGCGACGCCGGGAGGCGGTAGGGGACGACGGCGACGACCGCGCTGGTCGGCAGCGGACCGTACAGGTGGGGGAACAGCTCGCCGTCCGGGTCCTCGGGGTGCCCGGGCTCGTACCGCACCGGGTCGGTCAGCCGCGACGGGTCGACGACGAGCAGCACGAGGTCACGGCGGCCGGGGAAGAGCCGGTCGGCGGGCAGGTGCACCTGCTCCGGCCTCGACAGGTGCACGAAGCCGGCCGACTCCAGCGACGGCGGCCGCACGGCACCGTGGCCCAGCGCCGCCCGCCACGCGGCAGGTTCGATCAGGTGGACGTAGACGTCTTCAGCCACCCTGCGATCCTGCCCGGGTGACCGACGATCAGCTTCCGGGCCCCACCGACTGGGGGACGACGGTCGGCGTCGGGCCGTGGGAGGGGCCCTGGCCGGAGGACCCGCGCTTCGACCCGCAGCTGCTGGCCGAGGGCGACCGGCGCAACGTCGTCGACCGGTACCGCTACTGGACCGTCGAGGCGATCGTGGCCGACCTCGACCGGCGCCGGCACGCGTTCCACGTCGCCATCGAGAACTTCGGGCACGACCTGAACATCGGCACCGTGGTCCGCACCGCCAACGCCTTCCTCGCCGCCGAGGTGCACGTCGTCGGCCGGCGGAGGTGGAACCGGCGGGGGGCGATGGTCACCGACCGGTACCAGCACCTGCGCCACCACGCCGACGTCGGCGGCCTGCTGGCGCACGCGACGGCGCAGGGGCTCGCCGTCGTGGCCGTCGACAACGGGCCCGGCGCCGTTCCGATCGAGACCGCCGTCCTGCCGGAGCGGTGCGTGCTGCTGTTCGGCCAGGAGGGGCCCGGGCTGACCCCGGAGGCCCGCGCGGGCGCGGAGCTGACCGTGTCGATCGCCCAGTTCGGCTCCACCCGGTCGATCAACGCCGGCGTGGCGGCCGGGATCGCCATGCACGCCTGGATCCGGCAGCACGCCGGCCCGGCCGCGAGCAGCTAGTCGCGCTCCAGCGGCGGGTCGGGGTCGATCCCGCGTGCGCGCAGCGCCGCCTCGATCGCCTCGCACACCGTCCGGACGACGGCCACCCGCGCCCACCGCTTGTCGTCGGCGGGGATGACGTGCCACGGCGCCACGGGGGTGTCGGTGCGCTCGAGCATCTCCTCCACCGCCGCCTCGTACTCGCCGCGCTTCTCCCGGTTGCGCCAGTCCTCCTCGGTGAGCTTCCACGCCTTGTACGGGTCCGTGCGACGGGACTCGAAGCGGTGCAGCTGCTCCTCGGGGGAGACGTGCATCCAGAACTTGACGAGCACCGTGCCCTCGGCCGCCAGCGTCGTCTCCAGGTCGACGATCTCCTGGTACGCCCGCTGCCAGGCCTCCTCCGAGGCGAAGCCCTCCACCCGCTCGACGAGCACCCGGCCGTACCAGGAGCGGTCGAGCACGGCCATGCCGCCCCAGCCCGGCAGCACCGGCCAGAAGCGCCACAGGAAGTGGTGCCGCTTCTCGTCGCTGGTGGGTGCGGCGAACTGCGCCACCCGCACGTGCCGGGAGTCGAGTTCGGCGACCAGCCGCTGGATCGCCCCGCCCTTGCCGGAGGCGTCCCAGCCCTCGAACAGCGCCAGGAGCGGTGGGCCGAGCTCGCCCGGCCCGATCTGACCGCCGAGCAGCAGCCGGAGGTGGACCAGCCGCTCCTGCGCGGCGGCCAGCTGCTTCTTGCCCTCCTTCTTGTCCAGACGGAGGCTCAGGTCGACGTCGTCCAACCGGCTCATGGCCCAGACCCTGCCAGGGATCGACCCCGTCCGCGTGAGTTCGGTCTCCGCTCCGCGCCGGGGCCGGGGGAGGTGGGAGCATGGAGGACGCCATGACTGCCCTGCCCCTGGTCTTCGACGCCCCCCGCCGCGGCAAGCCGCCCCGCCACCTCGCCGACCTCACCCGCGAGGAGGCCCGCGCGGCGGTCGCCGAGCTGGGCCAGCCGGCGTTCCGCGCCGACCAGCTGGCCCGCCACTACTACCGCGGGGTCACCAATCCCGCCGAGATGACCGACATCCCGGCCGCCGCCCGCGAGCCGCTCCGCGAGGCGCTGCTGCCCGGGCTCATGACCGTCGTCCGGCACCAGACCGCCGACAACGGCCGCACCCGCAAGACGCTGTGGCGGCTGCACGACGGCGCCCTCGTGGAGAGCGTGCTCATGCGTTATCCCGACCGGGCCACCGTCTGCATCTCCAGCCAGGCCGGCTGCGGCATGGCCTGTCCCTTCTGCGCCACCGGCCAGGCCGGGCTGACCCGCAACCTCTCCGCCGCCGAGATCATCGGCCAGGCCGTGGACGCCGCCGCGGCGATGGCGAACGGTGACATCGCCGGCGGGCCGGGGCGGTTGTCCAACGTCGTCTTCATGGGCATGGGCGAGCCGCTGGCCAACTACGCCCGCGTGCGCAAGACCCTCGACGCCCTGCTCGGCACCGCCCCCTACGGGCTGGGTCTCTCGCAGCGCTCGGTGACGGTCTCCACGGTCGGCCTGGTGCCGGCCATCCGCCGGCTCACCGAGGAGGGGCGCAACGTCACCCTCGCCGTCAGCCTGCACGCTCCCGACGACGAGCTGCGCGACACCCTGGTGCCGATCAACACCCGCTGGAAGGTCGGCGAGGTCGTCGACGCCGCCGACGCCTACGCCCAGCGCACCGGACGCCGGTACTCGGTGGAGTACGCGCTGATCCGCGACGTCAACGACCAGCCGTTCCGGGCCGACCTGCTCGGGAAGCTGCTGGCCGGGAAGCTCGCGCACGTGAACCTGATCCCGCTGAACCCGACCCCGGGCAGCCCGTGGGACGCCAGCCCGCTGCCCGCGCAGCGCGAGTTCGTAGCCCGCCTGCGGGCCGCCGGCGTGGCGACGACGGTGCGCGACACCCGGGGGCAGGACATCGACGGCGCGTGCGGGCAGCTCGCCGCGGCCGACCAGGTCGAGGGCGTGCCCGCGGTGGCCCTGCCCACCCCCAGCGTCGAGGCGCCCGTCCCGCTGGGGGCGGAGGCGGACGAGTGAGCTCGCCCGCCGAGGCGGCGGAGGCGCACGAGCACAGCCACGCCGACGTCTCCGGGGGGTGGCTGCGGGCCGCGGTCTTCGGCGCGATGGACGGCCTGGTCACCAACACCGCGCTCGTCGCCGGTGTCGGGGGTGGCGGGGCGGCGCCGAGGGCCATCGTGCTCGCCGGGACGGCGAGCTTGGTGGCCGGCGCGATCTCCATGGCGCTCGGCGAGTACACCTCGGTGAAGACGGCGAACGAGCAGCTGGACCTCGAGGTCGAGAAGGAACGCCGGGAGCTCGAGCGGAACCCGGAGGGTGAGCTGGCCGAGCTCACCGAGATGCTGCGGGTCCGCGGCGTGGACGACCGGCTGGCCCGCCAGGTCGCCGTGCAGCTGTCCCGTGACCCGCAGACGGCGCTGCGGCTGCACGTCGTCGCGGAACTCGGCGTGAGCCCGGAGGACAAGCCCTCGCCGAGGACCGCGGCCGTCTCGTCCTTCCTCACCTTCGGGACCGGCGCGCTGCTGCCCCTGCTGCCCTACCTGCTCGGGGTCCCGCTGCTGTGGGTCGCCCTGCTCTGCGGTGGGCTCGGGCTGCTGATCGCCGGGGCGCTGTCTTCCCGCTTCACCCCTCTGTCCTGGTGGTTCGCGGGCCTGCGCCAGCTGCTCTTCGGCGCGGCGGCGGCCGGCATCACCTACCTGATCGGCGCGGCGATCGGCGTCTCGATCACCTGATCCCGCCGGCCGAGGAACGACGAGGCCCCGCTGCCCCGGTACGGGGGAGCGGGGCCTCGGTGCATCCGGCGCTCAGCGGCGCCAGGCGGTCTTCTTCCGGCGGAGGTCCCACAGCAGGATGAGGGCCATGGTCCCGGCGATGCCGAGGATCCACAGGTCCTCGACCCGGCCCTCGTGGTTGCCGACCATGAAGAGCAGAACGATCGCCACGGTGATCCAGCCACCGATCTGGCCCCACGAGCCGGTCTCGCCGTGCCAGCCCCAGTCCTCGGGCTGCTCGTGCTCGACGGGGTGCGCGCCCACGCGGGCGACGCCTTCCTCACGTCCGGGCTGGTTGACCCGCTGGGTCGACGGGGAGTGGAATGCCTCGGTCACCCGCCCATTCTGGCAGGGCCCGGTGCCGGGCACCGGGTGAGGTGGTCGGCGGGTCGTCAGTCGTCGCACGCGAGACCGGCCGCCGCGAGGGCCGCGGCGGTGTCCGCGGTGGGCAGCCGGGCGAGCGTCGAGCCCACCGGGTCGGAGACGGGGAGCACCCGGACGTCGTCAAGGTCCGCGCGGATGAGGGAGGTCAGCTCGGCGAAGGACGTGGCCGGGTCGCTGGCGAGGGCTCCCGAGGTCGCCCAGGCGACGCCCTGCAACCGCCAGGGGCGCAGCACCGCACGCTGTGCCTCGTCGACCAGGGCGGACAGCACGGCGCCGGCTGCGGTGGCGCGCCCGTCCGGATCGATCGGGGCCGGGCGCCAGGTGCCGTCGACGAGATGCTCGGGGTGGCGGGAGCGAACCAGTGCCAGCGCGGTTGCGCCGTCGACGCGCTGTCGCCCGGCGGAGTCGATCTGCAGCCCGGCCTGGACGTCGCGCACAGGCTGGGGGATATCGAGGTGCAGCCCGTGAGCGGCATCGACGATGCCGGCGAAACCGGCGAGGTCGACGGTCAGCAGGTGGTCGGTCGGGATGCCCAGCTGGCACAGCCCGGCGATCATGGTGGCAGGGCTCTGCCGCCAGGTGAGCGCCAACCGGCTCGGCCGCCGGTCGGTCCGGACCACGACGTCGCGCGGCACCGAGAGCACGGTGGTGCCCGCGTCGGTCTGGTGCACGACGACGACGACGTCGGCCCGGGCGCCGGGCACGGCCTCCGGCGTCCCGAAGTCGCGGACGTCCGCCCCCTCGGGGAGCGCGGCGCGCGAGTCGAGGCCGACGAGCACCCAGGTGCGCCCGTCGGAGTCCCCGGGGCCGCCCGTGAGCTCGACGTCCACCCGGTCGACCCGTGCGGCGACGACCGCGGCGTCCACGACCACCGCGACCAGCAGCGCGGCCAGCAGGACCAGCGCCGTCCGCAACCGGCGCCGGCGGCGGGGCCCGGAACGCGCCGGACGCCGGCCAGGGATGTCCTGGCCGGCGTCCGGTGCGTGCGGGGAGGTCATGCTCAGGCCTGCGAGGCCCCCGAGCGGCGACGGGTGGCGACGAGCGCGCCACCGCCGACGACCAGCAGACCGGCGCCCAGGGCGAGCGGCAGGCCGACGCTGGCGCCGGTGTAGGCCAGGCTGCCGGACGAGGCGGCGGCCACCTCGAAGCTCTCCTGGAAGTAGGTGTTCGGGCCCTCGAGGACCAGCGTGTGCGTACCGGCCTCGGTGCCCTCGGCGAGGGTGAACTCCGCGGTCAGCACGCCGTCGGCGTCGGCCTGGAAGGTGCCGAGCACCTGCGGGGTCGAGTGCATGGTGAGCGTGACCCACTCGTAGGCCTGGAAGCCCTTGTAGACCTTGACGACCTTCTCGCCGGCCACGGCGGTCTTCGTCGTCGCGGTGGTGGTCTGAGCGGCGACGCCCGGGGTGTTGGCCGACACGCCGCGGATGGCGCTCGGGGCCGGGTTGACGGGCGCCGGGGTCTCCGGGCCCCAGGCCTGGGGCGCCGGGGTCTCGGGCGCCGGGGTCGGGGTCGGGGTGCTCGTGACGGGCGCCGCCTTGAGTGCCAACGAGAACTCCGGGTACAGGAGCCAGTCCGTACCGTCCTCGGACTCTCCGCCGTCGTACGGCTCGCAGATGGCGAAGGCGACGTACTCGCCGGGGGCCGCGGTGGACGGGAACTCGAGGACGGTGCTCCAACTGCCACCGTCCGCCTCTCCCGCCACGCTGATCACCGGCTCAGCCGTGAGGTCGTCGACGTCGGCGGCGGCCACCACGTCCACGTAGACGATGGCCGGCTTGGTCGTCTTGGTCGCTGCGCAGTCGACGCCGGAGACGGTGAACTTCTCGCCGACGACAACGGTCGACGGTGCGGTCGGCGCGGCAGGCGCGGCGAGTGCGGCCGGGGCGAAGGCCAGGCCGAGGGACACGCTGGCGAGGGCGGTGAGACCGGTCGTCGCAGCGACGCGGTTGCGGGTGAGGCGGGTCATGGCGAGCTCCGAGGTGTCGGGGGCTCGGACATCCGAGCCGTCTGCGCGAGTATCGAGTCTGGAGCGTTCGCACTGTGGTTTGTTGCCTTCGACACGCCGCTTTCGGCGCCTTCGTTGGTCAGGTGCATCTGAGATTCGGCGACGACGAGCCAGTCGCAATGTGAATAACTGACGACCCTGGACCTGCTCGTCTGGTGTTCCTCTTCCACGGGCGGCTGAGTTCACCCGGGCGGATCGCCGGCGGCCGGGCTCAGGGCCCTCGGGCGATTGGCAGGATGGCCGCATGAGCCAGCCCCGCGAGGTCACCGTCCTCGGCTCCACCGGTTCCATCGGCCGGCAGGCGCTGGCGGTCGCCGCGCAGAACCCCGAACGGCTGCGCATCACCGGGCTGGCCGCCGGCGGAGGTGATGTGGCGCTGCTCGCCGAGCAGGCGCTGGCGCTGCGCGTGCGCACCGTCGCCGTGGCCCGGGCCACCGCCGCCCAGGACCTGCAGCTGGCCTTCTACGCCGCGGCGTCCCAGCGCGGCTGGGCGAAGGGGGAGTTCGCGCTGCCGGAGATCCTCGCCGGCCCGCGCGCCGCCGAGGAGCTGGCCGCCCGGCCGGCCGACGTCGTCCTGAACGGGATCACCGGCTCGATCGGGCTGGGCCCCACCCTGTCGGCGCTGCGGGCCGGCCGGACGGTGGCGCTGGCGAACAAGGAGTCGCTGGTCGCCGGCGGGGAACTGGTGCTCGCCGCCGCGCGGCCGGGCCAGTTGGTGCCCGTGGACTCCGAGCACTCGGCCCTGGCCCAGTGCCTGCGCGGCGGGTCGCGCGACGAGGTCGCCCGGCTGGTGCTCACCGCGAGCGGTGGGCCGTTCCGGGGCAGGACGGCCGCGGAGCTGGCCGAGGTCACCGTCGAGCAGGCGCTGGCGCACCCGACCTGGGCCATGGGTCCGGTCGTGACGATCAACTCGGCGACCCTGGTGAACAAGGGGCTCGAGCTGATCGAGGCGCACCTGCTCTTCGGCGTCCCCTACGCCGACATCGACGTCGTGGTGCACCCGCAGTCGATCGTGCACTCCATGGTCACCTTCGCCGACGGCGCCACGATCGCGCAGGCCAGCCCGCCGGACATGCGGCTGCCGATCGCCCTCGGGCTGGCCTGGCCCGACCGGCTGCCGGACGTGCAGCCGGCGCTGGACTGGTCGACGGCCGGCACCTGGGAGTTCTTCCCCCTGGACTCCGAGGCCTTCCCCGCCGTGCGCCTGGCCCGCGCCGCCGGCGAGGCGGGTGGCGTGGTGCCGGCCATGTACAACGCCGCCAACGAGGAGGCGGTCGCCGCCTTCACGGCGGGTCGCCTGTCGTTCCCAGGGATCGTCCAGCTGGTCGCGCGTACCCTCGACGCCGCGCCGGACCTCGGCGCCCCCACCTCCGTCGACGACGTGCTGGCGGCGGAGAAGTGGGCCCGGGAGCACGCCCGGGGCGTCATCGCCGGAGGCTGAGCTGAGCGGGATCCTGCTGACGGTCCTGGGCATCGTCCTGTTCGCCCTGGGCCTGATGTTCTCCATCGCCTTCCACGAGGCGGGCCACTTCTGGTGGGCGCGGAAGTTCGGCATGCGCGTGCCGCAGTTCATGGTCGGCTTCGGCCCCACCGTGTTCTCCCGGCGTCGCGGCGAGACCGAGTACGGCGTCAAGGCCATCCCGCTGGGCGGCTACATCCGCATCGTCGGCATGATCCCGCCGGCCGAGGAGGGCGAGAGCAAGCGCGCCACCCGGATGCGCAGCTTCATCGCCGAGGTGCGTGGGCAGGCGCTCAACGACGTCCGGCCGAGCGACGGTGACCGGGTCTTCTACAAGAAGCCCTGGTGGCAGCGGGTCATCGTCATGTTCGCCGGGCCCTTCCACAACCTGGTGCTGGCGGTCGTCTTCTTCACCGTCTTCCTGGTCGGCTTCGGCATCCCGGAGATCACCACCCGCATCGCCGACGTCCCCGAGTGCGTGCTGCCCGCCGGCGCGGCCACCGCGACGGCGGAGAACCCGTGCTCCGTCCCCATCACCCCCGAGGGCGAGCTCTGCGAGGCGGGCGCCGCCGACTGCGCCCTCCCGGTGCGCAGCCCCGCCAGCGACGCGGGCCTGGCGCCGGGCGACACCATCGTCGCGCTGGACGGCGAGCCGGTCTCGCAGGAGACCGACGTCGGCTGGACGCAGGTCCAGGAGGCCATCCGGATCAGCGCCGACGAGCCCGTCGTCTTCACCGTCGAGCGGGACGGCGAGCGGCTGGACCTCACCGTCACGCCGATCGAGAACCAGGTCTACGCCGACGAGGAAGGCGAGGCGACGCAGACCGTCGGCTTCGTCGGCATCCAGCCCGCCGTCGAGGAAGTGCGGCAGTCGCTGACGGAGGTGCCCGGCCACTTCGGCGACATCGTCGTCCGCTCGGTGGACCGGCTGATCGAGATCCCGGAGCGGGTCCCGCAGCTGTTCCGCGCCGCCTTCCTCGGCGAGGAGCGCGATCCGCTCGGCCCGATCGGCGTGGTCGGCGTCAGCCGGATCTCGGGGGAGGTCTTCGCCTTCGAGGGGTTCTCGGGGGCGCAGAAGATCGGCTACTTCATCCAGCTGCTGGCCGGGATGAACCTCGTCCTCTTCCTGTTCAACCTGCTGCCGATCTACCCGCTCGACGGCGGGCACGTCGCCGGGGCGCTGTACGAGAAGGCGCGGTCCGTCGTCGCGCGGCTGCGGGGCAAGCCCGATCCCGGCCCGTTCGACATCGCCCGGCTCATGCCGGTCGCCTACGCCGTCGCCGGTCTGTTCATCGGGTTGTCGCTGCTGCTGCTGGTCGCCGACATCGTGAACCCGGTCAGGCTGGCTGGGTGATCGGCGCGGCCGGCGTGGCTCCGCGGCGCGCCGGCCGGGAGGCCACCAGGACGCCGGCCACGACGAGCGCGCCGGCGGCGAGCTCCACCGGGTCGAGCACCTCCCCGAAGGCCAGCCACGAGGCGAGGACGCCGACCACCGGCACGAGCATGGAGAACGGCGCCACCATGTTCGACGGGTGCCGGGACAACAGCGTGTTCCAGATCCCGTAGCCGACCAGCGTCGCCACGACGACGACGTACAGCAGGCCGAGCACCGCCGGGAGCGCCGCCGCCGTGAACGCGGTCGCGAGGGAGTGCCCGATGCGGTCGGGGCCCTCGACGACGAGCGCCAGCGCCAGCATCGGCAGCGGGGGGATCGTGGCGGACCACAGCGTGAGGTGCAGCGCGTTGGGCGCCTGCGCCCGCCGGCTGCAGACGTTCCCGATCGCCCAGCCCAGGGCACCGCAGAGGGTGAGGACCACGGGCGCCCACGCGGCGGTCTGCGCCCGGTGCACGGCGATCACGGCCAGCCCGAGGACAGCGAGGAGCACGCCGACGAGCTGCCGCGCGGACAGCCGCTCGTGCAGCCACACCCCGGCGAGGAGCACGGTGAACGGCGCCGACGCCTGGAGGACGAGCGAGGCCAGACCGCTGGGCATCCCCGCCGCCATGCCCAGGTACAGGAAGGCGAACTGCAGGATGCCGATGCCCACGCCGACGCCGACCAGCCAGCGCAGCGGCACCCGTGGGCGGGGCACCAGCAGCAGGGCCGGCAGTGCCACCAGTGCGAACCGCAGGGCGACCATGAACAGCGGCGGGAAGTGCTCCAGTGCCAGGGCGGTCGCGGGGAAGTTGATCCCCCAGCACACCGCGACGAGGCAGGCGAGGAGACGGTCGCGGATCGGCACCGGCCCAGCCTGCGGCCATCATCCGTGAAGGACAATCACGACGTAGTGAAGCGTCGATGTAGCTTTCCTTCATGATCACGCCGGGGCTCTGGGACCGGGTGGAGCCCGCGCAGCTGCTGCTGCTGCGGGAGCTCGCCGAGCACGGCTCGGTGACCGCGGTGGCGCGGGCCACCGGCCGGACGCCGTCGGCGGTGTCCCAGCAGCTGAAGGTGCTGCAGCGACGGGTGGGGATGCCGCTCGTGGAGCGGGTGGGTCGCGGGGTGCGGCTGACCGACGCCGGCCGGGCGCTGGCCGGGATCGCCGCCGGCGTCGCCACCGCGCTGGCCGTCGCCGAGGCGGACTGGGCCGGTTACCGGGGCGGCGCCGGCGGCACGGTGCGCCTCGCGGTGTTCCACTCGGCCGGCGAGCTGCTGGTACCCGGCCTGCTCGACCGGCTGGCCGCCCTGCAGACGATCGCCCTCGAGACCTTCGACGAGGACGTGTCCCAGGACGACTTCGCGGCCCTCACCGCCGACTACGACATCGTGGTCGCGCACCGGTCCGACGACGTGGTGCCGCCCGACCGTCTCCGGATCGACGTCCGGCTGCTCCTGCGGGAGCCGCTGGACGTGGCCCTGCCCCTGGACCACCCGCTGGCCCGGCGGGACCGGGTGAGCCCGCGGGACGTGATCGGCGAGGCGTGGATCGCCCCACCGGCCGAGTTCCCGATCGACCGGGTGCTCACGGCGATCGCGGCGCGAGCCGGCTCGCCGGTGCGCGTCGTACGCCGCACGACGCACCTGCCGCTGATGGAGAAGCTGGTCAGCCGGGGGCACGGCATCGCGCTGCTGCCGCGGCACACCACCCGGGAGCGCGCCGAGGGGCGGCTGGCGCTGGTGCCCCTGGCCGATCTCCGCGCCGGGCGGCTGATCGAGGCGCTGACGCGCCCCGACAAGGCCGCCCGGCGCGCGGTGCGGACGGTGCTCGACGAACTCGTGGCGGAGGCCGCCGCGTACCCGGCCTGAGGCCGTGGCCTCCCCGGACGCGTACGTCACAGCCGCGCCACCAGCGCCGATCGCACGGCGGGGGATACTGGGCGGCATGGCGATCCCCGTCGGCCTCGGCATGCCCGCTGCGCCCCCGCCCGTCCTCGCGCCCCGGCGCAAGACCCGCCAGCTGGACGTCGGTGGCGTCGGCGTCGGCAGCGACTCCCCGGTCAGCGTGCAGTCGATGTGCACCACCAAGACCGCCGACATCAACGCGACGCTGCAGCAGATCGCCGAGCTGACCGCGTCGGGCTGCCAGATCGTGCGCGTGGCCGTGCCGGACACCGACGACGCCGAGGCGCTGCCGATCATCGCGAAGAAGTCGCAGATCCCGGTCATCGCCGACATCCACTTCCAGCCGCGGTACGTCTTCGCGGCGATCGACGCCGGGTGCGCCGCGGTGCGGGTGAACCCCGGCAACATCAAAAAGTTCGACGACAAGGTCGGCGAGATCGCGAAGGCGGCCAAGGACGCCGGCACCCCGATCCGGATCGGCGTCAACGCCGGCTCCCTGGACAGGCGGTTGCTCGCCAAGTACGGAAAGGCCACCCCCGAGGCGCTGGTCGAGTCGGCGCTGTGGGAGTGCTCGCTGTTCGAGGAGCACGACTTCCGCGACATCAAGATCTCGGTCAAGCACAACGACCCGGTGATCATGGTCCGCGCCTACGAGCTGCTCGCCGCGCAGTGCGACTACCCGCTGCACCTCGGTGTGACCGAGGCCGGTCCGGCGTTCCAGGGCACGATCAAGTCCGCCGTCGCCTTCGGGGCGCTGCTGAGCCAGGGCATCGGCGACACCATCCGCGTCTCCCTCTCGGCCCCGCCGGCCGAGGAGGTCAAGGTCGGCAACCAGATCCTCGAGTCGCTGAACCTGCGCCAGCGGGGCCTGGAGATCGTCAGCTGCCCGTCCTGCGGGCGCGCCCAGGTCGACGTCTACAAGCTGGCCAACGAGGTCACCGCCGGTCTGGAGGGCATGGAGGTGCCGCTGCGGGTCGCCGTCATGGGCTGCGTCGTCAACGGCCCGGGCGAGGCCCGCGAGGCCGACCTGGGCGTGGCCTCCGGCAACGGCAAGGGGCAGATCTTCGTCAAGGGCGAGGTCATCAAGACCGTGCCCGAGTCGCAGATCGTCGAGACCCTGATCGAGGAGGCCATGCGGATCGCCGGCGAGCACGTCGACGCCGGGGAGCCCTCGGGGCCCCCGGTCGTCACCGTCACCTGACCGTGCTGCGCGCCCCCGGCGCCCGCGTCCTGGACGAGGCGGACGAGCCGGCCGTGCGGCGGTTGCTGGCGACCGACCCGGTCGCCGCCTGCGTCATCGCCGGGCGGGTCGAGGCCGCGGGTACCGCGCCGCTGGCCCTGGGCGCACCGCTCTGGGGCATCGGTACCGGCCGGGAGCTCGACGCCGTCTGCCTGGCCGGCGCCAACCTCATCCCGTTCGCGCGGCCGGGCGTCGAACGCGCCGCCGCCGTCGCCTTCGCCGACCGGGCCCGCCGGGCCGGCCGCCGATGCTCGACGATCGTGGGCCCGTCGGCCGCGGTCGGGCCGATGTGGGAGCTGCTCGCCCCGGTGTGGGGCCCGGCTCGCGACCACCGGCCCCGGCAGCCGCTGATGGCGATCGACGGCCCGCCGGCGATCGCCCCGGAGCCGCGGGTGCGGCCGGTCCGCCCCGACCAGCTCGACGTCCTGCTGCCGGCCGCGGTCGCGATGTTCACCGAGGAGGTCGGGGTCAGCCCCCTGCGGACCGACGGGGGTGCCGGCTACCGCGCCCGGGTGGACGAGCTCGTGCGGGCCGGTCAGTCGCTGGCGTGGATCGAGGACGGCGCGGTCCTGTTCAAGGCCGAGATCGGTGCCGTGTGCCGTGGGGCGTGCCAGGTGCAGGGCGTGTGGGTCGCCCCGACGCTGCGCGGGAAGGGCATCGGCACCGCCTGCACCGCCGCGGTCGTCGAGTACGCCCGCGCGGTCATCGCGCCCGTGGTCAGCCTGTACGTCAACGACTACAACACCCGCGCCCGGGCCGCGTACCGGCGGGTGGGGTTCCGCGAGGTGGGCGAGTACGCGAGCGTCCTGTTCTGAGCTGTCGGTTCCGTCTGACAATCTGTCACCGTGTCGACACGACGACGTCTCGCTCTCTCCGCCGCCCTGATCGTGCTGACCGGTCCGGTGCTGGCCGGTTGTTCGGGCAGCAGCGAGGACGACGTGCGCCTGGCCGCGGAGTCCTTCCTCGACGACTGGGCCGCCGGGGACACCGCGGCCGCGGCCGCCGGGACCACCGATCCCGCCGCCGCCACCGCGCTGCTCGAGCAGACGGCCGCTGACCTGCCGGGCGCCGACCTGACCGCGGAGGTCGGTGCGGTGACCGTCGACGACGGCGCCGCCACCGTCGCCTGGACCGCCACCTGGGACCTCGAGGCCGCTCCGGAGTGGAGCTACGACGGCACGTTGCGGGTGCGGGAGGGCGACGACGTGTGGGAGGTCGTCGCGGAGCCGGCGATGGTCCACCCCGAACTGGGGGAGGGGGAGCACCTCGAGCTCGACCGCAGCCTCCCCGAGCGTGCGCCGATCACCGACGCCGCGGGCGCTCCGCTGTTCACCCCGACCGAGGTGGTGAACGTGGGGGTCGACCCCGCGCAGGTCACCGACCTGCCGGCGCTGGCGTCGGCGCTCGGGGCCGCCACCGGCATCGCCCCGGAGGAGATCACCGCCGACGTGCAGGCCGCGCCCGACGGGCAGTTCGTCCCGGTGATCACCCTGCGCCGTCCCGACTTCGAGGCGATCCGGGGCCAGGTCTTCGACCTGCCCGGCGCGGTGTTCCCCACCGAGACCCGGATGCTCGCGCCGAGCGCCCGCTTCGCCGCGGCGCTGCTGGGGCGGGTCGGGGCGGCGACCGCCGAAATCATCGAGGAGACCTCCGAGGAGGGGGAGCCCCGGTACGCCGCGGGGGATCAGCTCGGCCTGTCCGGTCTGCAGCGCGCCTACCAGGACCAGCTCACCGGGACGCCGGGGTTCACCGTCTCGGTGGCCGGGGCCGACGGTGCCACGGGCCGTGAGATCGCCTCGGTCCCCCCGGTCGCGGGGCAGCCGGTGCAGACGCCCCTGGTGCCCGCCGTCCAGACTGCCGCGGACGCCGCCGTCGCGGGGGAGTCCCGGCCCACCCACCTGGTGGCCGTCCGCCCCGGCACCGGCGAGATCCTCGCCGTCTCCTCCAACGAGGTGGCCGACGCCGGCAACGCCCTCCGGGGGCAGTTCCCGCCCGGCTCGAGCATGAAGGCGATCACGGCCACGGCGTTGCTGGCCGCCGGGACGCTCACGCCGTCGACCGCGGTGCCCTGCCCCGCCACGACGACCGTCGAGGGCCGTGAGTTCGAGAACCAGGACCAGTTCGACCTCGGCACCGTCCCGTTCACCGAGGCCTTCGCGCAGTCGTGCAACACCACCTTCATCCAGCAGGGGCTGGCCCTGCCCGACGCCGCGCTGGCCGACGCGGCGGCCGGCTACGGCGTCGGCACGGAGTGGGACCTGCCGGTCGGCATCTTCGGCGGCAGCGTCCCGCGCGACAGCACCGGGACGACGAAGGCGGCCAACGCCATCGGGCAGGGGCAGGTGCTCATGAGCCCGGCGCAGCTGGCGCTCGTCGCCGCAGGCATCGCCGGCGGGACGCCGGTGGCCCCGGTGGAGGTCGTGGGCGCCGAGGCGGCGGGACCGGTGCCGGCCGGACCGGCGGCCGGGGTGCTCGAGGGGCTGCGGCCGATGATGCGGCAGGTCGTGCTGTCGGGGACCGCCACGGCGCTCGCCGACCGCGGCGAGGTGTACGGCAAGACGGGGACCGCCGAGTACGGCACGAACACCCCGCCGGACTCGCACGGTTGGTTCACGGGCTACCAGCTCGGTGGGCCGGCCGGGGACATCGCCTTCGCCGTGCTGGTCGAGGGCGGGCAGTCCAGCAGTGCGGCGGTGGCGGTGACCGATGCGTTCCTGGGCGCGCTGGGCTGAGCCGCCGGCCCGCTAGCCCTGCGGGAGGCCGGGGAACGCGCGGGTGACCTGCGGCTGCCCCGCCGCACCCCGCCAGCCGACGGCCCGCACCTCCGCGGCGCCGAGCACCTCCATCGCCAGCGCGCGGGCAGGACGCTCCGCAGCGCGGTCGAGGACCCGCACCCACGCCGCCGCGACGCCTTCCTCGAGGACGGCGGCGAGCGCCGCCGCGTCGACGGCCGACAGCACCGGGAAGGGCAGCGCGTATCCCGCTTCCGGCAGCGCCGGCTCGGCACCGCGCTCACCGAGGAGCAGGACGAGCTGGTCGCGGACGGCGCGGTGGGCGTTCTCTCCGTCGACCGCGGCAGCCCGCTCGGCGGGGGGCAGCGCTGCCCCGACCACGCCGTACCCCCAGACCGCCGCGTGCTCGGCGGCGAGCGCGGCGTCCAGTGCCGTCGTCTCGGCCTCGGTGGCGGTCGTCGCGTCGTCGTCAGCCATGGCCGGGCTCCCTCATGCCAGTCGTGCCTCGTGGCCGCGCAGGCCCGCGGCGATGGAGCCGAGCAGGGCCGCCCGCCCGCCGGACTGGCCGAGTGCGGCGGCGGCGTGGGAGGAGGCGGCGGCGCCGATCTGCGCCCGCAGCCACGCCTGCCCCTCGCCCGGTGGCGGCGTCCCGGGCGGCGCGGTGGACGAGGGGCTGCTGCCGGGGGCGGCGTCGCGCAGCCGGAGGAGCTGGTCCTGGGCCTGGGTCGCCAGGTCGGGAACGGCCGCGGCCAGCGCGGGATCGGCGGCGAACGCCAGCTCGTAGGCCCGGACGAGCGTCGCCTGCGCCGCGACCTGGGCGGCGAGCTCGTCGGCCTGCTCGCTGGTCACGGTGTCCCGTTCGTCGACCGGGGGCGACGAGGTGCACCCGGCCACCGCGACGGCGAGGCCTGCGGCGGAGGCCGCCAGCAGCGTCCGGCGGGGGAACGCCCGCGGCGCGAGGGGAGGGGTGGGAGACATCGCCCGCCATCCTCTCAGCCGGCACCGTCGGCAGCCGTTCGTGCCGCCGGTCGGGCGTGCCGAGTCGCCCGGTGGTCACCGCACCCCCGCCCGTCCCAACCGCCCCAGCGGGTGCGGGGCCGCGGTGGGCCCCTCCGGTGGCCCCGCGCCGGGCCGGAGCCGCCCGGTGGGCGGTAGCCTGGGCACTTCCCCTCGACACCGGCCCGGCCAGCGACGCAGGTCCACGGCGCCGGGCCGCAGGGGTGCGCGCACGGCATCGTGCGGCCGACCGAGCCTGAGGAGGCACCGTGTCCGCCTCTCGCGGAACCCAACGGAGCGACCCCGCCACCGAACGGCTGGCCGGGTGGATCCAGCCCGTCGTCACGACGGCCGGTTACGACCTCGAGGAACTGGTGGTCACCCCCGCGGGCCGGCGCAGCGTCGTCCGCGTCGTCGTCGACCGTGACGAGGGCGTCACCCTCGACGACATCGCCGAGGTCAGCCGTGCCGTCTCCGAGGTGCTCGACAGCAACGACGACGGGATGGGCCGCACGCCCTACGTGCTCGAGGTGACCAGCCCGGGGGTCGACCGTCCGCTGACCGAGCACCGCCACTGGCGGCGGAACACCGGGCGGCTGGTGGCCGTCGCGGTCGGCCCGGCCGCGGCCACCGAGCAGCTCACCGGCCGGATCACCGCGGTCGACGACGCCGGCGTGACGCTGGCCGTGGAGGCGAAGGGGAAGCCCGGCGCGAAGAAGCGCCCGCCGCAGCCCCGCCAGGTGCCGTGGGCGGAGCTCGGCGCCGGGCGCGTGCAGGTGGAGTTCGGCCGTGCGGAGCCCGCCGGCGACGGCGGGGACGACGACATCGACGACGACATCGACGACGACCTCGCGGACGACACCGCGCAGGACGTCGCGGAGAACGACGCCGCCGAGCTCGAGAGCCTGGACCAGGTCGAGCGCGCGGACGACGACGGAGGAGACAAGTGAACATCGACGTCACCGCGCTCAAGGCGGTGGAGCGGGAGAAGGGCATCCCGGTCGACACGGTGATCGAGGCCCTCGAGACCGCTCTGGTGACCGCGTACCGGCACGCCGAGGGCGCGGCCAAGCACGTGCGCGTGCACGTGGACCGCAAGAGCGGCGAGGTCGCCGTCCTGGCGCAGGAGCTCGGCCCGGACGGCGAGGTCGTCCGCGAGTGGGACGACACCCCCTCGGACTTCGGCCGGATCGCGGCCAGCACCGCCAAGCAGGTCATCGTGCAGCGGCTGCGCGACGCCGAGAACGAGCAGACCTTCGGCGAGTACGTCGGCAAGGAAGGCGACATCGTCAGCGGCATCGTGCAGGCCGACCAGCGCCGCAACGCCAGCGGCGTCGTCATGATCGACATCGGCAAGGTCGAGGCCGTGCTCCCGTCGGCGGAGCAGGTGCCCGGGGAGACCTACAAGCACGGCAGCCGGATCAAGGCATACGTGGTGGCGGTCTCCCGCAGCTTCCGCGGCCCGCAGGTGACGGTGTCTCGGACCCACCCGAACCTGGTCCGCAAGCTCTTCGCGCTCGAGGTGCCCGAGATCGCCGACGGCAGCGTCGAGATCGTCGCCGTCGCCCGCGAGGCGGGGCACCGCTCGAAGATCGCCGTCCGCACCTCGGTGCCCGGGCTGAACGCCAAGGGTTCCTGCATCGGCCCGATGGGGCAGCGGGTGCGCAACGTGATGAGCGAGCTGGACGGCGAGAAGATCGACATCGTCGACTGGTCGGAGGACCCGGCGGACTTCGTCGCCTCGGCGCTGAGCCCGGCCCGGGTGAGCAGCGCCCGGCTCGTCGACCCCCAGGCGAAGGCGGTGCGCGTCGTCGTCCCCGACTACCAGCTGTCGCTCGCCATCGGCAAGGAGGGCCAGAACGCACGCCTGGCCGCCCGGCTGACCGGGTGCCGGATCGACATCCGCAGCGACGCCCAGACCGACGACGCCGACGCGACCCCCTCCCCGGGGGTGGGTCGCCCGCCCCTGCGCTCCGGGCTGCCGCCTCAGCCGGGCGGGGGGCGCGGTGCGCCGCCAGGGGCCCGATCGCAGGCGCCCGCGGGCGGTTCCCGCTCGGCCCCGCGCCGGGCGGAACAACGCGGACCGGCCACGCGCTAGAGTTGCAGATGGCCGAAACCTCGAATCCGGTCCGCACCTGCGTGGGGTGCCGGAAGCGGGCGTCGGTCAACGACCTGCTGCGCGTCGTCGCCGTGGCCGGGGACCTGGTCCCCGATCCGCGGCGGCGGCTCCCCGGTCGCGGTGCCTCGCTGCACCCGACCGCGGAGTGCCTGCGCGCAGCGGAGCGACGCCGGGCCTTCCCGCGGGCGCTGCGCACCAGCGCTCCCGTGGAGGTCGGTCCGCTCCGGGCCCACCTGCTCGACACCTCGTCCTGAGGTGCCGGGGTGGAACCGGACGGGCGACAGCAGTTCTCAGTCGGACCGGCACCAGGCCGGTCCGCACGTCGACAGGACACCGTCGGATGACTCAGCCGTGAAGTTCTCACGATGACCATGCGCCACTAACGACGAGGTCGAGCGGGCAAGCCGCCGGCCTCACCAAGAGGAGACCCGTGCCAGGCAAAGCCCGCGTACACGAACTCGCCAAGGAGTTCGGTGTCGACAGCAAGACCGTGCTCGCCACGCTCAAGGAGCAGGGCGAGTTCGTGAAGTCCGCGTCCTCGACCGTCGAGGCCCCCGTGGCCCGGCGGCTGCGCGAGGCGCTCGGCGCCGCCACCGGTGGCGGCAACGGCGGGGCCGCCCCGCGCCCGAGCGCACCCGCTTCCCGGCCGGCCGCGCCCGCTGCGCCGGCCGCTCCCTCCGCGGCGCCCGCGCCGCAGGCCCCGGCCGCTCCCCAGGCTCCGGCCGCGTCCGCACCGGCTCGTCCGGCCGCTCCGGGCCCGCGCCCGGGTCCGCGTCCCGCGGCACCCGCGCCGCAGCCCCCGGTCCAGGCCCCGGCGCCCCAGGCTCCGGCCGCGCAGGCCCCGGCTCCGGCGGCTCCGCCGCAGCAGCCGTCGGCTCCGCGTCCCGGCGCGCCTCGTCCGGCTCCGGCCGGCGGTGCCACGCCCGGTGGTCCGCGTCCCGGCCCCCGGCCGGCTCCGCGTCCGGGCAACAACCCCTTCAGCAGTGCACCCCGTCCGGCCCCCGCGGCCGGCGGTCCGCGCCCCGGCCCCGCGGCCGGCGGTCCCCGTCCCACCCCCGGTGCCGGCGGTCCCCGTCCGGCGCCCGGTGCCGGCGGTCCCCGTCCGGCCGGGCCCGGTGGCCCGCGTCCCGGCGCCGGTCCGGGCGGTCCCCGTCCCGCGGCCGGTCCCGGCGGTCCGCGTCCCAACCCGGGCATGATGCCGCAGCGCCCGTCGCCCGGCATGATG
This sequence comes from Blastococcus sp. SYSU DS0619, assembly GCF_054051035.1. Lineage (NCBI taxonomy): Bacteria > Bacillati > Actinomycetota > Actinomycetes > Geodermatophilales > Geodermatophilaceae > Blastococcus > Blastococcus sp. SYSU DS0619. The sequence goes on along the minus strand of NZ_JBJHAM010000003.1, from coordinate 15,800 downwards.
CCGCCGCGGCCGGCCGGTGGTGGCCGTCCCGGTGGTGGCCCCGGCGGTGCCGGTCGTGGTCGTCCCGGTGGTCCCGGCGGCGGCGGTGGCTTCCGTCCCGGCGGTGGCGGCGGCGCCCCGGGTGCCGGCGCGCCTGCCGGCGGTGGCTTCCGTGGTGGCGGCGGCGGTCGTGGCCGCGGTCGCGGTGGCTCGGGTGCCGGCACGGCCGGTGCTTTCGGGCGTCCCGGTGGCCGGGGTCCGGTCCGCGGGCGCAAGAGCAAGAAGCAGCGGCGTCAGGAGTTCGACTCCATGGCGGCGCCCAGCATGGGCGGCGTCAGCCTGCCGCGCGGCAACGGGCAGACCGTCCGGCTGCCCCGCGGCGCCTCGCTGACCGACCTTGCCGAGCGCATCAACGCCCAGCCCGCCGCGCTGGTCACCGCCCTGTTCCACCTGGGCGAGATGGTCACCGCCACCCAGTCGGTGAACGACGACACGCTGCAGCTGCTCGGTGCCGAGATCGGCTGGGTCATTCAGGTCGTCAGCCCCGAGGACGAGGACCGCGAGCTGCTCGAGACCTTCGACCTCACCTTCGGTGACGAGGAGGGCGACGAGGAGGACTGGTCCGCCCGTCCGCCGGTCGTGACCGTCATGGGTCACGTCGACCACGGGAAGACCAAGCTGCTGGACGCGATCCGGGACGCCAACGTGGTGGCCCGCGAGGCCGGCGGCATCACCCAGCACATCGGCGCCTACCAGGTCGTCACCGAGCTGGAGGGCAACGAGCGCCCGGTCACCTTCATCGACACCCCGGGTCACGAGTCGTTCACCGCGATGCGTGCCCGCGGTGCGAAGGTCACCGACATCGTCATCCTGGTCGTCGCCGCCGACGACGGCGTCATGCCGCAGACGGTGGAGGCGCTCAACCACGCCCAGGCCGCCGAGGTCCCGATCGTGGTCGCGGTGAACAAGGTGGACAAGGAGGGGGCCAACCCCGCCAAGATCCGCCAGCAGCTCACCGAGTACGGCCTGGTCGCCGAGGAGTACGGCGGCGAGACGATGTTCGTGGACGTCTCCGCGATCACCCGTCAGGGCATCGACGAGCTGCTCACGGCGGTCCTGCTGACCGCCGACGCCGAGCTGGACCTGCGCGCCAACACCGAGCAGGACCCGCAGGGTGTGGTCATCGAGGGCAAGCTGGACAAGGGCCGCGGCCCCGTCGCCACGGTGCTCGTCCAGCGCGGCACGCTGCGCCAGGGCGACTCGATCGTGGCCGGCGACGCCTACGGTCGCGTCCGGTCGCTGCTCGACGAGCACGGCAACAAGCTCAAGGAGGCCCTGCCGGCCCGCCCCGTGCAGGTCGTGGGCCTCACCTCGGTGCCCCGCGCCGGCGACACCTTCCTCGTCGTCGACGAGGACCGCGTGGCTCGGCAGATCGCCGACCGCCGCCAGGCCCGCATCCGCAACGCGCAGAACGCCTCCATGCGCAAGCGGATCAGCCTGGAGGACCTCGACGCCGCGCTCAAGGAGACCCGCCAGCTCAACCTGATCATCAAGGGCGACAACTCGGGCACCGTCGAGGCGCTCGAAGAGGCCCTGATGAAGATCGAGATCGACGACGAGATCTCGCTGCGGGTCATCCACCGCGGCGTCGGCGGGATCACCAAGAGCGACATCGACCTGGCGCTGGCCGACGACGTCATCGTCCTGGGCTTCAACGTCCGGGCCGAGGGCCAGGCCACCGAGCTCGCCAACCGCGAGGGGGTGGACGTCCGGTACTACACGGTCATCTACCAGGCGATCGACGAGATCGAGGCCGCGCTCAAGGGCATGCTCAAGCCCGTCTACGAGGAGGTCCAGCTCGGTACGGCGGAGGTCCGCGAGGTCTTCCGGGTGCCGAAGATCGGCAACGTCGCCGGTTCGCTGGTCCGCAGCGGCACGATCGTTCGGAACGCCAAGGCGCGCCTCATGCGTGACGGTGCCGTGGTCGCCGACAACCTGACGGTGGAGTCCCTCCGCCGGTTCAAGGACGACGCGACCGAGGTCCGCGAGGGCTACGAGTGCGGTATCGGCCTGGGGTCGTTCAACGACATCAAGGTCGACGACGTGATCGAGACCTTCGAGATGCGTGAGAAGCCGCGCGACTGAGTGGTCAGCACCTGAGCGGACACCCCACGGCCGGGGAACGACTTCCCGGCCGTGGGGTGTCCGCCGCAGGGCAGGGGGGAAGTGAGATCCGGGTGTTCACCGGCTCGCTGACCGCCGACCTGCTGCTCGGAGACGTCCACTCGCTCAAGGGCAAGCGGGCCGTGGTCCGGCCGATCGTGGCCGAGCTGCGGCGCCGCTTCGCCGTCGCCGCCGCGGAGGTGGGCGACCAGGACCTGCACCGCCGCGTGCAGGTCGGCGTCGCCACCGTCGCGGGGGAGGCCGCCCAGGTCACCGACGTCCTGGACGCCTGCGAGCGGTTGCTGGCCGAGCGGCCGGAGGTGACGCTGCTGTCGACCCACCGGCAGCTGTTCAGCGATACCGATCAATGACCTCGTTCCCCGGCCCGGCTCAGCGCGGGGTCCGGGACGGGGCCGCCCTGTACGTCCGGTGCCCCGCAGGGGGCACTCCTCGAGGAGGTCCTCCGATGGCCGACCCGGCCCGCGCACGCAAGCTCGCCGTGCGCATCCGACAGATCGTGTCCGCCGCGATCGAGTCCCAGATCAAGGACCCCCGCCTGGGCATGGTGACCGTCACCGATGCCCGGGTGACCAGCGACCTCCGCGAAGCCACGGTGTTCTACACCGTCTACGGCGACGACACCCAGATCGCCGACTCGGCCAAGGCGCTCACCAGTGCGACGGGGGTGCTGCGGTCCACCGTCGGCCGGCAGACCGGCATCAAGTTCGTACCGACGCTGGCCTTCGTCGCCGACATCGTCCCGGACACCGCGCGGGAGCTCGAGGAAGCCCTCGAGCGCGCCCGGTACGCCGACGCGGAGCTGGCTCGCGCCCGGGAGGGCGCCACCTACGCCGGCGAGGCCGACCCCTACCGGAAGCCCGCCGAGGACGACGAGGACGACGACCTCGACGGTGCCGCCGCCGGCGAGCCGGACGGCGCCGGAACCGCCGATGACGACGGCGAGGACGCCGCCACCGAGACCAGGAGCGCACTGTGACCGAGAACGACCCTGATCCGTACGAGCCCGACGAGGGCCAGGGCACGTCCGTCCTCGGCGGCAAGCCCGTCCCCGGTGGCGGTGACCCCACCGACGGCGGCAAGCGCGGCCAGATCGGCGAGGTGCCGAGCATCGCCGAGGACGAGCCCGACGACGGCGGTCCCGGCTACCCGGTGGGCGGCGGGGACATCCGCGAGAAGCAGGGCGGTCGGGTGGCCGATCCCGACGCCGGCGCGTGACATCCGCACTCCCGACGGGCAGCTCGGCCGAGGTGCTCGGGCACGCGGCCCGGGCCGCCGCCGCGGTGCTGGCCGAGGCCGCGCGGGCGCGGGCCACCGTGGTCCTCTCCGGCCACGTCCAGCCCGACGCCGACGCCCTCGGCAGCACGCTCGCGCTCGCCGAGGGCCTGCGGCGGCGCGGGGCCCGGGTGCTGGCCACCTTCCCCGGGCCGTTCACCCTCCCGGCCTCGCTCGGCTGGATCCCCGGGGCGGAGGGCCTGGTGCCCTCGGACGCCGTGCCGTCGTCGCCGGACGTCTTCGTCAGCCTCGACGCGGCCTCACCGGGGCGGCTCGGTGAGCTCGCGCCGCTCCTGGACCGCGCCGGGACGTCGGTGGTCGTCGACCACCACGCCACCAACCCCGGCTTCGGCCGCTTACGGCTGGTCGACCCCACGGCACCGGCGACGGTCACGCTGGTGGCCGGCCTCCTCGACGGCCTCGGGGTCGCCCTGGACGCGCAGCTGGCGACCTGCCTCTACGCCGGCCTGGCCGCCGACACCGGCTCCTTCCGGTTCGGCAGCACCCGGCCGGAGACCCACGAGCTGGCCGCCCGGCTGCTGAGCACCGGCATCGACCACGCCGCGATCAGCCGCCGCCTCTTCGACACCGCGCCCTTCGGCTGGCTGGGCCTGCTCTCGGTCGTCGCCGGACGGGCGGTCCTGGAGGCCGGGGTCGGCGCCGGCCTGGTCTGGACCTGGTCGAGCACCGCCGAGGCGGCCGAGCACGGCCTGCCCGGCGAGCAGCTCGAGGCCCTCGTCGACGTGGTCCGGTCGGCGCAGGAGGCCGACGTGGCGTGCGTGCTCAAGGGTCAGGACGACGGGTCGTGGTCGGTCTCCCTGCGCTCGCGCGGGGCCACCGACGTGGCCCGGGTGGCCGTGGCGCTCGGCGGGGGTGGGCACCGCGCCGCTGCCGGCTACACCTCGACGCTCGACCGCGAGCGGACGGTCGCGGCGCTCCGGGACCACCTCACCGCACGCTGACCGGGGCGGACATGGCCATCTCCGCCCCGTCCGGGCGCCGCCCGTCGGTCCTCTCGCTCGCGCTGCCGGCGCTCGTCGTCCTCGCCGCCGAGCCGCTGTACCTGCTGGTCGACACCGCCGTCGTCGGCAATCTCGGCACCGTCGCGCTCGGCGGGCTCGCCGTCGGTGGTGGGCTGCTGGCCTGGGCGGCGGCGCTGCTGAACTTCCTCGCCTACGGCACCACTGCGCGGGCCGCGCGCCGGGCCGGCGCCGGCGACCGTGCCGGGGCGGTGGAGGAGGGCGTGCAGGCCACCTGGCTCGCGCTCGCGCTCGGGGTGCTGGTGCTCCTGCTGTTCCAGCTGCTCGCCGGTCCGCTCACCCGCGCGCTGGCCGGGGGAGCGGGGCCGGTGGCGGAGGCGGGCGAGAGCTGGCTGCGGATCGCGTCGCTGGGCGCGCCCCTGCTGCTGGTGTCGCTGGCCGGCAACGGGTGGCTGCGCGGGGTGCAGGAGCTCCGCCGGCCGGTGCGCTACGTCGTCGCCGGCAGCCTGCTGAGCCTGGTGCTCTGCCCCCTGCTCGTGCACCCGGCCGGCCTCGGCCTGGACGGCTCCGCCGTCGCCAACGTGGCGGGGCAGGCGCTGACCGCCGCGTTGTTCGTCCGGGCGCTGCTCCGGGAGGGCGCCGCCTGGCAGGCCCGGCCCCACGCCATCGCGCGGCAGCTGGTGATCGGCCGCGACCTGCTGCTGAGGGCGGCGGTGCTCCAGCTGTCCTTCCTCGTCGCGGCGGGCGTCGCCGCCCGGGCCGGGACGGCCGCGCTCGGAGCGCACCAGATCGCGCTGCAGCTGTTCTTCTTCCTCGCCCTGGTGCTCGACGCGTACGCGATCGCCGCCCAGACACTGGTCGGCCACGCGCTCGGCGCCGGGCGTCCCGACGACGCCCGCGCGACCGCCCGCCGGGTCGCGGTCTGGGGGCTGGCCACCGGCTGCCTGGTGGCCGCCGTCCTGCTCACGCTGCGCGACGTGCTGCCACCGCTGTTCACCGACGACCCCGCCGTGCTGGCCCAGGCCGCCGTCGTCTGGTGGTTCCTCGCCGGCTTCCAGCCGCTGGCCGGGGTCGTCTTCGCCCTGGACGGCGTGCTGATGGGCGCCGGCGACGTCGGCTACCTGCGGACGGTCACCATCGCGGCCGCGCTCGCCGGGTTCCTGCCGCTGTCCCTGCTCGCGGGCCCACTCGACCTGGGGCTGGCGGGGGTGTGGACGGGGCTCACCCTGTTCATCGGGCTGCGGCTGCTCGCCGTCCTCGTCCGGGTGGCGGGTGATCGCTGGCTCGGGGCGCCTGCGACGGTAGGCACGTGAGCCCCAAGCGCCCTGACGCCGACGTCCCGCCCGGTCTGCTTCTCGTCGACAAGCCGGGCGGCATGACCTCGCACGACGTCGTCGCCCGCGCCCGCCGGGCGCTGTCGGTGCGCAAGGTCGGGCACGCCGGCACCCTCGACCCGATGGCGACCGGTCTGCTGCTCCTCGGGGTCGGCGCGGCGACCCGCCTGCTCGGCCACGTCGGCGGCCACGACAAGACCTACGAGGCCACGATCCGCCTCGGCCAGTCCACGGTCACCGACGACCGCGAGGGGGAGGTGCTGAGCACAGCCTCCACCGCGCACGTCGACGACGACGCCGTCCGCGCGGCGCTGGCCGCCCAGACCGGCCCGCTGCGGCAGGTGCCCTCGTCGGTCAGCGCGGTGAAGGTCGACGGCCGCCGGTCCTACGACCGGGTTCGGGCGGGAGAGACGGTGGAGCTCGAGCCGCGCTCGGTGACCGTGCACCGGCTGGAGGTGCACCGCATCAGCCGGCCGGCTCCGGAGCTGGTCGACGTCGACGTCACCGTCGACTGCACCGCCGGCACCTACATCCGCGCCATCGCCCGCGACGCCGGGGCCGCCCTGGGGGTCGGCGGGCACCTCACCGCGCTGCGCCGCACGGCCTCGGGCCCGTTCACGGTGGCCGAGGCCGGTGTCGTGGAGGACGCCGCGGCCTCGCTCGTCGCCGGCGGTGGACCGGGCTTCCTCGGGCTCACCGCGGCCGCGCTGCTCGTCTTCCCCCCGCGCGCGCTCTCCGCCGAGGAGGCCCGGGCGCTCGGGTACGGGCAGCGCATCCCGGCGACCGGGGCCCCGGGGCTGCACGCCGCCGTCGACCCCGACGGCCGTCTCGCCGCGCTCGTCGAGGACGCCGGACGTACGGCGCGGGTCGCGGTGGGCTTCCCGCCGAGCTGATCGGGGGAGCGGGGCCGGACGCCTGTCCGCTACCGCGGGCCGGAGAGCGCCTTGGCCAGGTGGACGAGCTCGAGCCCGGGGCGGACGGTCTCCCGGTGCGTCTCCGCATAGCCCACCGCCCGGTACAGGCGGAGGTTGGCCTCGCTCAGGTGACCGGTGAAGAGCGTGGCCTGCCGGAGGGTCGTGGCCGCCTCGGCCGCACGCAGCAGCCGGCTCCCGATGCCCTGGCCCTGCAGGTCCGGTGCGACGACCAGACGCCCGATGAGCAACCGCCCTCCCCTCTCGCGGGTCCGCACCGCGCCGACCAGCCGCGGACCGGCCCAGGCGCCGGTGCACCGGCTCGCGGTCAGCTCACCGGCCAGCTCGTCGAGGGTCTGGGTGAGGGCGGGCAGGAACGGGTCGCCGTACAGCTGTGCCTCGGTGACGTAGGCGGCGCGCTGCAGCGTCAGCAGCTCACCGGCCGACTCCGCCGCGACCGGGCGCAGCTCGACGGGCAGGGGGGCGGAGGCGGTGCGGTCGGACGTCACACGGCCAGCGTGCCGCACGGGCGGTTGACCGCCGGGCGGCACGGGAAGGTGAGGGCCATGAGCGTCGTGAAGATCAACGCGATCACCGTGCCGAAGGACAAGCAGGACCGCTTCGAGGAGCGGTTCCGCGGGCGCGCCGGGGCTGTCGAGAGCACCCCCGGCTTCGAGTGGTTCGAGCTGCTGCGCCCGGTGGAGGGCACCGACCAGTACCTGGTCTACACCCGGTGGAGCAGCGTGGAGGCCTACGAGGCCTGGCAGTCGAGCCAGGACTTCGACCGGGCCCACGACGGCGGCGGTGACACCCTCGCCTCGGCCGCCCCGCACTCGGCGCACGTGTGGACCTACGAGGTGCTCGAGTACGCCGGCCCCAAGGCCAACCAGGACCACCAGCAGAACCAGGCGTGACCGTGGCCGGCCGGCCGGCCCGCACCGCGGCCGGCCGGCCCCGGAGCAGCAGGACGCCGAAGCCAACGTCGGCCGGCGGGTCGAGCGCGAGGGTGGTCAGGACGACCGCCGGCCCGGCCGCCCGGGACCGTCGGTGCTCCACCGGCGGCTCCCGCCCGGGGGCGCGGGCTAGGGTGAGCGGGCGGATCCGGCGACCGCCGGCCCCGCCCGAACACGCGCCCGCCAGGTAGGAGCCATGACCGACACGCTCTCCGACAGCCGAACCACGTCCCGGACGTTCGTCGAGGGCGTGCCGGTGGTCGTGGAGGACGTGCAGCGTCGTTCCACCACCGAGCGCGAGGAGCTGCTGGCCGACCCGGGCTTCGGCCGCTACTTCACCGACTCGATGTTCGTGGCCCGGTACCAGGTCGGCCGCGGCTGGTACGACGCCCGGCTCACGCAGTACGGGCCGCTGCCGATGGACCCCGGCACCGCGGCCCTGCACTACGCCCAGTCGATCTTCGAGGGGCTCAAGGCCTACGCCCAGCCGGACGGCAGCGTGGCCACCTTCCGACCCGAGGCCAACGCCGCCCGCTTCGTCCGCAGCGCCGAGCGGCTGGCGATGCCGCCGGTGCCGGAGGAGGGGTTCCTCGCCGCCGTCGACGCGCTCGTCGACGCCGACCGCGCGTGGGTCCCGACCGGGCCGGACCAGACGCTGTACCTGCGCCCGTACCAGTTGGCCAGCGAGTCCTTCCTCGGCGTCCGGCCGGCGCACGAGTACCTCTTCCTCGTCATCGCCAGCCCGGCCGGCGCCTACTTCCCGCGCGGCGTGCACCCGGTGTCGGTCTTCGTCTCCGAGGACTACGTGCGGGCCGCCCCCGGCGGGACCGGCGACGTGAAGTGCGCCGGCAACTACGCCGCCAGCCTCCGACCCCAGCAGCAGGCCGGCGAGCTCGGCTGCGACCAGGTCGTCTACCTCGACGCCGTGGAGCGGCGCTACATCGAGGAGCTGGGCGGGATGAACCTGTTCTTCGTCCTGGGCTCCGGCGAGGACGCCGAGCTGGTCACCCCCGAGCTCTCCGGCACGCTGCTGCCGGGCATCACCCGCGACTCGCTGATCACCGTCGCCCGGGAGCGCGGGCACCGGGTGACCGAGCGGAAGGTGACCCTCGACGAGTGGCGCAGCGGCGCGCTCGACGGCTCGATCACCGAGACCTTCGCCTGCGGCACGGCCGCCGTGATCACCCCGGTCGGCCAGATCCGCGCCGGCACGGGTGACTTCACCGTGGGCAACGGCGAGCCCGGTCCGGTCACCATGCGGCTGCGCGAGGCGCTGCTCGACATCCAGCACGGGCGGGTGGCCGACACCCACGGCTGGCTGCACCGGGTCTCCTGACCGGGCGGGGAGCGGGTCGCGTGCTGCGCTGGCGGGGGCTCGAGGCCACCCCGGGGGACCTCGGCCGGACCGTGGTCACCGTCGGGATGTACGACGGCGTGCACAGCGGGCACCAGAAGCTGATCGGGGCCGCCGTGGCGCGGGCCCGGGCCATGCGTCGTCCGTGCCTGCTGCTGACCTTCGACCCGCACCCGGCCGAGGTGGTCCGCCCCGGCTCGCACCCGGCCATCCTCACCTCGCTCGACCGGAAGGCCGAGCTGGTCGCGGAGCTGGGTGTCGACGCCATGTGCGTGCTGCCGTTCACCGCCGAGTTCATGAAGCTGCCGCCGGAGACCTTCACCCACACGGTGCTGGTCGAGCGGCTGCACGCGGCGCAGGTGGTCGTGGGGGAGAACTTCACCTACGGCCACCGCGCCTCGGGCACGGTGGCGACCCTCACCGCGGAGGGGCGCCGCTTCGGTTTCGCCGTGGAGGGCGTGCCCCTGGCGCAGGACTCGTCGGAGGACGGCGAGGTGACCATCTCCTCCACCTACATCCGCGCCTGCGTCGCGGCGGGCGACATGGTGCCCGCGGCGCGCGCGCTCGGCCGGCCGCACCGGGTCGACGGCGTCGTCGTCCGCGGGGACCGCCGGGGTCGGGACCTCGGCTACCCGACGGCCAACGTGGAGACCCCGGCCTACACGGCCATCCCGGCCGACGGCGTCTACGCCGGGCACCTGGTCACCCGCGATCCGCGCAGCGGCGCCAGCCGGGAGCGGTTCCCGGCCGCCATCTCGGTGGGGACCAACCCGACCTTCCAGGGCAGCCGGCGCACGGTGGAGGCCTTCGTCCTGGACTACGACGGCGACCTCTACGGCGAGCACGTGGGCGTGGAGTTCGCCCGGCGGCTGCGGCCGATGGCCGCGTTCGCCGACGTCGACGGACTGCTGGCCGCCATGGCCCAGGACGTCGCGGACACCCGCCAGGTCCTGGGCCTGCCGACCTGACCGGCCGGGGGACGGCGTAGAGTGATCCCCGGCCGTGCCAGCACGGCTGTGTGAAGCCTGCCCTCGTGAGTCAGACCGGGGGCCACACGACATCCGCCCAGGAGGCGAACCATGGCGCTCGACAGCGCGATCAAGCAGCAGATCATGACCGACTACGCGACGGTCGAGAAGGACACCGGTTCGCCCGAGGTGCAGGTCGCCATGCTGACCCGCCGGATCAGCGACCTGACCGAGCACCTGAAGATGCACAAGCACGACCACCACAGCCGGCGGGGACTGCTCCTGCTGGTCGGCCGGCGTCGCCGGCTGCTGAACTACCTGGCGAAGACCGACATCAACCGGTACCGCTCGCTGATCGAGCGGCTCGGCCTGCGCCGCTAGCACGTCGAGGGGACCGCTCCGGATCGCTCCGGGACGGTCCCCTCTCTCGTACGGCACCCGCCGTCCGAGTCAGAGGCCCCCGGCCGACCGCCCCCGCGAAGGGCCGGTCCTCGGTAGTGGCCCCCGGGACGCATCGCTTCCTCCTCGCAGGGGAACAGCACGCCCGAGGGCTTCGATCGAAGACCGGTCGCCCCCGGAACGCAGGTCGGCGCGAGGCGCCGCAAGAGGAACGTCGCGGTATGCGACGAAGAGAGAAGGACAGATGTCCGCACCCACCACGCAGGGCAGCATCGCTGCCGAGTTCGACCCCGAGGACGGGGTCACCACCGCCACCGCGGTGATCGACAACGGGAGCTTCGGCAGCCGCTCGGTCACCTTCGAGACCGGTCGGCTCGCCCGCCAGGCCGCCGGCTCCGTCGTCGTCACGATGGGCGACACCATGCTGCTGTCGGCCACCACGGCCGGCCGCCAGCCCAAGGAGCAGTTCGACTTCTTCCCGCTGACGGTCGACGTCGAGGAGCGGATGTACGCCGCCGGGCGCATCCCGGGCTCGTTCTTCCGCCGCGAGGGCCGGCCGTCGGAGGACGCGATCCTCACCTGCCGCCTCATCGACCGGCCGCTGCGCCCGACCTTCGCCAAGGGCCTGCGCAACGAGGTCCAGGTCGTCATCACCGTCATGTCGCTGGACCCCGAGCACCTCTACGACGTGCTCGCGATCAACGGTGCCTCGGCGTCCACCCAGCTGTCCGGCCTGCCGTTCTCCGGCCCCGTCGGCGGCACCCGGGTCGCGCTGATCAACGGCCAGTGGGTCGGCTTCCCGACGCAGACCGAGCTCGAGGACGCCGTCTTCGACATGGTCGTGGCCGGGCGGGTCCTGCCCGACGGCGACGTCGCGATCATGATGGTCGAGGCCGAGGCCACCGAGAAGACCATCGCGCTGGTCGCCGGCGGCGCCCCCGCCCCGACCGAGGAGATCGTGGCCCAGGGCCTCGAGGCGGCCAAGCCGTTCATCAAGGCGCTGTGCGAGGCGCAGGCCGCCGTCGCCGAGAAGGCCGCCAAGCCGGTCGCCGACTTCCCGCGCTTCCTGGACTACCAGGACGACGTCTACGCCGCCGTCGAGGCGCAGGTCGGCGACAAGCTCGCCCAGGCCCAGCAGATCGCCGGCAAGCAGGAGCGCGAGGACGCCACCGACGTGCTCAAGGACGAGGTCAAGGCAGCGCTCGCCGGTCAGTTCGAGGGCCGGGAGAAGGAGATCTCCGGTGCCTTCCGCGCGCTGACCAAGAAGGTCGTCCGGCAGCGCATCCTGCGCGACAAGGTCCGCATCGACGGCCGGGGCCTCACCGACATCCGGCCGCTCTCGGCCGAGGTCGAGGTCATCCCGCGGGTGCACGGCTCGGCGCTGTTCGAGCGCGGCGAGACCCAGATCCTGGGTGTCACCACGCTGAACATGCTCCGCATGGAGCAGCAGCTCGACACGCTCTCGCCGGTCAGCCGCAAGCGCTACATGCACAACTACAACTTCCCGCCGTACTCCACCGGTGAGACCGGTCGCGTGGGTTCGCCCAAGCGCCGCGAGATCGGCCACGGCGCGCTCGCCGAGCGGGCGCTGCTGCCGGTGCTGCCCGACCGCGAGGAGTTCCCCTACGCGATCCGGCAGGTGTCGGAGGCGCTGGGCTCCAACGGCTCGACCTCCATGGGCTCGGTCTGCGCCTCGACGCTGGCCCTGCTCAACGCCGGTGTGCCGCTGCGCGCCCCGGTCGCCGGCATCGCCATGGGCCTGGTGTCCGACGAGGTGGACGGCAAGACCGAGTACGTCGCGCTGACCGACATCCTCGGCGCCGAGGACGCCTTCGGTGACATGGACTTCAAGGTCGCCGGCACCAAGGACTTCGTCACGGCCCTCCAGCTGGACACGAAGCTCGACGGCATCCCCTCCGACGTCCTCGCCGGTGCGCTGACCCAGGCCCGCGCGGCCCGGCTGCACATCCTCGACGTCATGGGCGAGGCCATCGACGGCCCCGACGAGATGAGCCCGTTCGCCCCGCGGGTGACCACGGTGCGCATCCCGGTCGACAAGATCGGTGCGGTCATCGGCCCCAAGGGCCAGATGATCAACGCGATCCAGGACGAGACCGGCGCCGACATCACCATCGAGGACGACGGCACGATCTACGTCGGCGCGTCCGACGGCCCCTCGGCGCAGGCCGCGGTGGACCGGATCAACGCCATCGCCAACCCGCAGATGCCGAAGGTCGGCGAGCGGTTCCTCGGCACGGTCGTCAAGACCACGCCGTTCGGCGCCTTCGTCTCCCTGCTCCCGGGCAAGGACGGCCTCGTGCACATCAGCAAGCTCGGTGGCGGCAAGCGCATCGGCAAGGTCGAGGACGTCGCGAACGTCGGCGACAAGATGCAGGTCGAGATCACCGACATCGACGCCCGCGGGAAGATCAGCCTCGCGCCGGTCTCCGCCGAGGGTGCCGACACGTCCGCCGAGGCTCCGGCCGAGGCCGCCCCTGCGGGTGAGTGACCACGACTGATCTGATCCGGGCCGGGGCGGGTGCTGATGCACCCACCCCGGTTCCCGTAGGGACGACCGCCCTGCTCGACCTCGACGAGGTCGGGGGGCGGGTGGAACGCACCGAGCTGCCCGGGGGCCTGCGGGTGCTCACCGAGACGATGCCGGGTGTGCTGTCGGCGACGCTCGGCATCTGGGTGGGCGTGGGCTCGCGGGACGAGACGCCGGCGGTCGCCGGCTCGTCGCACTTCCTCGAGCACCTGCTGTTCAAGGGGACGACGTCACGCGGTGCGCTCGAGATCGCGACGGCCATGGACGCGGTCGGCGGTGAGATGAACGCCTTCACCGCCAAGGAGCACACCTGCTACTACGCGAACGTGCTCGCCAGCGACCTGCCGCTCGCGGTGACGCTGCTGGCCGACCTGGTCACCGACGCGACCAACACCGCGGCCGACCTGGAGTCGGAGCGGACGGTGGTGCTCGAGGAGATCGCCATGCGCGACGACGAGCCCGGCGACGCCGTGCACGACCTGTTCGCCGAGACCCTGTACGGCGACACCTCGCTCGGCCGCTCGGTGCTGGGCACGATCGAGTCCATCGAGGGGCTCACGCGGGACGACGTCGACGGTTGGTACCGCTCCCGGTACGCGATGCCCTCGATCGTGGTGACCGCGGCCGGGCGGGTGGACCACCAGCAGGTGCTCGAGCTGGTGAACGCCGCCTTCGGGGACCGGCTCTCCGGCAGCCGCCGTCCTGCGCCGCTGCGCACCGGGGACGTGGAACTGGTGCGGCCGGCGCGGTCCACGGGCCTGATCTCCCGGCGGACCGAGCAGACGCACCTGCTGCTCGGGACGCCGGCCATGGGCCGGCAGGACGAGCGCCGCTACGTGGCCGCGGTCCTGGACGCCGCCGTCGGTGGCGGGATGAGCTCCCGGCTGTTCCAGGAGATCCGCGAGAAGCGGGGCCTGGTGTACAGCGTGGGCTCGGCGCTCACCCACTACGCCGGCGCCGGGGCGTTCTCCGTCTACGCCGGCTGCTCGAAGAAGCGGGTGCCCGAGGTGCTGCGGCTGGTCCGGGCGGAGCTCGGGCGGGTGGCCGCCGACGGGCTCACGACCGAGGAGGTCGCCCGGGCGCGTGGCCAGCTGAAGGGTGGCCTGGTCCTGGGGCTCGAGGACACCGGGTCCCGGATGAGCCGCCTGGGCAAGAGCGAGCTGTCCTACGGTGAGTACGTGCCGGTACGGGACGTCCTCGCCCGCATCGAGGAGGTCGACGAGGGCCAGGTGCGGTCGGTGGCCGCCGAGCTGTTCGGCCAGGAGACCTGCCTGGCCGTCGTGGGGCCCTACCGCGAGTCCGACCTCGACCGGCTCTGAGGACCGGGTGACCGCCGTCGGGGGTGCGCTCGCCCGCGCCGTCTTCGCCCTCGCCGTCGCGGTGTCGCTGGTGGTCCTCTTCGCCCCGGGGTCGGACGTGCCCTCGGCTCCGCCCGGGGTGGACAAGGTCGTCCACCTGCTCGTGTTCGCCGGCCTGGCGGTCACGGGGAGGTGGGCGGGCGTCCCCCTGGCCCCGCTCGCGGTGGCGCTCGTGCTCTACGCGGCGGGCAGCGAGCTGGTCCAGGGGCTGACCCCGCTCGCCCGCTCGGCGTCGGTGGTCGACGCCGCCGCGGACCTGGTCGGCGTCGCGGTGGGCCTCGCGCTCTGGAGCTGGCGGGCCCGCCGGGCACGCTGATCCACGGGCTGCCTTGCGTCGTGGCCGTCGGCCGGGAAACCTGACCGGGTGACCACGAGTGCGTCCGACCTCCAGCCCGGCTCTCCCGACCGCGACGCGTCGCTGATCCCGGTGGGGGTGCTCGGCGCCCGCGGCCGGATGGGCACCGAGGTGGTCAAGGCGGTGAACAGCGCCGAGGACCTGGAGCTCGTGGCCATGGTCGACGACGGCGAGTGGCTGTTCAACGTGGCGGATGCCGGCGCCCAGGTGGTCGTCGACTTCACCCGGCCCGACGTGGTCATGGACAACATCCGGTTCTGCATCGACAACAACATCCACTGCGTGGTGGGCACCACCGGCTTCGACGACGCCCGGCTGGCGACGGTGGCGGAGTGGCTGGAGCCCAAGCCGGAGCTCGGCGTCGTCATCGCCCCGAACTTCGGCATCGGCGCCATCCTGCTGATGCGCTTCGCCCAGGAGGCGGCCCGCTTCTTCCCCTCCGTCGAGGTGGTGGAGCTGCACCACCCGAACAAGGTGGACGCACCGTCGGGGACGGCGGTGCGCACGGCCCGCCTCGTGGCGGCCGCCCGCCGCGCAGCCGGATTGCCCCCTGCTCCGGACGCCACCTCCGACGAGCTGCCCGGCGCCCGGGGTGCGGACGTCGAGGGCGTGCCGGTGCACGCCGTCCGGCTCGCCGGCCTGGTGGCGCACCAGGAGGTGCTGCTCGGCGCAGCGGGGGAGACGCTGACCCTGCGGCACGACTCCTACGACCGGGCCTCGTTCATGCCCGGTGTCCTGCTGGCGGTCCGGGAGATCAGCCGGCGTCCGGGCCTCACCGTCGGCATCGACAGCCTCCTGGGGCTCTGACCCGCTCCCCAGCCGCGGTCCGGCTCCCGGGGACCGTGGGCACGCGGCCCGCCCTGCGCCCGGCGTGAACGGTGGGTGTCGGGGGTGTGGCGGTCGCGTGGCGGGGGTCACGGAGGGGCGGGTTGCACGGGGCCGCGGGGGGCGTGTAACTTTCTCTTTGCGCCGCGCGGCCCGGAAGGGCCGCCGGACCAGCCCCCGCTAGACGGGCTGCTGGAAACCGGCGTAGAGTTGGACATCCAGCCAGGGACGAAGCCCGGAAGGGCCGGTTCTCTGCGCGTCCGCTCCTTGAGAACTCAACAGCGTGCCGAAAGTCAGTGCCAAGTAATACCCCGTGCCCTGGCCACTGTGTGGTTGGGGCTGGGATTCCTTTGGTTGATTGATATCGCGAGTGTCAGCTC